>CAYWMR010000119.1:0-11588 GCA_964458965.1 uncultured Occallatibacter sp. | reverse complement strand
CCCACCGGCGCGCCCAGCCCCTTTGACAGGCAGAACATCACCGTGTCGAAGCCGCTGGTCAACTCCCGCACATCGACGCCCAGCGCCGTGGCTGCGTTGAAGATGCGCGCTCCATCCAGGTGCGTCGGGAGCTTGCGCTCTTTCGCGTTTTCCCAGATTTCTTTCAGGACCGGAAGCGGCGTTACTGTTCCACCAGCCAGGTTGGCCGTGTTCTCAATTTCGACCAGCCCGGTAGCCGCGCGAAAGGCGCCGCGCCCCTGGATCACCGGCTCGATCTGCTTCCAGCTCAGAATGCCGCGCTCGGCGGCGACGGCGCGCACCAGGCAGCCGGAAAAGACCGCTGTCGTGGCCATCTCCCAATCCAGAATGTGCGCCCGCGACTCGGCGATCACTTCCTGCCCGGGCTGGGTCAAGAGACGAATGGCAATCTGGTTGCCCATGGTCCCGGTAGGGACGAACAGAGCCGCCTCGCGGTCGAAGACCTCCGCCGCGCGGCGTTCCAGCAGGTTGACGGTAGGGTCCTCGCCGTAGACATCGTCGCCCACCTCGGCCGACGCCATGGCGGCGCGCATGGCCAGAGTGGGCTTGGTTACTGTGTCTGAACGCAGATCGATAATTGCCGCCAAGTCCTTGTCCATTTCGTTCCTCTTCGCAATGTCTCAGGCCGTCACCAAACGTGGCAGGCATTCACCGGCATCATGGGCTGGCCGGGCTTGCATCCGAAAGCCTGGCCGAACTCCGGCATGTTCTGCACCACACCGTTAATGCGAAACGCACGCGGCGAGTGAGGATCGGTCTGCACCTGTAATCGCAATTGCTCCGGGCGAGTGGCTCCGCACCAGTTCTGTCCATGCGCAAGGAAAAACTGTTGCGCGGGCGTGAAGCCGCTCGAATCCTTCGCATTCATGTCGACGCCTTTGCGCATTAAGTCCGCCTGCAACGCCATGAACGCCAGGCGCAATCCGCCGTTGTCGGCTGTGTTCTCGCCCAAGGTGAGCTTTCCGTTGATCTTCACTTCATCGACGACGGTGAAGCCACCGTATTCGTTGACTTCGCAGTCGGTCATTGCTTCAAACTTTTTCGCATCCTCCGCTGTCCACCAGTCGGCGAGATTGCCGTTGCCGTCGAATTGCCGTCCCTGGTCGTCAAAGCCGTGCGTCAGCTCATGGCCCACGATTCCGCCCACATGCCCGTAGACCTCGGCATCGGTTGAATCAGGATCAAAGAACGGAGACTGCAGAATGCCTGCGGGAAAGTTGATGTCGTTCATGCTCGGGTTGTAATAGGCATCCACGGTGGCCGGCGACATGCCCCACTCTCCGCGATCGACCGGCTTGCCGATCTTGGCCAACTGGCGGTGGCTCTCAAACTCAACTGCCCGCATCGAGTTTCCCAGAGCGTCGTCGCGGACCACTTTCAATGCCGAGTAGTCGCGCCAATGATCCGGATAGGCGATCTTATCCGCGACCAGGTGCAATTTCTCCCTGGCCTTTACTTTCGTCTCTGGGCTCATCCAGGTGAGTGTGCCGATTTCCGTGTCCATCGCGGCTTCGATGTCATGGACCATCTGCACCGTCCTCTGCTTGTTCTCCGCGGAAAAATAGGCCTTCACATACACTTCGCCGAGCGCATCCCCCAAAGCACCGTCCGTTGCCTGGACACAACGCTTCCAGCGGGCACGCTGCTCAGGCTGGCCGCGCAGCGAGCGCCCGAAGAAGTCGAAGTCCTCATCGTCGAGCGCAGTGGGCAGCGCAGTGCCCGGGATTCCATTGATGAGTTGCCAACGCAGATAGGTCTTGATCGTGTCCAGATCGGTGGATTCAATCAACGCGTTCATCCCCTTGAAGAAATCCGGATTGGTCACGTTCAGTTCGGTCACCGGGGGCGCGCCAGTGCTTGCAAAGAAAGTTGTCCACGCGATTTGCGGCGCCAGCGCTGCCAACTGCGACACCGTCATGGGGTGATAAATATTCTTCGGATCCCGCTGCGAGGTAATGTCCATTGAGACCTTGGCGAGCGCAGTCTCAAGCTCCATGATCTTCTGTGCGTCTGCCGCGGCAGTTGCATCCGGCTCGCCCAGCAACTTCAACATATTCGCTATATGGCGCACGTACTGCTTCCTGGTTTTCTCGGCGGCATCGCCGGTGCGCAGGTAGTAGTCTCGCTCGGGCAATCCCAATCCGCCCTGATCCACGGCGGCGATCTGCTTGCGCGCGTCTTTGAAGTCCTGCTGCTCGCCATAGTTGAAGAAAGCAGCCACGTTGATCAATTGATCGTGGGCCAGAAGACGGGTCAACTCACCCTTGGTCTTGAGAGCCGCAATACGGTCGAATTCGGCTTGCAACGGCTTCAGACCGGCGGCTTGAATCGCGTCCTTGTCCATGCACGTTGCGTAGAAATCGCCTATCTTTTGTTCATTGGGCGTCCGCGAAGGATCGTTGGCCTGCGTCTTTTCAAGCACCGCATGCAGCGCATAGTCTGTATGCTCGCCAACCAGGGCGCCGGTTCCATACGCGGATCTGTCGGCCGGAATCGGGTAGAGTTTGGGGAAGTTCCCACATGCGTACTGCGCGAAGTTCACGCACGGGTCGGCGCTGGTATCCATGAATTGCTTGTCCAAACCGGGCGGCAGTTGAGGGTTCAGTTCCGCGTCGGCGGTGGATTTCTGCTGAGCAATGGCGAGCGGAATATAGAGCGCAAATATAGACCCGGTCAACGCAAGACTCACGAGAATTCGCGGCAGTGTGTTCATAATCCTCCTGACAATCCCAAATGATTCAGACTTGATTCCTGTTTCCTGACCCCTGATCTACGGTATTTGCGCCATCGGCAGCTCCATCACCGGCGTCCGCTTGCCATCCTTCATTGCGTAAGCCCAGAGCCCATGAAAGTTCTCTCTAATGCCCGGATGCACTTTCAGCAGCGCGCTCATGACGGCAGTTGCCTCAGTATGTTGCGCTGCCTGATCGGTAACTCCGGTGGACTCGTAAGTTACGCCCAGGTCGGCCTGATGCAGCGATAAGTCCAGGTGCACCGAGTCGATTTTCCAATTGCGATCGCCGTCAGGCAGAGTAAGGGGAAATGCCTCCTGGGGCGAGTTTCTGATCAGCGCCTGCTCGGAGGCAAGCCGTTCAAGATTTGGCGAGGAAAGAAAATCCACCGGCACCAGCAGCGACCGCGCGGCGTCATAGCAGAACCATGCGCTCCAGGGAAGGTCAGCTTTGGCCACTTCGCGCGCATGCGACCACCACCACACGCCATCGTGCCCGCCCAGCACGCCCTGGCGCACGGTCAGTCCGCCGAGCTTCCATCCTTGCGGAGAGCCGACGGCGTCCCATGCCAGGATGATACCCATCTGGCCGCCCAGCGGGGCTCCCGCCGCATCCGCAATGACCACCGCATAACGGCCCGGAGGCAGCGCAGGCATGGTAATGGTGACGGTGAGCGCACCGGTGGCATCGGAGCAGAAGAACTGCGTGTCCTCGGTGGCCTTTTGGCTCGCGGCATCCAGAAGATACAGATTCCTCAGTTGCGCCTGCCCTCCCTTGACCAGGGGCGCGGCAGACTCGACCGCATCGTGAATCCCGTCCCACGCGCCGGACTCGGCCGGAAGCAAGGCGGTCTTCAGCGCGTCGAAATTCTGCTGTAACACGGCATCGCTGAGGCGCGCGCCAACGGCAGCCAGCGCATTGCGATCCGTAGGCAACAGCTCAGCCTGCGATGTGCAACTGGCGGCATAGGCGGCGCATGGCGCGGCCAGCAAAGCCGCCAGCGTGAAAACCCTTGAGAAGTGGCGCATCCCGTGCCATTTCCTCTCTGCCCCAGACGCGCATTGTGAGCGTCCGCGGGCCACTGTTAGTCTAGTACAGTGAAGCGGTAAGCGATTGCGGTGTCCGGAGGTCTTTTTGCCGACCGGGACGCAGCCAGTGCTATCGCCGCCGGGCCGGAGAGCCGGATTCCATGCGCCAGCCGATGGGGCTGCAATCACAACCCGCGTTAGAGACTCAAGCGCGAAGCCGTGATTTGCCGGCTGCGCTGCCGTGCACTGCGGCCTGGAATCGCAGATGGATTGCGTTTGCGGTGCTTGCAGCGATGGTGTGGTTTGCCCCATTTCTTTTGGACGTTCCAACCGCCGCCGCGCAAACAACCACGACGCCACCAGCCCCGGCGCATAAACCGGCTCAGCACCATGCCAAGCCCAGCGCAGCCGCTGCCGCCCCGGCGCCGCTAGAAATTCCCGTACCCGTTCAGGCTCCCGCGCCGGTTGCGGAAGTTCCGCATTGGCCGGCAAACGACCATCCGGTGGACGCGGCGGTGACCTGGGACAGCCAGGGACTCAGCATTCAGGCGGCAAACTCCAGCCTGCAGCAGATCCTCGACGATTTCTCGGCGGCCACGGGCGCAAAGGTGGAAGGGCTGGGAACGGATCAGCGGGTTTTTGGCGCATACGGGCCGGGCCTGGCGCGCGATGTACTCTCACAGCTGCTTCAAGGCTCGGGCTACAACGTTCTGATGATTGGGGATCAGGGTCAGGGAGCGCCGCGGGAGATCGTGCTGACTCCACGGCAGGCCGGCGATGCCCAGGCCGCCAAGGGCAATCAACCGACCGCAAACGACGAGGATTCCGATGCCGATGATGCGGCTCCACAACCATCCCCGGTGCCGAACCGTCCCGGCTTCAACCCCGGCGCTCCCATCAATCCCAGGGAACGAATGCAAGAGATACAGCAGCGCCGGCAGCAGTTGGAACAGAACCAACAGAATGGTCAGCCGGGGCAAACGCTGCCACCGCCGCCGCCGCCGGCAAATCCGCAGAATTAATTTTCAGTTGTAAGTTTTAAGTTGTCAGTTTATCCGGGCGGCGGTCGGTGGTCAGTTTTCTGAAATTCAAAGTCAGCCTTCCGGTACCTGCAACACGCCATTCGACCCCGCTGGCAAACTGCAAGGCAAGTGAACTTACAACTGTTCACTGTTCACTAACCACTGCTGTTCAGAGCGCCCGCGCCACTTCAGGCTGCGTCTTGAGGACGGCTGCACGCGCCGGGCGGCGCATCAGCGCGAAACCGATGCGGAGAATTCCATAGGCCAACAGGATTCCAAAAACCATGGAGCCCACCGCCGCACAAACCAACATCGCCAAATTCAGCAGATCCGTCATCGCCCCACCTTGATTCAATTGGCCCTCAACTGGCGACCCACAGCGATTGTTCAATTCCGGCATTCCCTTTATCGGCAGGAATCCGTCTTTTGAGATTCTCGCAGAAAACACGCCGCGTTGACCCTGGTTTCTATTGACCAATAGAATACCCCCAGGGTGTTTCAAACCGGTGACTAACCTCACTCCACCTTCGCCGGAACCGCCCACCGTTCCCAAATTGAACCATCATGCCCATTACACACATCTCGGTGCGCGGCGCACGGCAGCACAACCTGCGCGATATCAGCGTGCGCATTCCGCGCAATACGCTTACCGTAGTGACTGGACTTTCCGGTTCCGGCAAAAGCTCGCTGGCGTTCGACACGATCTATGCGGAGGGCCAGCGCCGTTACGTTGAAACGCTCTCAGCCTATGCGCGGCAGTTCCTCGACCAGATTGAGCGACCGGACGTGGACTCGATTGAGGGCCTGAGCCCGGCCATCTCGATCGAACAGAAGACCACCAGCCGGAGTCCGCGCTCAACGGTGGGCACGATCACGGAAATCTACGATTACCTGCGCCTGCTGTACGCATCAGTGGGCACGCCGCATTGCCCCAAGTGTGGGCAGCCGATCTCGCGGCAAACGGCCGAGCAGATCGTGCAGCGCATTCTGGAGCTGGGCCGCGGTGAGCGCGTAACCGTGATGGCACCGATTGTGCGCGGGCGCAAAGGCGAGTTCAAAGACCTGCTCGACCAACTCGATCAGCAGGGCTTTCGCGCCCGCGTCGACGGCGAAGTGCAGGACTTGTCAGAGCCGCTGATGCTAGACCGGCGCAAGAACCACACGATCGAAGCCATCGTCGACCGTATTTTGCTGAAAGCGCCCGCGCCGGATGCACCGCCGCTGGCCCCCGGCAAGCCATCGGTTGAAAAGCGGCTGGAAACCGCCGTGGCCAAGGCGCTGCAACTGGCCAATGGCCTCGCGCTTATCGCCGTTACGGGGCACGATGAGCAGTTGTTCTCGTCCTCGATGGCGTGCCCGGACTGCGGCCTCGACGTGCCCAAACTGGAGCCGCGCAGCTTCAGCTTCAACTCCACGTTCGGCGCCTGTCCGGAGTGCCACGGGCTGGGGTCGCTCTACGATCTGGACCCGGCCAAGGTCATCACAGACTGGTCAAAGCCGCTGCTGGATGGCGGCCTTGGTCCGGGCTCCGCTTCGCAATATCTGCTGAAGCTGTTGCACCTGGCCGCAGACCGTTACTCGATCGACCTCAAACTCCCTTTTGAGGAACTTCCGCCGCGCCAGCAGCACCTGCTTGTATACGGGCCGCCCAAGAATGAAGCGCCGCGCACCGGCTTCCACGGAATCCTGAGCTTTCTGCGCGACTCCATCGATGAGGCTCGCAGCGACGGCTATCGCGAGTACATGATGAACTTCATGTCCGCCACGCCGTGTCCTGTTTGCCGCGGCAAGCGTCTGCGGCCCGAGTCGCTGGCGGTCAAAATCGGCGGCCTGTCGATTGCGGACTTTACCTCGCTTCCACTCAATCGCGCTCTTTCGGCAGCCATCAACCTGACCTTCACGGCGCGTGCATCGCTGGTGGCCGAGCGAATCCGGCGAGAAGTGGTGGAGCGTCTGGAATTCCTGTGCGGAGTGGGCCTGAATTACCTTTCGCTGGATCGCAACGCAGCCACGCTCTCAGGCGGGGAGGGCCAGCGCATCCGTCTGGCCACGCAAATCGGGTCGCGCCTGCGCGGCGTTCTTTATGTTCTGGACGAGCCGTCCATCGGCCTGCACCAGCGCGACAACATGCGCCTGATAAATGCCCTGGAAAAGCTGCGCGACCTGGGCAACACGGTGCTGGTGGTGGAGCACGACGAAGACACCATCCGCCACGCCGACTATGTACTGGACCTGGGCCCCGGAGCGGGGCGGCTGGGCGGCTACGTGGTGGCGCAGGGCACGCCTGGGGAGATCATGGCCTGCCCCGAGTCGCTCACCGGGCGCTACCTCTCAGGCGCAGCAACCATGCTGCAGCGCGCCCGTCCGCGCCCCCTTACAGGCAAGTGGCTTACCGTGACCGGCGCACGCGAGCACAACCTGCAGGACATAACCATTCGCGTTCCACTGGGCGTGATGACGGTCGTGACCGGCGTGAGCGGCAGCGGCAAAAGCACGCTGATCAACGACATTTTGTACCGCTCGCTGGCCAAGGCAATCTACGGCTCGCGTGAGGAACCGGGAGCGCACGAGTCGCTGACCGGAGCCGAGCAAATCGACAAAGTGGTGCGCATCGACCAGTCGCCAATCGGCCGGACTCCTCGCTCGAACCCGGCTACGTACACCCAGGTTTTCTCGCCCATCCGCGACCTTTTCGCCATGCTTCCGGAGGCGCGCGAGCGGGGCTACAAGCCGGGCCGCTTCAGCTTTAACGTGACTGGAGGAAGATGTGAAGCGTGCCAGGGGGACGGCCAGCGGCGCATCGAAATGAACTTCATGCCCGATGTGTACGTCCAGTGCGAGGTTTGCAACGGCCGCCGCTATAACCAGGAAACACTGGCTGTAAAGTTCCACGGGCACTCCATCGCGGACATTCTCGACCTGACCATTGAAGACGCGCTTACGGTGCTGACCGATGTGCCGCTGGTGCGCCAGAAGCTGCAAACGTTGGTGGATGTGGGTCTGGGCTACGTGCACCTGGGGCAAAGCGCGACCACGCTCTCTGGCGGCGAGGCACAGCGCATGAAGCTGGCGCGCGAACTGAGCAAGCGGCAGACGGGACGAACACTCTACCTGCTGGACGAGCCCACCACCGGCCTGCACTTCGACGATGTGCGCAAATTGCTTGAGGTGCTGCACCGGCTGGCGGACCTGGGCAACTCGGTGATCATCATTGAGCACAATCTCGATGTAATTCGCAACGCCGACTGGATCATCGACCTGGGTCCGGAAGGCGGCGAAGATGGAGGACGCCTGGTGGGCGAGGGCCGTCCCGCGAAGATTGCCGCAACTCCCGGCTCCTATACCGGCCAGTTTCTCACGCGCTATTACGCATCGAGCAACGGGCGCCTTACGACCGTTGACCCGGAAGATGCGCCTGAAACCGTTCCCATCGGCGGGGATTCCAAGTTGAGCACAGATGCGGGTGTTCCACCCTTTCCAGTTCCTTCTGCGGAAAGGATGGGAGGGAACGAGCTTTCAGCATCCAAACCCAAACGCACCCGCCGCAACACCCCAGCCGAAGACGACCTGGCCTCCACGCGCGCAAAAGCAAAGCGGCCGGCCCCGGACACGTCTGTTCCCACGTCGCCCGGTCCGCGCAAGAAGAAAACGGGGATCGCATGAGCACCTTTCCGGAGCACGACTCCGAAGTGGACCTCGGCACGGAGGATCGGGGTGCGCCAACGGAATCCCCTGCGCCTGCGTTGAGCCCAGATCCAGACCCAATGGAAACCTGGCCACTGGAACCCTGGCCGTCTCAGCCACTGGCCGCGGACCAAGTTCCGGCGCAGGCGCTCCGATTCGATGCGCTCAGCGACCACCCCGGGGCTGAAACCCCCATGTTTCAAACCTGGTATCACCCCCAGGCCATGGCGCCGGAGCGCATCCCGAACCTGTTCCATGTTGCCATCCTCGGCGTGCTGGCTTTTGCGGGGACTGCCGGCGCCCTGGTCCTCACCTGGTCCGCGCTCCACTTTCACATGTTCGGCGTCACGTCGGTTGACCAGGCCATGACCGACATTCATTACACGCTGGGCAACCAGTCCGCCACATACCTGCTGACGCTGCTGGCGTGCCTGCTGCTGTTTCCGCTGGTGTGGCACAAGGGCTTTTTTGCCGGCCTGCAATGGAACGGCGCAACCGCCCTGCATCTGAAGATGCGCCTCATCGGCGCGGCATTTCTGTGTTTCATCCTGGCCTTCGCCGACAGTATCATCTTCCAGGAAACCAAAGACGCGCCCATCGACAAAATGTTCAAATCGCCCGGAGCGGCGTGGCTGCTGTTCGGCTTCGGCGTCACGTTCGCGCCACTTTTTGAGGAGATCGCTTTCCGAGGTTTTCTGCTGCCGTCTCTTTGTACGGCCTATGATTGGATCGCCGAAAAGACCGTCGGCCAGCCAATCCATCTGCTCGACCCCAACGGCCATCCCCAGTGGTCGATCCGCGCCATGATTGTCGCCTCGATCCTGACCAGCGTGCCTTTCGCACTGATGCACGCCGAGCAAACCGCTTTTGCGCTGGGCCCGTTTGTGCTGTTGGTCTGTGTCAGCCTGGTGCTCTGCTGGGCGCGTCTCAGCACCCGCTCGTTGGCCGCCAGCGTTTTGGTCCATGCATCGTACAACTTCATTCTGTTTTCGTTGATGATAATTGGCACGGGTGGCTTTCAGCACATGGATAAGATGTGAGAAAGGCAGGGAATAGGGAAAAGGGATTAGGGATTAGGCTGCTCGCCCCAATCCCTTTACAATCGAAATCGATGCTCACTCTGGCTGCAGAACATAGACGCTCCTGGCGACGCGAAGTGGACTATGAGCCGGTGAGTTCGGCTGCCTGGTAATCGACTTCAAGGCCCCAATTTACCAAGACATAATTTGCGCCATGCACCTTCCCGTTTCCGGTGGCAATGGTCATTTTGCGCGAGAGCACATCGACAACATAATTCGGATTCGCGTTTTGCCCCACCGCGGTGGCGATGATGGGAAGCAACTGGGACTCGGTCATTCCCGGCGTCTGTTGCGAGGCGATTTGCGCGGCGGCGGCGGGATTGATGCTGCCGTTCTGCACACGGATGTCAAAGCACAGTGCAAGCCCAAGCTCACTGACCAGGTTGTAAGACTGGGCCAACTGGATGGCAGGAGTCATGTACTTCGTATTTACAGACGCAATCTGCGCGGCCTGCACAACAGGGTTCGACCCAAAGGCGGCAAACATTCCAAGCCAGGGCTGGGCAAGGGATCGACCGCCAACGGTGATGGAATTTGCCCAGGCAATCTGGTTGGCGGGAGTGTCTTGCACAACCTGCAGCAACTGCGCCGCGTTGGCTCCGAATGCCTGGGCTACGACCTCAGGGTTCGAGGCATTGACGGAGAGAACAATTTGCTGAAGGGTTCCGCTCTTGAGGTTAAAGCCAATGATGCCCCAGGTGACCCCCGCGCCATCGAAGTTCCCGACAGCAAGCGTAAAGCCATGTCCTTCGAAACTGGCGGTCAGCTGCAACGATCGCATTGCAACGGCCGGAACAGGGGCCTGCATCAGGCTGGCCCAGGTCTGGTCGTCGACTGTGCCGGTAGCGTTCGTGCCCTGGCCAGTCTGGAAGCCAGAGACTGCTTTTGAAGTATTTCCACCATATTGCCCGTCAACTCCGCCGGTATTGAAACCCTGGGAATTGAGCTGAGTCTGAATCTGCCTGACTAAATCGCCGAAGGCGCCAACTCCTTGAATGGTTCGCATGAAATGTCCTTTCAATCGAAAAATGGAATTGTTTATCCGAGGGCAAATCTCTTTGGGTTCGTCCCGCGATGAAAGCAAAACACATTGTTGAATGCCGCGCGATCCGGGCCTGGGGAAGACCGCGGCGACCCGTCGACCCGACTGAATCTCGCATCCTGCGATGCGAACTTAATGCTGCTGCGGAAGTGTACCGCACTTCCATGGCTAATTCCGAGTGTTTCGCGACCCACCCGGTTAAAATCGAATGCAATGGCCAGCGGCGACAAGAGCATTGAGCAGAGTGTGTTTCAGAAATCGCCGTGGTGTTGAGATCGGTCGTCCCGCAGGGGTTAAAACCCCTCGCTATTCTGGCGCTTTTCGGCACGACTGAAGTCGTGCCCTGACACAAAGCATGTTTTTGACACGCTGTAACGAACTGTCTCAATCATCCTCGACGGCAGGCCGCTTATTATCGCGGAGCAGGAGTAGCGGCATTTTCAGTTCCCTCGCCCGATTCTTCCCGGTACTTGTCCTTGCGCTTGCCGCCTGCTCCCGACATTCGTCCGTCCCTGAGCTTGCCATTCCCACCTCCAACGCGTTTCAAAACCCGGAGCGGGTAACCATCGAGGGCTACAACGGCGACGCCATGGAGCCTTTCCTTAGCCGCGACGGGAAATACCTGTTCTTTAATAACCTGAATGAACCAAAGGTAAACACCAACCTGCATTGGGCGGAACGCGTCGACGACCTGCACTTCAAATATCGCGGAGAGATTCAGGGGGTGAATACGCCCGATCTGGAGGGCGTGCCGTCGATGGATCGCGACGGCAACTTCTATTTCGTGTCCAACCGCAGCTACTCGCAAACCGCGTCCACGCTGTACCGCGGCAGGTTTGCCGATGGCGCCATTACCGGTGTCGAACTGGTCCCCGGAGTCTCACTGGCCAAACCGGGCATCGTCAATTTCGACGCGGAGATCAGTGCCGACGGCAACACGCTTTATTTTGTCGAGAGCCAGT
>CAYWMR010000118.1:0-11609 GCA_964458965.1 uncultured Occallatibacter sp. | reverse complement strand
TAGCTTTACTGCAAGTTCATAACCAGGGGCGCCGGCTATCCGGCTCCAGCCCCAGTACTTCAGTTCACAGTTCGTAGTTCACAGTTCTTAGTCCTCAGTTCCCCAGCCAATCGCCCTTGCCGCGCTATTACTGTGAACTGTGAACTACGAACTATGAACTGCCTTTCTCACTTCCCCTGCGACCGTCCGATAATTTCATCGGCAATCATGCGCGGCGCCTCTTCATACCGCGCGAACTGCATTGAATAAGAGGCGCGGCCCTGGGTGGACGACCGAATGTCGTTCACATAGCCGAACATTTCTTTC
Organism: uncultured Occallatibacter sp.; assembly: GCA_964458965.1. GTDB lineage: Bacteria > Acidobacteriota > Terriglobia > Terriglobales > Acidobacteriaceae > Telmatobacter. The sequence continues at coordinate 11,303 of CAYWMR010000118.1, read as the reverse complement.
AAAGGAACAATGGCCTTGATAACCTGCGAGCCGCCCACGCGATCCACATGCTCAATGCGTCCGCGGCGCGAATTGATGTCGCCAATGATGGTTCCCATGTGCTCCTCGGGAACGGTAACTTCAACAGCCATTACCGGCTCCAGCAGCACTGGGCTGGCCTTGCGCGCGGCTTCCTTGAAGGCGATCGAACCGGCAAACTTGAAAGCCATTTCGTTCGAATCCACTTCGTGATAGCTGCCGTCGTACAACGTAACCTTGATATCCACCAGCGGATAGCCGGCCAGAATGCCCAGCTCAATGGCGCCCTGCACGCCCTGATCGATGGGCTTGATGTATTCCTTGGGCACCGATCCGCTCTTGATGGCGTTGATGAACTCGTAGCCCGCGCCCGGCGTATTCGGCTCGATGCGCAGCTTGCAATGGCCGTAGTTTCCCGAGCCGCCGGTCTGGCGAATGTACTTGCCTTCCGCTTCGGCCGTCTTGCGGATTGTCTCGCGGAAGGCCACCTTGGGCTCACCCACGTTAGCTTCAACCTTATGCTCGCGCTTCATGCGGTCGACCAGAATCTCAAGATGCAACTCGCCCATGCCGCTGATGATCGTCTGCCCGGATTCGTCGTCGGTGCGCACCTTGAAGGTGGGATCTTCGTCAGCCAGCCTCGAAAGCGCGACGCCCATCTTTTCCTGGTCGGCCTTGGTCTTGGGCTCAATGGCCACCGAGATAACCGTCTCAGGAAACGTGATTGCGCCTAGCGCGATGGGATGCTGCGGCGAACACAACGTATCGCCGGTTTTCAACTCCTTCATGCCCACGCAGGCGCAGATGTCGCCTGCCAGAATCTCGCTCACGTCTTCGCGCTTGTTGGCATGCATCTTCACAAGGCGGCCCACGCGTTCAGTCTTGCCAGTGCGAGGATTCAGTACCGTGTCGCCGGTCTTGAGCGAACCCGAGTAGACGCGAACAAAGCAGAGCTTACCGAAGGGATCGTTAATGATTTTGAATGCGAGCGCCGAAAGCGGCTCATTGTCATCCGGCTTGCGGACTTCAATCGTTGCGGGATGGTGTGGATTCGGACCCTCAACCGGTGGCTTATCCAGAGGGCTGGGCAGGTAGTCGACTACCGCGTCCAGCAGTGTCTGAACACCCTTGTTCTTGAATGCGCTTCCGCAGATGACCGGGAAGACCTTCAGGTCGATGGTGGCCTGGCGAATGCCGGCCTTCAATTCAGCAATGGTCGGCGTCTCGCCTTCCAGGAATTTCTCAAGCAGCACATCGTCTGTCTCGGCGATAATCTCGATCAACTGTAGCCGGAACGCCTCGGCCTTCTTCAGCAGGTTCGCGGGAATCGGTTCGACATCGTACTGGGAGCCCATGGCTTCGTCATGCCATAGGATGGCCTTCATCTCGATGAGGTCGACGACGCCCTTGAATCCGGCTTCGGCGCCAATGGGAATTTGCAGCGCGACAGGCCGCGCGCCCAGGCGCTTGCGAATCGTCTCCAGAACGTGCTCGAAGTCCGCGCCGTTCTTGTCCATCTTGTTCACGAAGCAAATGCGCGGCACCTTGTACTTGTCGCCCTGGCGCCAAACGGTTTCGGTCTGCGGCTGTACACCGCTCACCGAGTCGAATACCGCAACCGCGCCGTCAAGCACACGCAGGCTGCGCTCCACCTCGGCCGTAAAGTCCACGTGGCCCGGGGTGTCGATGATGTTGATGCGGACATCCTTCCAGGTGCAGGTTGTGGCTGCCGAAGTAATGGTGATGCCGCGCTCCTGCTCCTGCTCCATGTAGTCCATGGTCGCAGTGCCCTCATGCACCTCGCCGATACGGTGGGTGATGCCGGTATAAAACAGGATGCGCTCTGTCGCTGTCGTCTTTCCGGCGTCGATGTGCGCCATGATACCGATGTTCCGGCAACGATTCAGAGGTATAGTGCGAGCCACGGCAATTCTTCCTTGCGGGCACTTCGTCCCGCGGTTAGATCTTTCAGTTCAATGAGGGACAGGTTTTCTATTCCCTATTCCCTATTCCCTGCACTTCCGTCCTACCAGCGATAGTGAGCAAAGGCCTTGTTCGCCTCAGCCATGCGGTGCACGTCTTCCTTTTTCTTCATGGCCGCGCCGCGCCCGTTGGCAGCATCCAGCAACTCATTGCTCAGCTTGTCGATCATGCCCTTTTCGCCGCGGTTGCGGCCGTAGGTGATCAGCCACCGAATGGCCAGCGATGTGCGCCGGTCGGGATTCACCTCGATCGGCACCTGGTAATTGGCGCCACCCACGCGCCGGGTCTTTACCTCAAGCAGCGGCTTGCAGTTCTCGACCGCTTTCTTGAATAGCTTGAGAGCATCGTCGCCGCCGCCCTTTTCCTCGAGATTCTTCATCGACTGATAGAAGATGCCCTGGGCCGTCGACTTCTTGCCGCCCCACATCATCGAGTTCACAAACTTGGTGACCAGCGTGGACCCGTAAACCGGATCAGGCGCCACTTCCCGCTTCGCAATGTGCCCTTTTCTTGGCATAATCCTCAAAATCCTCAGCGCTCAAGGCGCTCAACTCACTACCCTAGTCCGGGTTCTGAATTCCGTCCCGGAACCGATTCAGTTCGCAGTTGTAAGTTGTCAGTTTTAAGTTGCCGGATCGAAATGCTGACAACTGACAACTTAAAACTTAGAACTGCCTCACTACTTCTTCTTTGCCGGCGCCGCTCCGCCCTTGGCGCGCTTGGCTCCGTACTTCGAACGGCTCTGCTTACGATTAGCCACGCCTACGGAATCCAGCGTGCCCCTCACCACGTGATAGCGGACGCCGGGCAGATCCTTCACGCGGCCGCCGCGAATCAGCACGATCGAGTGCTCCTGCAAATTGTGTCCGATTCCAGGGATGTAAGTCGTAACCTCGATCCCGTTGGTGAGCCTCACGCGGGCCACCTTGCGCAACGCGGAATTCGGCTTCTTCGGCGTTTGTGTATACACGCGGGTGCATACGCCGCGACGCTGCGGCGAGGCCTGCAATGCAGGCGATGCCGTTTTGTACCGCGGGGCCGTGCGCCCCTTGCGAACCAGCTGATTGAATGTCGGCAAACTGAAACTCCTTACCCCAGCAACCTTTACCCTACCCACTTCGAGCCGCGCGCAGAACCCTCGGGCCGTTCCGGCGTTGCACTGGCGATTTGCCCGTGCAAACACACAGAAGTCCCTTGTTCCTGCTTCGCGTCTGTCTTCGTTCCCAACTCAGACGAGAACCGCGACGGTGGCCGGGCGTTTCCACTCCAGGGAAAGCCAACTCCGTTTCGCCGGTTCCGGCCCACATAGCCCTCCCAGGAGGAGAACGCGTGGACGCCGATGCGATTTGCCCCTGCCCTCCGCAAGAAGAAGGCACTTCTGGGACCTATTTGGCTGGCAAACCTAGCCAGCACCTGGGGACCAACCCGGCCATACTCCCGCCGGCCGGCCTCCCCTTGACGCTCACTCCGTTAAGACACACGGAGGTACGCGTTCTTGCGGAACCTTCTAACAATAGCAAGAAATCGGGGTGGGGTCAACGGTTTCCGATTCTTGGTCGTGTATTTTTCGAGAAACCACGCCGCGATGCCTCAATATTACGGCACAGTGTAGATGCCCAAGATTGACACCGTGGTTATCGTTGCATTGGGAGGGGTCGGCTGGAGAGACGAGAAATCTCCCTGAGAAATACCTGCTTCCCACCCAATCTCGGTTCCGGAGGCCGGTGAAAAGAGGAATCCGCTCACGCCCGAAAGGTCTGGGATGGCCACCGCCGTTGATCCATTGAGGTAGTTCCCCGTGGCAATGACCTCCACATCGTTGTGGGTCGTGCCGTTCATGGTGGGAGGGCTTCCGGGCCAACCTATGCTCACGTCGTTGTACACTCCTGTCGGGCCAGAGAATCCCGAATAGGAAAGATCGAAAGAAGGTGAAGCCGCCGGCGTCGGACCCGCGTAAGACCACGCGGGAGGAAAGAAAACGGACACGGGTCCAGCCGAAGTAGAATTCGTCATAACCTGCGTCATTTGATCGTGGAGGAAATCCGAGCTTAGACGGGAGGTAGTCCAAAATGAGTAGTAGTCTCCGTTTTCCGCCGCACCCGCCGGCAGAGCGGGATACCCGGTTGTTGCAGCTTGTGCAACCAGAATTGGATCACCGCCCCCCGCCAGCTGATAATTGACGTCGGTAACTGGTGCGCCATATCCGGATGGCACACCGCTATAAGTGAGAGGCTCGACCGTTACCTGATCGGCGGCTCCGAAAACGATCGTATCGCCTCCATTCAATGCCCCGGGAACCGTCTGGCTGCTAAAGTTTTGCGCGGCGACTAGACTGAAAGCGTCGCTGTAGGCCAGCACCGCGACCCGATCCGTACCCGCTGGCGCGGAGAAGCTGAAGGCGTCGTTCGCCATTCCCATATAACCCTCCGACAACGACGTGCCGTCCTCTGCATAGACGTTCATGTAGTCGGCCCCAGAAACGTCGCTCGCGTTTACCCGCCCCGTCAGCGTTCCGGTCGTGCCTGCGGTGCTTGGCACGACCAGACAAGCCTCGGAAAACGAGGTCCCGTCTTTCGTGCTGGCCTCATAGATATATTGAATTGTCCATAGATCAGACGTGTCTCTCGTTGTAAGAGGCGTCTGAGGGCATACAAAGGCCACAGCGAAATTCGTTGTACCGCTGGGCAGGCTGAGTGTTAGATTGCCTGAGGAAAGTGTCGCGGAAGTAAACGAACCTGAGCCAACTTGGGTGGCGACAGCGGTTGGCGTTCCACCAGTAATGGTGAATGTCACCGTGGTCGGGCTGCTTTCACCGCCCGAGCCGTTGCTGCCGGAGCCTCCACCCGCGAAGCCACCACAGCCAGCAATCAACAGAACCGATCCACCCAGAATGGATAAGCGCATTACGGCAAACGACAAGGGAAGTCCTTTCTCAACCCATTGGGGCAAGATTCTGCGACTGAATTCAGCAAAATACACTCCGCGGACTGGCAAATAGCTCCCAGCTGTGCTTTGCTTCGAGAACTGTCAACAACAAGAGACTCGCCATGCTGCCTGTCGCTGCTCACTTTACTCGATCGAGTGCAGCTTCCACGCCCCGGCATCGAACGCAAAATCGGCCTGATGCTTGGTGCTGAGCTTGTTTCCTGCGTTATGCGCAATCTCTGCCAGCGGCCCGGGAACCCCGTCCAGATTCACGCTTTCGGTATACATGGCTTCCTTCGCCGCCGCCGCGCCCGGCAGCACTTCGTCCTGAAGCGTCCCAACATCGTGCGCCTTCAGGTGGTTCGCCGCCACCGTGAACGCAATCACCGAAAAGTGCGTATCGGTCGCGCTCTCCGGCCGCCACTGGATTACATCTCCCCCTTTCGCCAGCGTCAGCGCCTTCTTGCCTTCCGGGGTCAGCGTAAAGTCGGCCCAGAATCGGTTTGGATACTCCTTGGTCCTGGTCCAGTATTTGGCGGTCAAACCCTGTCTCATGCCCAGATCGTCAATCGTGATCGTGGCGCCAACCGCCGGAGTCTGGTCGTATTTTGCCTGGATCAGCGCCTGCGCATCCGATTGCGTCAGTTCCGGCGTCGATTTGCAGCCCCCAAACCAAAGCCCTGCTGCCAGCAATGCCAAGGTTCCAATTGCCTGCATCCGTCCTGCGTTTTTCATGTCTCCTCCGTACACCGCGCATAGCGGCCCCAGTTCTATCGACCCGCTATTCTTCTCCCGTTTTTGTGCCGGTGTCAATGGAGATCTGGACCCTTCTTTTCACGGCTTCGAATCCTACTGTTCGTCCGGATGCTTGTCTGATCGAGCTTCAAGAACAAAGGTGGGGCAATCGGTGTGCTGTGACGACCGGGTGCCTTTGCGCCCCACGAAATTCAGTTTTCTGAAGGCCGCTCGATCTGCTCCACATGGATGGTATCGACGACAATTCTCTGCGATTTGAGCGTCAGTCCAAGCTGGTCTTCCAGCGCGGTAATTGTGCCGGCCTCGCGACCGGTCTCCGGATCGTATGGCACTTCGAGCGAATAATCGTACATCCCTGTGAGCCCGGTATCATTCACGACTGGCCGCCCAAACTGCATCGCAAGGTAATCCGCCAGGTCGCTGAGCGGAGCGTCTTTGGTGGAAAACATGGCTCCCGAAAATGTCCGCCCAACAGAGTGGTCAGGTTTGACCGGCTCCGGCATTCCGGAGACATGCAGCTTCGGCCCGCCTTTCGCAATCACCAGCGCCAGCCCTTTCATTTCGCCGGGATGGTGGCTAACGGTGAGTTGGAACCGCTCAGCCAGCAGCGACTGCAACATGAGATGAACCTGGTGCTGTTGGTGACGATTAGAGAGGTTCTCGATTGCGTGATATTGGTCTTCGGTCATCCGGGCTTCGATATCGTAGCGCTCCGCATCGATCCACGCGGGACCACCCACGACCTGGCCCTTTTGCAGCTCCCAGGCAGCTTCGATCAAGGTTCGCACCGAATCGTTCTTTGCTTGAAATCGGCCGGGAGGCGTCTCAAACCCTTCCAACGGGCTGCCGCTGCGATTCAATCGAATCACGGCAACCTCAAACGATGGGCGCAGCGCGGGATCGGAAGGCGGTTGAGCGGGAACCTGCTGCGCCGCGGCTGGCGCGACCAACACAACGAGAATTGCAATGCCGCGGAACAGAAGTCTAAGGCGGGACCTGCATGTCTTCAGAAGGCGTTCGGCGATCACTTACGTCACCCCCAGCCTGGTAAGCAGAGAACTTCCCATGGGCGGATGATCGCAGCCATTGTAGGCCTGCTTGTAACCGATTCGCAAGGCGAGGTTCCAGTCCGCGGAACCCGTCAAGACCGGAGCAGATAGAGCATTTTCAGGCATTCAGCCCCGGGGTCAGTGGCTGTCTTCCCCCGTAATCCGCCCCAGCAAAACCTCAAGAAAGCCCTTCTCATCCGATTTAAGACAAACCTGGACATTGGGCGCGCCGTTCACAGGCCGCGTAAAGCCCTTGTCGTCCACTTCAACGCGCATTGGCGTTGCCGGGCACAGATCGGGAAGCACCGCATAGGCCACCGCCACAGGGTCAAAGAGCGTGGGCGCGGCCGGATGCCCATCGCTGCCCGCCATCCACTGGTGGTAAAGCAGCGTCAACTGGTCTGTAAGCGGGGAGCCGTGGGCGAAGATTTTCTCTCGCTCCGGCGCTTGCAGCTGAATCTGCGTCGAATCCAGCGGCATCATGAAAACCGGCACACCCGACGCCAGCAGCGCCCGCAATCCCGCCGGGTCCCGGTTCACGTTCCACTCCGAGCTGGGAGGCGCGCTCAAGTCTCCGTATCCCCGGTAAATGCTGCCGCCCATCATCACCACCCGTTTCAGCTTGCGGAAGGTGACCGGATCGCGCTTGATTGCTTCTTCTATATTGTTCTGGGGCCCAATGGCGATGAGCGTGATCTGGCCTGGATGGGCGCGGATTTGGCGCAGTAGAAACTCGACTCCATCGGGATGTATGCGATCCGGCGATTGACGCGCGTACGCGGCCTGACTGAACACATTCGTATGCGGGGTTGGAACGCCGATCGCAACCGGAATATCGGTGCGGCCTATAGCAGCCAGATACCGGTCCACCAGCCGCGCCCGCAACTCCGTATCCCCGAAAGCTGTCGTAATCCCCAACAGCTTAAGCTCCGGGCTCTTCAATGCCAGCGCCAGCGCAAACGCGTCGTCTATATCATCCCCGATATCCGTATCCAGAATCGCCAGTTGAGCTACGGGATGATCGCCCGCCCCCTGAACCATTCTCTGGTGGTCCGTAACCACTCCTGGCTGCGCTTTCGCGGTTTCAACCCCGCCGCAGACCACCGCAGCCAACCCCAATACCAATACCAATCGCAGAATCTTCATGCACAACACTCTAATCCGGTTTGCCGGTGTCGCGCTTTCTCATCCATCCATTTCACCTACAATCCGCAAGCAAACTAACCCGGCGGCTGGCCAAAGGAATAAAAGCTCAACGCCGCATCGCCCTGCTCCAGCAAACGCGTCCGCTCCAGCGCGCCATACCGGTCCACGAGTTTTTCTTTGCGGCGATGCTCCGCAATCACCACCGCGCCCTGGGCCAGCAAGCCGCCCAACCGCCCAAGCAGACCGAGCGTGCTTGTGTACTCCTCGGTCGCGTCATAAGGCGGGTCGAGAAATACCAGGTCAAAGCCAGTTCCGTGACCTGCTTCCACCCTGCGCAGAAAAGCCCCCGCACTCCCCGCCTGAATCCGAAATCCAGCCTTAATCCCCAACCCATCCAAATTCTTCCGTAACACCTTCAACGCCGCCTCAGCCCGCTCCACAAAAACCACACAAGTCGCTCCCCGGCTAATCGCCTCAATCCCCACCGCACCCGACCCGGCATACAAATCCAGGAAAACCGCACCCTCAATCCGTGGCGCCAGCACGTTGAAAAGCGTCTCGCGCAACCGGTCGCTGGTGGGCCGTGTGGCCAGGCCCGCCGGTGCCTCCAGCGTGCGGGATCGAAACTTGCCGGCAATGATGCGCATCGCAAACCAGCATATCCGAAGCAAAACCCTGGCGCGACCCACTACAATCCAGATATGCGAGGCTGGTCAATCCCGCTGGGCCGTTGGATGGGCGTTGAAATGCGCGTCCACGCCTTTTTCCCATTGCTGGCGATCGTGTGCCTGGTGCTCAGCTCCAGCGACGGCGTGGCGCGTGGCCTCGGGCTCTTCCTGGTGCTGACGGCCGCGGTGCTGGTGCGCGAGACTGCGCGGCTCCTGGTGGCTGCATGGCTCGGCCTCAAGCTGCGCGCTATTCTGCTGCTCCCCATCGGCGGTCTCTTTGCCTATGCCGACCCCGAAAGCCAGGAGAACGCCAACCGTGGCGCAGGCCAGTTTGAAATCGCGTTGGCAGGCCCCTTGGCAAACGCGGCTACGGCGCTGGTGCTGGCCGCTGCGTTTCTCGGCGCAAGTGGCGATGTGCAACTCTTCAGTCCACCATTCATCAGCTCCGCCTGGTTGTTGCGCAGCCTGGTTTGGATGCAGGTTGGTCTCGCGCTACTGCATCTTCTGCCGGCATATCCGCTGGACTGCGGGCGCCTGATCCGCGGCAGTTTCGCACGCACGCACGGCTTTGCTCCCGCCGGCCGCGCAGCCGCGGGATTGGGTCAGGTGCTAGCCTTGGCTGCCATGGTCGGCGGCATGCTGCTGCACAATTATTGGCTCATCATCGCTGGCTTCTTCATCATGATCGGCGCGCAGATCGAAGATCAGGGCGTGTTCTTCCAGTCCGTCGTCGATACCGTCCAAATGCGCGAAGTGATGCTCACAGATTTCGCCACCCTCTCGCCCTCCGATACGCTATCAGACGCGCTGGTTCGCTGCGTTCACTCCCTGCAGGAAGACTTCCCCGTAGTGCGCGGCCCGCAACTGGTGGGCATTGTTTCCCGCCAACGAATCGTCGATGCCTTGCGCAACGACGGCAACGGCTATGTGCAGTCTGTCATGTCGCGGGCCTTTCAGGTGGCGCGGCCTGAAGACACCTTGGGAACCACCATCCGGCGCATCACCGCCGGCCGCGGCCTCGCGCTGATTCCCATTACCGAGAGCGGCAGAGTTGTCGGCATTGTGAGCGTCCAGAACCTGATGAGCTCCATGTCCCTGCTAGCCGAGCAGCGCCGCCTCGAACGTGAGAATGCACACGACGATGCCCGCTGAGAAGCTGGATGTGGGGATCGTGTCCGGTCTTCCTCCCGGCCTATACCTGGTAGCCACGCCCATCGGCAATCTGGGCGACATTACCCTGCGCGCTCTGGACGTGATGAAGCGTGTGGACCGCATCGCCTGCGAAGACACCCGCCAGACGCAGAAGCTGCTCAACCACTTCCAGATTGCAACGCCCACGGTGAGCTGCCACCAGCACAACGAGCGCCAGCGAACGGCCGAACTCATCGCAGCGCTCAAGGCGGGCAGCCGCATCGCCCTGGTCTCCGATGCCGGAATGCCGGGCATAAGCGACCCCGGAAACTGGCTGGTCCAGGAAGCCATAGCCGCCGGAGTTCAAGTGATTCCCATTCCCGGAGCCAATGCGGCCCTCAGCGCGCTCATCGCCTCCGGCCTGTCCGCCGAGGAGTTTCACTTCGTCGGCTTTTTGCCGGAAAAGACCGGAGCCAGGCGCAGTCGTCTGGAAGAGTTGGCCGCCCAGGCTGGGAGACTCGAAACTCCCCGCACGCTCGTCCTTTATGAGGCGCCGCATCGGATACTGGACACCTTGGCGGATATCGAGAGCATTTTTCTTCCCGCCGCACGCGTTGTACTGGCCCGCGAGCTGACCAAGATTCACGAGGAGTTCTTGCGCGGATCGGTAGCGGACGTTCGGCGGGAGCTTGCCAGCCGCGATCGCATTCGGGGAGAGATCGTGCTGCTGGTCGAGCCCCCAGCCAAATCCAGCTCTCCAATAGATTCACAAGCCGCAAGCGCAGCTCCTGAGAAGATTGCAGTTCGGATAGCGCGCCTCCAGGTCGAGAGCGGATTGGACGAAAAGGAAGCCCTGAAGCGTCTGGCGCGGGAACTCGGCCAGTCCAAAAGCGACCTTTATCGCGAGCTCCAACGCGAACGAGCCCGCACCAAAACCGGCTCCCGCTGAACTCGCGTGGCCTTGTGAAATAGAAAAGGATGAAACACGATAAACAGCAGCGCGATCTGCACAATGGTCATTGAATCCGCGCCTCTTGAGTTCTGGTTGCAGTCAACATTTCCTTCAGCATGGGCATTGCGCTGCCAAAGTTCGGGAACATCTCTGCAGAATTTGCCGCCAGCCTCCGCCGCCGTGGCGCGACGGAAAGAGGCATCGCTTCATCCCCCACCGGCACCACCGCGCTTTGCTGAATCCGGAACGGATAAACTCTAACCCTGGCCAGAAAGAACCACGGATATTGAGTCAATTCGATTCGCTCCACTTCCACGGCGTTGAAATGTTCGCTTATGCGCCGAAGAGCCAGCTTGAGCGCGCTGGCAATGGCTTCCTGCGACGTATCTCCCACGCCGCTGCGAAGCGATCCATCCGCTATCCGGACAAAACTCCATCCGCGCATCACAATCTTCTTCTCCAGCCTGCGCGCATTGCTCTTCCGGACGAAGCTCCACCCCTCGCGAAACTCGTCCGTCGTAAACTCCAGGCCAACCGGCAACTCAATCGGCGTGCGCAAAAGCATGTTCAGTTCCGCAATCTTCCGCATGGGCACAACTCTCTCTTCACTTGTCAGTTCGAAGGCTGTGGGTTTGTCAGAGACATAGCCATTCCCGGTTCCCGCGTCTCCTGGTA
>CAYWMR010000117.1:0-11610 GCA_964458965.1 uncultured Occallatibacter sp. | reverse complement strand
TTCGGCGACGGCAGCCAGGAGAGCGACGATCATGAGGCGCGCAGGCTCGTGGATGACGCGGTCGATTTCGCCGAGTTGCTGGATCTTCGCGCTCATCTTATTCTCCCGGCTCGGCTGGTTGGCGCAGGAAAAGAAGAAGCACCGCGCAACCGGATATGAGAGACAGCAGGCCCATCAGCCCATACAGGATTACAAAGCCAGCTTCGAGCGAGACTCTGGCGAATGCGACCACAATGCCTGCCGCTGCCATAATCGCGCCACCAGTATAGAAACGGGGCAGGCGCCCTGCGAGTGCCAGAATCGCGCCGCCGCCGATGCCGGTTGCTGCCAGAATCCAACTGGACGGCGGGAACGCTCCGAAATAGGCAGCGATTATTGCCCCGACTGCAATGACGAGCGCCAGGACGGCTAAGATGGCGGATCGTTTACGGTTGGCGGGCTTGAATTCAACGTAGCCTTCCCTCTCGATCAGAAAATACCGGCGTACCTTCTTGAGGACCCACTGCAATCGAAGCGGCACAACCATCATGGTCAGCATCAATCCCAGGATGGACGCGACATAAATTGGTGATCGTGGCGGAAATATAACGGTTAGCCACATCATGCCTGCGATTAGCAGAAAGAACACTCCAATTGCAATTTCCGGCAAGCCGTCGCGGTTATGCGCCTTCTGAATCAGGCGGTTGGCAATTACATCTGGATTCTGATTGGCAATGTTTTGCGAAATGTTGGTCATATTATTCTCCTGACTCGGCTGGCTGGCGCAGGACAAGGAAAAACACAACGATACCGGAAATGAGAGCGAGAAGGCCCGCAAAGCTGAAGAGGATCGTAGTGCCAATAGGAAGCGAGACTCTGCTGAAGGCAAGCATAACTCCCAACGCCATCATGCTCACGCCACCAATTTCATATCTCAGCAAGCGGACGCGGAAGATCATGAGTGCTCCGCCGAAAATTCCCATTCCAATAAATGCCCAACCGGCCGGCGGGAAAAAGCCCCACATGGCCGCGCCCCCTCCCTTGTGGATGGCGATCGCCACCTTGACCATTGCGATCGCTACCAGGGCTCCAATGAGACACGAAAGGCCGAATGTAATACCGAGCCTGACAGCGGCCCCCTTGCGATTGATCGGCTTCAGTTTTACGTATCCCATCTTCCCGATCAAGAATCGCTTGCGCACCTTCTTGATCGCCCACTGCGATCCAAGTCCTACGGTCAACATCACCAGGTTGCCCCAGAGGAATACCCTGAAGCCGAGCGTTCCCTTGAATACCGCCGCCATGCCACACAGGCCGGCATAGACCAGAATCATTAACCCGATCGAGATCTCCTGCAATCCATCGCGGTACTCCACCTTGTTGATGAGGCGGTTGGCAATTGCGTCCGGGTTTTCATTGGCAATGTGGTGCGAAATGTCGTTCATCTTTCTCCTCGCAATTTGGTACGGTCGGCAACAACGCCAGACGAATTTTCATCCGCTGCCTGTTTTCCGTGGATGCTCGCTCACGGCTTGTCGCTGGTGCCGGCGTCAATGACGCTCTTGATGATGTCGGCTGGGTTGGCGGTGGGTGTACTGGGTTTATTGGGCGATGGCTTCCAGTCGGTCTGCGCGACTGTTAGCTGGATAGAGTCAATGTCGGTGTCGCCCAGAAGCACGTCGGTCGAGCCCGTTTCGTACTTGGCCAGAATCTCGGTATTGGGCATGTTGAGTCCCATGAAGCCGGGATTGACGCTGGGAGTGATCTTGCCGTCCGCGGCGTCCGCGGTGGTGAGCGTGTAGGCGATGCCGCTGGGCAGATATTCAAAGTGAAAGCTGCCGTCGCTGCGAATGGCGGCGACGAGCTGGAGCGCGGGATTGCTCTTGCTGGAGAGGGCGACGTGTCCGGCGTTGAGCGTGTGGCCGTCGGATTTTGCGTTGACGTGGCCGGTAATGTTATGCAGCGAACTGGCGGGGACGGTGATCTCCACGCCGGAATATTCCTCGCCTGCCGCAACAGTCAAGGGCTTGGCCTCAGCGCGTTTGAAGGTATTGCCGGAATACACGGTGAGGTTGATGCCGCTGCCGCCCTCCATGATGTTGCCGGCGGTGACGCCAATGGCAGGGGCGATCATGGTGGCGCGCACCGCGTAGTCTCCGGCTCCGAGCCCGGTGATGCGGAAGTGGCCGAGGTCGTCGCTTTTGGCCAGCTGAATCGCGCCGCTCATGGCGAGCGATTGGTTCATCGCAATTTGAGCGATATCGGAGGCGTTCTCTTTTGTGCCGGGCTTGACGACGGAGAGAGTCCAGCCGGCGGCGGGGCTGCCATCGTCGAAGAGAATCCGGCCGCTGATCGCCGCGCCGCGCTCCAGGGTGATTTCGGCGCGGGCGGAGTCGGTTCCCGTCACGGTGATGGAAGGAATCTTCGCAACGCGGGCTCGAACCTCCGGATCGGTGCTGGCAAAGTCTTCGTCGGAGAACTGATCGAAGTCGTCGATGTAGCCGGCATAGAGGACGTGGACATAATAGGTTCCTGGCTTGACGCCGGAGAATTTGAATTCACCGTTGAGGCCGACGGTGGAAGCGTTCATCATGTCGAAGGCCGCATTCATTCCTTTTGAGGCGGCGGCCATCGCTTGCTTCGCTTTGTCATCGGTGACGGGCTTGTCTGGAGTGGCCGCCTTGGCCGGCGGAGCAGGCTCGCCATCCTTTGGGGCAGCTTTCGCCATGCTATCTGTCAGGCGTTTCATGAATTCTTCGCCGCGGTGGTCGCCCTCGGCGGATTTGAGCAGTACCTTGGCAAAGCGGGCGGGGGCGTTGGTGTCCGCGCAGAACACGTGGCCGGTTACGGTGCTGGCACCGGCGTTGAGCGTTTGCTGCGCGCTTGAGGGTATGGAGATGGCCGCCGCCAGAAGCAAGGTTGTTACGACAGTGGGAATGAGGCGATTGGCGATGAGATTTGGATTCCGAAGAAGAGGGCGGGACGATGGATGATTCATATTATCCTCGCAATCTAGTCTGTGATACAAACCAGATTGGAATAATAATGCGCCTGGCGGTTCGGCTTGTCAAGAGGGGGGTGAAGATTTTTTGGGAGTACGCCGCAGCACCGCAGGAAAGGGCCGGTGAGATATTCTCGGTTGCAGATCACCTGTGCAATGCCGGAGGTTCGACTGGCAAGCAAGCCCTATCTCGTTGCGGCAGTCGGGGCCGTGCTGCTGCCCGCGGCATGGACGTTGATCTTTATTTGGGCGGCAATCCGATCGACAGAGTCGAAGCGCGCATTAACCTGGTTCAGCTATCTGCGGCGGCTGCGCGTGCTGAACCTGCTCTCGATACCTATATGGTGGTCACTCTTCGATTGGCTGGCTAGCTCCGGAAAGCCTTCGGGGCTCATTCCAAATTGGCCCGGTTGGGTTCTGTTTTTCGTGCCTCTGACTTTCGGTGCCGCATTGGGCCGATGGGTGTCCGTCTGGTCGGGTGTCAACTTTTTCAATCGCCGCTGGATACTTACCGATAAACTCGGCCTCGCGCTTTGGGGCACTCTCTTTTCGACTGTTCCGATGCTGTTGTTTGCGCTCGGTCTTGACGCAATCGCCGATCACAAGCTGAGCAGCTTGTTTTGGATAGCGCTTGCCGCGACCGTTCGGGTGGTGGCAAGGGTCGGACTGCGAGCGGCTGCGGGATTTAAACCCCGAGCAGTAAAATCGGGAGAACTGTTCAAGCGATCCTTCGCAATGGCAAAGACGAACGGGGTTCCGCTTCGAGGCGTTTTCGTAATTCCTACCGGCCGAGGCCGTCTCGTAGACGCATACAGTTGGGTGAATCGTATTGGGATGGCTGATGTTTGTGTTCATTGGACGCACGGCTCCCAACTCGATTTCCTAATTGGACATGAATTGGCACACCTTGGACAAAGGCATGGAATGAAGCAGCAACTGCTGGATATAGCGTTCTATCTCGGCTTCGCGTTGCTTGCAATCATCGTCCCGAATTCGTCGCTTGCTTGGAGCGTGTTGTTCAAATTCAGCGCGATTTTCATTCCTGTTTTAGCCTCCAGCTTCTTTTCCCGGAGGTTTGAGTTTGAGGCAGATCGAGTTTCCGTGGCATTCACACGAGATTCTGCGGCGGCCATGCGGGCACTCGTGAATCTGTATCGACGCGCCGAGATACCAGATATATGTAATGGATTCGAAGAACTCTTCCAGACGCATCCAGGCCTTTGGAGGCGAATCGAAGCAATTGCGCGGGTAGGGCAAGTGTCTGCGTCGACTGTGGCCGAATTGCGAACGCAACTCAGCGACCAAGCCAGCGACTTGCCGAGTGGGGCCGAGTGAGTCAGTATGGACTGTGCGGTAGACATAGCCGGCGCAGGTGGAGAAAAGCGAGATGACGACAGCGATCAAGTTTGGTACCAGCGGATGGCGGGCGATTGTGGCGGAGGATTTTACCTTTGCCAATATACGGCTGGCGGTGGCGGGAATTGCCGCCTACGTGAACACGCAGCCGGAGCCGCATCGGGTGCTGGTGGGGCGCGATCCGCGGTTCCTGGGCGAGGCGTTTGTGGCTGAGGCGGCGCGCGTGCTGGCTGGGGCAGGGATTACGCCGATTGTGATTCCCGAGGCCGCGCCGACGCCGGCCATTGCCTATGCGGTGCGGGAGCTGAAAACCTCGGGGGCGATCAACTTTACGGCTTCGCACAATCCGCCGGAGTACAACGGGATCAAGTTTTCCACGCACGACGGCGCTCCGGCGCTGCCCGATGTGACGAAGCAGATTGAGGCGGCGATTGCCGGACTGAGCGACGGGTTCAAGATTGGCGACTCAAGCACGGCCACCTTTGACACGGCCGATGTGAAGCCGGCATTCCTGAAGCGGATTGCCGAGCTGGTGGATCTGAAGGCTATCGCCAAGTCGGGGATCAAGGTAGTGTACGACCCGTTCTGGGGCGCGGGGCGGGGTTATAGCTGCCACGCTTTGCGCGAGGCGGGCGTCACGGTAGCGACGGTTCACGATTACCGCGACGTGCTTTTCGGCGGGCATGCGCCGGAGCCGGACGACCACCTGCTGGGCGACTGCAAGAAGAAGATGAAGGAGATTGGAGCGGCGCTGGGAATTGCCACGGACGGAGACGCGGACCGGTTCGGCATTGTGGACGAGGATGGGACTTTTATCCAGCCGAATTATGTGATTGCGCTGCTGTTCGACTACCTGGTTGAGACGCGGGGATGGAAGAACGGCGTGGCCAAGAGCGTGGCTACGACGAACTTGATTAACGCTCTGGCCGACTATCACAAGGTTCCGCTGTTCGAGACGCCCGTGGGTTTCAAGTACATTGGCGAACTGATTATCGACGACAAGATTGCAATTGGCGGCGAGGAGTCCGCCGGGCTGACGATTCGCGGGCATGTGCCGGAGAAAGACGGCGTGCTTGCCGGGCTGCTGGTGGCGGAGATGGTAGCGGTGCGCGGCAAGAGCCTGGGCGTGCAATTGAAGGACTTGTTTGGCAAGGTTGGTTCCTTCTATCCGGTTCGAGAGAACTTCCGCTTGACCGCGGAGGTGAAGGCCGCGTTCACTGAGAAGATGAAGGCCGATCCGACGGAGTTGGGTGGGCGCAAAGTCTCGAGCGTGGTGCGGACCGACGGGCTGAAGCTGATTCTTGAAGATGGGTCGTGGGTTTGCTATCGCCTTTCAGGGACAGAGCCGGTGGTGAGGGCGTATACGGAAGCGCGCAGCGAAGCGGATATGGAAGCGCTGAAGGCGGCGGCGGAGAAGTTTGTGCTGTCGTAAGACAGCGGTTAGGGGTTGGCGTCTTCTGGCGAAAGTCAGTTTTGAAAGGGCACGGCTTCAGCCGTGCCGATAAAGTAAACAGAATCCGTGGGCTTTAGCCCCTGCGGGAAGCTTTTTCGGCAATTCGGACTTTCACCACAAGCTGTTAGGGGAATAAAGCGGGATGGCGGACGAGAAGGTAGAAGCGGTGAAGAGCGCGGCGGAGACCGCAGCCGAGCCAATACCCAGGCGAGCGATGGACTGGACGCTTCGGGTCTGGCGTCCTGCCGCGACAGTGGTTGCGGTGGGGCTGGCGATGCTGCTCACCTGGCACGTGATCAACGGCAAGCACGGGCTGCAGGTTTGGCACCAGAAGCGGGCCGAAGACCAGCAACTGCGGAAAGACATCAAGGAACTGGAGCAGGAGAACGCGGGCCTGCGCCAGCGCATCGATCGGCTGAAGAATTCGCCGGATGCAATTGAGCATGAAGCGCGGGAAAAGCTGCACTACGCCAAGCCCAACGAAGTAATTGTCGCCATGCCTGCGGAACAGCCTGTACAGGGGCCGGCGGCGGCGACGGGGAAATAGGGTTGAAGCCAGCTTCTAGCTCCTGGCTTCTAGCCGCGAGCTTTTAGTCTCTAGCTTTCCCAGGTCCGAAAATCCAGACCTGGGGCACCCAGTCCTATCCCCTATTCCCTATTCCCTGTTCCCTATTCCCTGTCTCAAAAATCCACATGGGCTCGAAACGTACCTACCCACACCGGCCCGCGGTCGCGGTTGTAGCCGGGGTTATCGATGTGCTGGAAGTCGAGGGCGTAGAACATTCCCCGCCAGGCATGGTAGTTGTAATAGGCTTCCTGGATGTTCTCGCGGCCGTAGTTGAGGTTGCCATCGCCGAGCAGGAAGCCGAGACCGCCCAGCTTCAGATACTCCTGGTGATCGGCCTTGATCGCGTTCGAGACGAAGGCGATGGCAATCTTATCCACGGGGCGATGCCAGCGGGTCCCGGCGTAGTCCGCGCCGGCAAGCACGGTCTGGTCCACCTCTGTGTAAGCGAAGGACTCATGCTGGCCTTCGTTCCAGCCGAAACGGCCAAAGACGCGCAGGTTTTCTGTTACCGCCTGCTCGGTGTTGTAGCCGAAGCCGTACTTGAGCGCGCTGAAGTGCTCGTGTCGGGTGATGTCTGGCGCGGTGATGCCGTAGAGGGCAGTGTCGGATCCGCTGAGAAATCCTTCGACAGCCTCGCGGTAAATCCCCATGTGGGCGCGGTTGGCATAGAAGAGGATGCGCTGCGTGCCCTTGCGATTTTGAATGAAGCTGTGGCGCAACTCGAACTCGACGTTTTGGCCGTGAGCGCGGCTGAAGGCCCAATCCATGTCGATGCCGTTGGCGACCACCGGCATGGCAAAAATGCCGTAGCGAATGCTCCAAGTCTGGTCGTCATACTCGGCCATGCCGCCAACGGTGTAGCCTCGCGTGTCCGCGGCGTAGTCATACGCGCCGTTGTTGTCCACAGTCCAGTTCATGAACTGGAGATGCGAGTCGGAGCCGGACTGGTTGAGGTCGAAGAAGTCGGGCACTCCCATCTTGCCAATGCGGAATTCGAATCGGCGGATAGGCACGCTGGGAGCCACCGCGAAAGGGCCGGCGTCCTGGCTGGCGGTTTTTTGCGTGATGCCGATGGTTTGGTGGATCTCGTAACGGGCAATATAGGGGAGCTTACCCAGATTGGGATTGCGGACCACGTCCAGGTTGGTGAAGCCGGCCAGCCCAAACGCCTCGCTGAGCCCACGGCCTTCCGCAGCTTCAAGATCGAAGATGAGATCGGTGTTGCGAAGAATGGAATAGTTCGGTCGCCACGCGGTAAACAGCGTGCCGACCATGGAGGTTTTGTACTCGCCCCTGCCGATGAAACTGTTCTTGCCCTGGTAGGGGGAGTGGAAGGGCAGGTCGCCCTGGGTGATGAAGTTGGCCTGGCCGGATAGCCACCAGCGGCTGTTGTCGGGATGCGGAGCCATGGCGACGATGGGGGCGTCGTTGGGTTGCTGGCCGGTCGGGCTCAAGTCAGTTGCTCCGCTACCGCTGCCGTTCTGAGGAGCAAGCATGGGCTGGGCGGGTCCGGCCTGCGCAAGCAGTTGCCTGGGTGGGATCTGCGGCTGGGGTGCATCGGGTAGAGAAGCGGCAGTCTGCGCGGCAGCAATGTTGACGGCCATCGTGATAGCGCTTGCGAGGCAGACGATGGCGCGAACTGTGCGAAGGCCGAAGCAGCGGAGCATTGGGGGAGCGTCCTTTGGGGATTGAGGGCTACAATGGAATCGCGAGAATACCCACCCCCAGTATGTACCATACCGGGGGTGGGTATCGTCAAGGGAGGATCGCCGAAAGTGTCTCACCAGGAGCGGGAAAAGCTGAAGCTGTTGCAAAGATTGAGGAAGCTCCGTGGACAGTTGGATGCGGTGGAGCGGTCGCTGGCGGCCGATGAGGACTGCGGAGGCCAACTGATGCTGCTTGCGGCGGTGCGGGGCGGGGTGAACGGACTGATGGGCGAGGTGCTTGAGACTCATATCCGGTTTCACCTGGTGGATGGAGCGAAGGAGCAGATTGCTCCGGAACTGGCCGAGGACCTGATCGACCTGGTGCGCGCGTACTTGAAGTAAGGTCATTTGGAATGAGTTTTTTGCCGCTTAGACCGTGCGTATTCCAGGGGATCGATTTGTGAACCAGACCGGCGCGAGTGCCCTGCCGCCGGAGCTCGACCAACAAAAGCCCTTGCCTATGGTAGTGGGCGGATAGTGCGTGGATTGTTAAGGTTTGGTTGATTCCGGGGCGGGATGGGAGGCGAACCAGCTGGCGCGCGCGGAAATGTAAAGGATGTCCAGAGACAATGTGTAAAGGATGTCATGGAACTGAACAGCACCCTCTTATGGCGGCAGAACTTGCACCCCGAACGTGCGGGACACCCACCGCACTGAGGGATCGGGAGAGCCCGCCAGGAACCACGCTGGGTCCGTTGCTGCGCGAATGAATTGGGAGTAGACTTCCGTGTGTCATTTCAATGGGAGGAACGTCCCCATGAAAAGGCCCTTCGATCTGCACCCCTGGACCGCCCCCGGAGATAAAACCGCTTCTCTCTCGAGCCGCTCGCCAAACTCCGCCGCGGTTCCTGGCGTGCAATGGAAGAGGCGATCAGCGGTAATCGTCCAATTGACCGTGCTACTGCTCCTCCTGGTCTCCCTGGGAGGCAACGGATGCGGCTCCGGAACCCCGCAAGGCCCGGCATCTTCCTCCTACGCCGACCAGTTCGACTACCTCTGGCAAACCTTCGATCAGACTTACTCCTACTTGGTCTACAAAAACATCGACTGGAACGCCCTCAGGACCACCTACCGCCCCCAGGCCGTCCAGGCGACCTCCCAGCAGCAACTCATGCAGGTTCTCGGGCAGATGCTCTGGAACCTCCACGACATGCACGTCTATTTCACCGAACCAGGTGGAAATAGAATCGCCACCTTCACGCCCACTACCTTTGTGAACTTCAACACCCCCGTTTGGGGGGAGTATATGCAGGCCCAGGGGTCGCAGCTCCAGCAGAACAACTACTTCACCGCTGGCTGGCTCGGCGGAGTGGCCTACATCTCAATTAATTTTTGGGACGCCTCGACCAGTTCGGAGACCGCAGAGCTCGATCAGGCTCTGGAGCAGTTCCAAAACTCCCCTGCCCTCATTGTCGATGTGCGGATGAATCCCGGAGGGGACAGCACCACGGCAGGAAACTTTGCCGGCCGCTTCGCCGATCAGACACGTACGGCGGGATTCATTCAGTTTCGCAATGGCCCGGCGCACAACGACTTTGGCCCGCTCCAGACCCGGCAGGTTGTGCCTCGTGGTCCCTGGCAGTTTCACGCCCCTGTCCTGTTGTTGATTGGGCGAGGCTGCTACAGCTCCAATGAAGACTTCATTACCCAGATGCGCGAACTGCCCAACGTGACCGTCGCGGGGGACACCTCAGGCGGACACTCGGGTGACCCCGCCGCGTACAACCTTTCCGATGGGTGGCAATTCACCGTGTCCACCTGGATCGATTACACCGCCGAAATGGAGGTCATTGAAGACAAAGGAATCGATCCTGCCATCTTCGTCCCGGCTACTGCCTCCGATTTCCAGTCCGGCCACGACCCAGTCCTTGATTTCGCCATCAAGTACTTCTCCCAATGATCTGCGAGGGCGGATGACTTGGCGCCGGGACAGAAGTGCACTCCCATGTCCCCCGATTACCCGCCTGGCGCAAGCCGGAGCGCCAACACGCGACACCGCATTCCCTTTCAACAGCAACCATTTGCAGCGCACCGGGTCAAAGAGTATGAATTCCATTCTGAAAGGATTGCCTTGATGAGACCCGTTTGCATTCCGTGGCTTGCCAGTTTCATTTTTCCTCTGATGCTTTCTTGGCCTGCACAGGCCCAGCAGGCAATCATCCCTCCGCTGCCTGAAGCCCGTCAGCTCATACACGAGGTTGAGGAGCACCAGAAGCAATTCGAGAAGATCCGCGAGAACTACGCTTTCAACATTGCAACCACCACGCAGGATCTGGATGGAAAGGGACAAGTGGTCAAGACTGAAAGCAGGGAGCTTGAAGCAAGCTTTGTCAATGGAAGAGAGATTCAACGCTTGGCGAAAAAGGACGGCAAGCCATTGAGCAATGAGGAGCAGCAGAAGGAAAATGAACGGGTGAACAAAGAGGTTGAGAATGCCGAGCATCCGGCTCCTGTGCAGAAGAATAAGGGGCAAAACCTCGACCTGACCACTGTTCTGGAGAATGTGGAGGTGCGCAACCCGCGTCGTGAAAGTTATCACGGCCGCCCCACTATCGTCTTTGACTTCATGGGCCGCAAAGACCTCAAGGCACACGGCATGGCCGAGGATCTATCCAAGAAGATTCAAGGCACCGTGTGGATCGACGAGGCAGACCGCGTGGTCGCCCATCTCGACGTAAGCCTGTTCGACAATTTTCGCGTGGCGGGCGGATTGATGGCCAATATAGAGAAGGGCACCAGCCTGCACTTCGAGCAAAACCGGATCAACAGCGAAATCTGGTTTCAGACCGGTGTCGATGGATCGGTGCAGATGCGCCTGTTTCTGGTGAAGGGCCTTCATCAGCACTTCAGCGAGCGTGATTATGACTTCAAAAAATTCCATGTCGACAGCGAGCAGGGAAAAACTGCAAATCTCACGGTCGAAGTGAAATAAATGTCCTTGAAAGCCAGTCAGGCGGGTGCCTCTCGATAAGGTCGAAGGCTTGGGCAAGCCAAAGACTCCTTGGGCATGTGGCCCACTCACCGCAATAGGGCCGCGATGAATGGGGCAAAGCCTTCATTCTTGGCTTATGATCGAAACCTGCAGGATCGATGCCTGGGCCACCTGCCACTCCCACCTCAGAATCGAGTCCTGGGTCACCCGCCGCAAGGCTCTGTACTCCAGAAGGAAAAGCAGGAGAGATGAGATATGGGTAACTGGGCATTCGCGCTCTTTCTAATGCTGATTTCGGGCGGTGTACTGAACGCTCAAACTGCTGACAGTGCCCCCATCGACATTAGTTCAAGTCTGGGCGCAATCGCTGCCCAAACCAAGATTCCTGGCTTGGCTGCGATCGTCCTGCGCGGTGATCGGATTGTGGCGGAAGGCGTTGCCGGCGTCCGCAAGAATGGTTCACCGGAGCCCATCACGCTCCACGATAAATTCCAACTCAATTCCGGGACGAAGGCGATGACCGCAACGCTTGCTGCGATCGCCGTCGACAACGGCAAGATCTCATGGAACACCACCCTTGGGGATGTTTTCTCCAGCAAGGTAAAGAATATGAAG
>CAYWMR010000116.1:0-11614 GCA_964458965.1 uncultured Occallatibacter sp. | reverse complement strand
CGTCTACGTGGCCGTCGACAGCGCGGTCCCCGACATCGTCAAGGCCGAGTTGGATACCATCGCCGGCCTGGAGGCGGCCAAGGGCTACATCCGCTATGAGTTGAAGGAGCGCATGGGCGTCCGCCACGTCCCCGACCTGGCCTTCCTCGCCGATCGCTCCGGCCGATTCCAGGCGCGCATCGTCGAGCTGATGGACCGCTCCCGCAAGCGGCAAAAGACTCCTGCCGCGCAAGAGGCGCCCGTCGAGCAATCTCCATCCACGCCGACCCCTTGAGATTCCCCGCGAATCTGTTAGCCTTGTCCCTGTCGAAACTTGAGCGCAATTCCTGTGTCTCTCCCTGAGCAAGCCGAAACCTGGGGCCCAGCTCAGCCGAGCGCACCGAACAAACCCGGAATCGCCGCTTCGCGCGCCACCACACACTTTTGGCCGCTCGCTCAAGCAATCGATGGAACTGGAGAGATGCTGGAAGTGGAGACCACCCTCGAACCTTCTGCTCCGGAACCCATGAAAAACCGCATGCGGCTGCCCAGTTGGGCCACCGCATGTGAGGCAGCCGTCTTTCTCATTTTCACCGTCTTTTTTCTTTCCTACGGACTCACTCCCTTTTTCGGCGGCGACGGCCTCGGCCTCGTTGGCGCGGACGAGCCTCGATATGCCCAAATCGCTCACGAAATGCTGGACCGATTCGACTCCTCGCACACCATCAAGGAGCGTCTCGCCGCCTGCGTAACCCCTTATCTCTACGGCCATCCCTGGCTTGAAAAGCCGGCCCTCTATTACTGGCGCGCCATGTTCCTCTTTCAGGACTTCGGCGTCCACGACTGGAGCGCCCGCCTGCCTTCCACTACCTTCGCCTTTGTCATGGCTGGCCTCATCTACCTGCACATGCGCCGCTTCCGTCCCGGCGGCCACATGGATGCCGCGCTCATCACCGTGGCCTGCGCCGGCATTATCGGCTTTGCCCGCGGCGCATCCACCGATATGCAGATGGCCGCCCCTTTGGCCATCGGACTGCTCGGCTGGTACGCATGGTACGAAACCGACTCAAAATTCTGGCTCTTCGACATTTACTTCTTCACCGGTGTTGCCACCCTCGCCAAAGGTCCGGTTGCGCCTTTCCTGGCCATCCTCATCGTCGCCGCCTTTGCTTTCCTCCGGCGAGAATGGTCCATCCTCTACCGCTCCCTCTGGTGGCCGGGCGTCGTGCTCTACTTCGCCATCGTGCTCCCCTGGTTCATCGCCGTCCAGCACGAGAACCCCACCTTCTTCCGCGAGTTCTTTCTCGAACACAACCTTGAGCGCTTTGCCACCGACCGCTACCAGCACGTCCAGCCTTTCTGGTACTACGGTGTCGTCGTCGTACTCGCCATGATGCCCTGGACCGTAATCGCCGTTCGCGCCCTTGTCGATGGAATCCAGACCTCGGTGGCCGAGTGGCGCCTGCGCCGTGCAAGCCTGTGCAAGCCCGCTCCCAACCGTCCCGGCGACGCTTTCCCTGAGTTTCTCGTCCTTTGGGCGCTCATTCCCATCGTCTTCTTCTCCTTCTCCCAGTCCAAGTTGCCCGGCTACGTCCTTCCTTCCATCCCACCCATCGCCATCCTCACCGGAGACTACCTCTTCCGCCGCCGCCAGCCGGGACTAAACCGCTGGGTCCTCATCGGCCATGCAGTCCTGTGCGCCATCATGACCATGGCCGCCATGCTGTTGCCGTGGTTTGTAATCCACGGCGCCAAAGTGCCCCCGGCAAAGGCCATCGTCGCCGCTGCCCTGGCCGCTGCGGGCGCTGCCCTGCTTATTCTCATCGTCGTCCATGCCTTTGGTGTCGCCCGGCTACGCCTCGTCACCACCTGCGTCCTCGGCGTCCTGGTCCTGTTCCTGTATGGGGTTGGGCCATTCTTCGTCATTCCCCAGATTTCGCCCACCAAGCGCGTCATTCAACTGCTCGATCGCGCTTATTCCGCCCGGCCGCTCGCCGATCGCCTTGACTCCATTGCTCCCACTGACGAGACCGTTGCCGTCTTCCGCGTCCGCCGCGACATTGAGTACGGCCTCTCCTTCTATCGCAATCGCGAGGTTGTCAACTACGAGCAATCCGGCGTCCCAGACGAGGAGCATCTGCTGGTCGTCAGGGTCTCAGGCCGCAACGGCGTCGATCTCCACTCCCTTGCCGCCCTCGACGAGTACCTGGAGGGTCGTCACTACGAGCAACTCTTTCCATGGCCTGAACAGGGGTTGGTGGTCTATCTTGTTGGCAGGCGCTAGAATGATAATCCAATCTTCTAGTTGCACTTCGGCATAACTCATGTCACAGTGACCGGAAGGCTCAAAGCTCAATCCGGCCTTCCAAGTCCTTTTTTTTGAAACCTGACCCTGCACCTCTGCTGCTCTTCGGGAATAAAGCAAGACACACCTTGACCAATCCAAAGGAACCTCTTAATAAGCCGATGTTTTGAAAGGGCACGACTTCACAGGTTGCGGAAGAACTCGCGTACCGTGCAATTTACGCAAGCTTTGTATCAGGGCACGACTTCAGTCGTGCCGCGGATGCAGCAAAATGAGTGAGGGCTTTAGCCCCTGAGGGAATGCTGGTCAACCGAATCGGCGAATCCCCATAGGAAGATCATGGCGACGACTGCTTCCATCGAGATCCTCGACCTTCGGCACTTCGCTGCGCCCGTCCTCCGTCAGGTGCTCGAGGCCGAAGGTGAGTTATGGAAGCAGCGCCTTCACTGGGACTATCGAACCAGCGCCAGGCTGCTCATGCAATACCT
This sequence comes from uncultured Occallatibacter sp., assembly GCA_964458965.1. Lineage (GTDB taxonomy): Bacteria > Acidobacteriota > Terriglobia > Terriglobales > Acidobacteriaceae > Telmatobacter. Next base: position 8,842 of record CAYWMR010000116.1, on the reverse strand, counting down.
TGACAGCCACATGCTGCCCGGCTACGCCGCCGTCGAGAATGGCCAGGTAACCGGCTACGTCTTCTGCGTCTACGAGGAGACAAAGGCCGTCATCGGCGACGTCTTTGCTCTTCCAGGCCCAGCCGTGCTCACCGTTGGTTCTCCGCTGCCGGAGCCGTTCGCAGCAGGCGAAATGTCCGTCTCAGCCCGTGAAGCGCCGCCATCGGCCCACCAGATTGAGGAAACTCTGCTCACGCATCTTTTCGAAACGCTGCTGAATTCGCCGCAACTCGACCGCATCGAATCGCAACTGCTGCTGCACCCATCGGGCACGCACGCAAGCCTCTTCCGCCAGGCTGGATTCCAGGTCTACCGGCGGCTCTTTATGGTACAGCCCCTTCAGGGTCACTTTAACCTTCCCCGCGTCGAGCTGCCTGGCGATCTGGAGCTCCGCCCCTGGCGAGACGAAGACCTGTCCCCCGCCGGCCGCCTCATCTCCGACGCATATCGCGACCATCCCGACAGCGAGATTAACGACCAGTACCGTTCCGTTCACGGCTCGCAGCGCTTCCTGCACAACATCGTCCGCTACGCCGGTTGCGGCACGTTTTCGCCGCAGGTTTCGCACGTCGTCGCCGAGCGGCGCAGCCGCGACCTGGTGGCTCTGGTGCTGGGCTCGCGGGTCTCCCCGCTCAGCGGCCACATCACCCAGGTCTGCGTTCATCCCCGCTACCGCCGCCGCGGCCTGGCCCGCATGTTGCTCTCCGTGGCAGCCTTCCACTTCATGCGCCAGGGAGTCAGCGAAATCTCCTTAACCGTCACCGAGTCCAACACCCAGGCAATCGACCTCTACCGCGACGAAGGCTATGTCAGCGCACACGCCTTCGACGCCGCCGTCTGGCAGCGGCAGGCCGCAAACTGCGAATAGGGAACAGGGGCCGTTCTTATGGGTTCTTATTTATATCTCATTTCGCACCAAAGACTCCCAGTCTGCGAAGTATCTCGGCGGTAGTGAACTGCTCTATCCCGCAACCTTTAAAGTCGTTGTCGTTCGACCAAAGCGGAACCTTCCTATTCAGCGCCAGCGCCAGAATCTCCACGTCGTCGGGATCGCGCCATGCAATCAGTTTGCGAGCCTCAGCCAACGTGTCCTCATAAACATCAAGGGGAATTATCGAGACAGGAAGCGCGGCCACAGCCAGCAGAATCGCATCCGGAGCGAGCCGTTTCTTGCGGCCCAGCAGCACAGCGTATTCCCTTACTTCCGCGAATGTCGTCTCCGTGGTGAGCACCTCTTCGATCTCGGGATGATCGAGAACCAGCCGGGCTCGTCCGCCAAGCACAGACGACAGCAGTACGTTAGCGTCGGCTGCTAACTTCACGGCGCTTCTTTCGCCAGGATTGGAAATCGGCGAGAATCTCCTCCTCACTGAGTCCGCGCCTGGCGATCTGCCGCGCAACTTCCGCGCTCAAAACGGCAAACAGCTCCCGTTTCAACTCAAGCGGCAGCGTAGTCTCCGGGCGAGGAAAGAAGATTCCGGCCAGTCGGCCTCGGCGCGTCACAAGAACCGGATCCTTCGCTCGCAGCATCTCCGCGGCATTGTCCTGGAACTCGCGCACTGTGCTGATCTTCATGAGACTGCTCCAGAGACGATACTAGCACTAAACCGGCCGCCCCAATCTGGCCCCTGGAGGGTTTCGCATTCAGCGATACGACTCGTCCCGGTGAATCACGAACTCCGGATAAGCGCCCCCACCCAGCTCGTGCAGATCCATCCCGATGCGCTCGCCGTCCGCATCCACGCGGAACGGAACAAAGCGGTTCAGCACCCAGAACAACAGATAGACGAGCGGGAGAATCACGCCGAACAGAGTCGCGATCCCCACCAACTGCGCCACAAGCTGTCCATCCCGTGCCGAAAAAATCCCTGCGGCAACCAGCCCCAGCAGTCCACCCGTGGCATGCACCGAGATCGCCCCCGAGGGATCGTCAATGGAGACAGCAAGTTCCAGCACTTCAACCAGCAAGGGCGTAGCAATGCCCGCAATCACTCCGATAAACAGCGCCTGAACCGGGGTGACCAATGCCGCGCAGCCGTTGGACGCCACCAGCCCCGCCAGCCAGCCGTTGGCGCATAAGCTTGCGTCCGGTTTGCCGAATCGGATGCGGGTGACGGTAAACGTGGCTGCCAACGCTCCTGAAGCGGCCAGCAGCGTGCCCAGCGCTGTGCCTGCCAGAGCTGAAAGCGGCGCATGAAGCCAGACCACTGCGCCGGCTACGTTGAAAGCAAGCCACCCCACCAGCGCCAGCAGGCAACCGAAAAGGATGTAGACGGCATTGTGCCCGGGTAGCGCGGTGGAGAAGCCTTCTTTGGGAAACTTGCCCTTTCGTGAACCAGCTATCCAAACGACGGCCAGGGCGCTTAAGCCGCCGAGGACCTGGATACAAGCCGCGCCTCCGGGATCCAGAAAGCCCGAGCCGAGCGAGAAATTCACTCCCAGTTGCGCCAGCCACCCCCCTGCCCAGACCCAATGCGCCAGCAGTGGAAACACTATGGCGGCAAGCACCGCCGCTACCGCGCAACCGGCCGTCAGGCGTAGCCGGTCAGCCCCCGATCCCCACGGAACCAGCGCGGCCAGTGCCACAGCCAGAACTTCAAACAGCAGCGCCAGTTGCGACTGGGCACTCCAGCCACCAAGCCCGCCAAGCAGCCACGAACCCGTTCCCAGCCAGTTCCAGGCCCTGCCGGCCAGGTGAAAGGTGTGGCCCGCGCCATCGGCCAAGCCGGTAAAGGTGGCGCCGACGAGGGCAAAAACGATGGCTGCAACCGCAACGATGGCCAGGTTGCCCAGCAGCGCCTGGGCCGCTGAGCGGGAGCGTCCCAGCCCGGTGTTGATCAGCGCTACACCAGCGATCGCCAGCGGAGCCAGCAGCAGAAGAACCAGACAGAGCGCGAATGCAGCTTCCGAAATTCCCGGGACGGCAAATGCCGGCGCAATGGGTGCCAGGACTGGATTCATCAATTGTCCTCTCCGCGCGCTTCCATGTGGCCACGTACCGCGACCACCAGCCCAAGGCCTTCCACGGCAAGGCCACACAGGACAAATGCCGCCCGCGGGCCCGGAGCGGTAAACAGAACAACCGCGGCGATGGAGAGAAAAAATCCGGCTGGCAACACCAGCAATCCAGCGTATTTCATGGTCTTTCCTTTTCCCTGCGTGTCAGGCCGGGTTACAAATACCTGGCTCAAGGTAGACCCGCCCTTCGGCGCCAATTCATGGTTCCGCTTCAGGCAGATCCGCAATGCGGGATAGTTTCGTGCTAGAGTGCAACCGGCTGCAACGCCTTTATGAATTCTAAAGCATTTGATTGTTACCATCGGGTCAATGGAACCGAATTGCGATGCATTTCCACCCACAGACGCTCCGCGCCCCCCACCCCAGCTGTCATCCTGGGCATCCTGACCCGCGTCGGCGAACTGCACCTTCAATGAACTAGCTGTCCGGCCCAAGAATGCACCGTGCCCCGTCCATCGCTTTACCGGGGTCCCCACGTACAGGTCTTCGTCCGTGGGGTGGTCAGGCGATGGGTGGGAAACCACAAAGCTCAACCGCCCCGTTCTTCCTGAGGCGCTCAATGAAGTCGTTAACATTTGTCTTAGAACGGCAGGCAACAATGGATCGTGTTTATGCGTCTTGACCGAAACCGCAGGGCCTTCCCGGTAATCGTCGGCGCAGCCACGCTGGCAGCCGTCGGAGTCCTGCTCGCATGGGACGCTTTTCCCAGCCTGTTTCCGCCCCGCAGTCATGCGTTTCTGGCGTCATTTTCGCTGGCCGCAATCGCCATTGCCTATCTCGTGTACCAGATCCTGCATCGGCCCGCCCGCGGCGAATTCTTCAAGGCAATCCTGTTGGCGATTGCCTTTCTGTTCTGGGCAGCCAATCAGCTTTGGCCGGATTTGCCCCAGGCCACACTGTTCAACGACATTGCCATTGCCCTCTTTGTTTTGGATGTTTTTCTGGTGATGGTGGGCTGGCCGTCCACATCGCCCGACGAGTCCTTTGCCGAGACCTCCGCCGGCTCGCCAACAGGTTGCGGTCGCGCCGATTGCCCGTGCAGTAGATCCACCCTGATGCCGCGTTAACTGCTTCCAGCTGGCCCCTGAGGGATTGTCAGGAAACTGAGACAATTCCGGGTTTTACGGCGCCTGGCGCAATAGCAATGCGGCATGATATTTTGATGCCAGTATCCCAGTCTCTGGTACGCAAGCCGCCAGGGTCCCGAGAGTGCTTTCCCTCGATTCATAATTGTCACAAGCTGTAATCTTTTCAGTGAATTACAAATCTGTCTCGAAATAACTTTTTTTGAGAATTTGCGAAAATATCCACGCGCGAGACGCCCATTGGCTGCTATATTAATTCTTCGGGCTTCTCCGCCTCTCACCCGAAATTTGCCCAGGAATTATTTTTGAACACAACCCATGTGACCGCCAACACATCGGCGCGTCCAGAACGAACAATCAAACAGGGATAGGATTCATGGCGCAGATATTCGAACGCAGCTCCAATGCTCTGGCTCGCGCGAGCCTGGTGTTGACGGGGCTGATCGTTATCGCTGTGGGACTGACGCTGGATGGCCTGCAACGCTCGCCATGGGTGACGCGGCAAGGACAGCGCCCCGACCAGCCCGTGCCCTTCAGCCACAAACATCATGTGCAGGGACTTGGCATCCAGTGTCAGTACTGTCATGTCACTGTGGAGAAGTCGAGCTACGCCGGAATCCCGCCTACCAAGACCTGCATCAACTGCCACGCACAAATCTGGACCAACGCGCAACTGCTCGAGCCGGTGCGCGTCAGTTGGGCCACCGGCCAGTCTCTGGTGTGGACCAAGGTTCACGACCTGCCCGACTTCGTTTTCTTCAATCACTCCATTCATGTAAACAAGGGCCTGGGATGCGCGAGCTGTCATGGCCGCGTCGACCAGATGCCCCTGATGTATATGCAAAATACGCTGCAAATGGAGTGGTGCCTGGATTGCCACCGCAATCCGGCCAAGAATATCCGTCCAACCAGCGAGATTTACAACATGGCATGGGAGAAGCCGGCTGAAGACAGGCCGGTGTGGTGCTCGGTTGGGGATGAAAAGGCGGGCACACCAACCGCCCAGGCCGTGAACTGCGTAGCCAAAGACCCCACCGAAGCAGGCGCGGAAGTGGCATCGCTGCAAATGCCATCGCTCAGCGCGCATGGGCTTGCGGGAGATTTGGCGGCTTCTGCTCTGCCGGCCGCGCCGGTTTACAAAAAGTTCACCAGCCAGGACGAACTCGGACATTTTCTGGTGGATCACTACAAGATTCGCACCCCGAAAGAGCTGACCAGTTGCGAGGTCTGCCACAGATGAGTAAAGAGATGAGTGAGCAGAAAAACGGCAGCACGAACGGGACAGGGAGCGCCTTGGATCGTGACACAAAAAGTGTTCCAGTTACCAGGGCTCAGACCGCGCCCATGACCCTCGCCCAGGTCCGCGAAGATCTAAAGTCCATCAAGGGCAAGCGCTACTGGCGTTCCGTCGACGAGCTTGCCGATACACCCGAGTTTCAATCGGCCGTCGTCAAGGAGTTCCCCGGCTCGGCGCAGGAATGGGTCGATCCTGTATCGCGTCGCGGATTCATGAAGCTGATGGGCGCGTCGCTGGCGCTGGCTGGCCTCGCTGGATGCACCAAGCAGCCCGACGAGCCGATCTACCCTTACGTCAAGGCGCCGGAAGATTTGATCCTCGGCAAGCCGATGTACTTTGCCACGGCGCATCCATTTGTAACCGGCGCGGTGCCGTTGTTAGTCAAGAGCGACCAGTTCCGCCCCATCAAGATCGATGGCAACCCCGAGCATCCTTATAACCAGGGCTCGTCCGATCCGTTCACGCAGGGCACGCTGCTCGACCTATACGATCCCGACCGCTCGCAGCATGTAACCTATCGCGGCGAGAACCGCGAGTGGGCGGAGTTTGCGCAGGAACTGCGGACGAAACTTGTCGAGAGCAAAGACGGGACGGGGATTTACTTTCTCACTCCGACGATCACATCGCCCACGCTGGCACGGCAGGTGAAAGCAGCTTCGGTCGCGTACCCAAAGGCGTTCCTGGTCCAGTACGACGCGGCGACTGCTCAATCGTGGTTGGAATACGCGCCGGGCATTCAGTACGATCTTTCGGCTGCAGATGTGATTGTTTCGCTCGATGCTGATTTTCTTTCCGGCGCGGCGTATCCGGGATTCCACAAGCTGGTCCACGACTATGCGTTGCGGCGCAAAGATCCTGAAAAGTTGAACCGGCTCTACTCGATTGAAAGCACGCCGACCACAACCGGGTTAAAGGCTGAGCACCGGCTGGGTCTGCGGGCAAGCGAGGTTCCCGCGTTTGCCGCGGAGTTGGCAAAAGCGCTTGGCGTGGCGGGCGTTGAGGCTCCAGCGTATGCGTGGACAGATGCTCAGAAGAAGTTTCTCGCCGGCGTGGTAAAGGACTTGAAGGCAAGCTCTGGAAAGTCCGTAGTGATCCCGGGGCTTTATCAGGATGCGTCGATCTACGCGCTCGCATTGTCTATCAACAACGCCCTCGGCAATGTGGGCAAGACTGTCTCGATCGCTTCAGAGCCGGTCAATCCGTATCCAGCCAAGAGCCAGATCATGGACTTGAAGGCGCTGGTTGCGGATCTAAATGCGGGCAAAGTGGATTGGCTGGTGGTCCTTAACACCAATCCCGTTTACTCCGCACCCGCCGATCTGGATTTTCTCTCGGCCTTCAACAAGGCGCGCGTTACGGTGCATCTGGGCTCGCACTACGACGAGACCGGCCATGAAGCGCAATGGACGATTCCGGCGGCGCATTTCCTCGAGTCGTGGTCGGATGCGCGGGCATACGACGGCACGGTATCCATCGTGCAGCCGCTGATCGATCCACTGTACGGCGGCAAGTCGGCACACGATGTTTTTCAACTCCTGATCAATGAACCCGGGCCGGGGAACTATTCGTCCGCACTGAGTGCCTATGATGCCGTACGCGAGACCGCGAAGCCTCTCATCAAGGGCGACTTTGAGACAGGCTGGCGCAAGGCTCTGCATCAGGGATGGATCGACGGCACGGCATTCGACAAGACAGCCAAATCGCGTGCAGACGCTGGCAAGCTGAGTGTGCAGGTTCCCGTCCCAACGTCGAAGGATGCCATCGAAATCATCTTCCGCCCCGACCCGAATATCTATGACGGCCGCTGGTCAAACGTAGGTTGGCTGCAGGAACTTCCCAAGCCGGTAACCAATCTGAGCTGGGATAATGCGGCCATCGTCTCCGGAGCCACGCTCTCCAAACTCGGCCTCGAAGAAGACGACATTATCGAGATCACCGTCAACGGCCGCAAAGTCAATGCGCCAGCGATTGTTGCTCCTGGCCATCCTGATAACTCGGTAACGGTGCACCTCGGCTATGGCCGCGAGTTTGCCGGCCGCGTAGGCTCCGGCGCTGGATTCAATGCCTACTTGATTCGGACCGCGGCTTCCCCGTTCTACGCCACCGGTTCCATCAAGAAGCTCGACGGCAAGTGGGGCACCGCAATCACCAAGAGCCACTACCAGGATCAGCGTGGCAAGACGTTCGGCCAGCAAGGCAACGGCAATAACTCGCTTGAAGCCGATGAAGCCATCGGAGAGCGCGGAATCATCCGCTACGCCACGCTCGACGAGTTCAACAAGAATCCCGGCTTTGCCAACGAAGGCGAGGGCCACGAGAAGACCGACAAAGACGTCACCATGTTCCCCAACTGGGAGTACAAAGACAACGCCTGGGGCATGTCCATCGATATGAACAGTTGCACGGGATGCAATGCATGCATCGTCAGCTGTTATGCCGAGAACAACATCGCCGTTGTGGGCAAGCAGCAGGTGCGCATCGGACGCAACATGCAATGGCTCCGTATCGATACCTACTTCGAAGGCGACCTGGCCGCGCCGCGCGCGCACTTCCAGCCCATGGCCTGCCAGCATTGCGAAAACGCTCCCTGCGAGCAGGTATGTCCGGTAGGCGCAACCATTCACACGCCCGAAGGCCTCAACATGATGGTCTACAACCGCTGCGTGGGCACTCGTTACTGCTCCAACAACTGCCCATACAAGGTGCGCCGCTATAACTTCCTGCTCTTCTCTGACTTCGAGACGGAAAGCCTGAAGCTGCTGCGCAACCCCGACGTCTCCGTACGCTCGCGCGGCGTTATGGAAAAGTGCAGTTACTGCGTGCAGCGAATTTCGGCCGCAAAGATCGATGCCGACAAGGAGAATCGTGCCATCGTGGACGGCGAGATTCAGACCGCGTGCCAGCAGGCATGCCCGGCCTCGGCCATTACCTTCGGCAACATCAACGACAAGGGCAGTAAAGTTGCAAAGCTTCAAGCCGATGAGCGCAGCTACCAGGTGCTTGCCGATCTCAATACGCGTCCGCGGACCAAGTATGTGGCCGCGGTATTGAATCCGAATCCAGAACTCGAAGAAGCGCCGGTTGAGCATCCGGCGAAGGGTTAAGGCCACGATGGCAACCAGCGACCTCAAACCGAAGGACTCCGATCTCAACCGGCGGATAGACCCCGCAACAGGGGAATACCGGGTCATTGCGCCGGGGCAGACCTTCAAGTCGGTCACCGAGAAGATCGTGCGCATCGTGCTCACTCCGGACACGCCGCTGGGCTGGTTTGCCATTTTCAGCGTTGCCGGCGCAGGGGCGACCATGCTGCTGGTGGCTGTGACATGGCTGTTCCTCAAGGGCGTCGGCATCTGGGGCATCACGCAGCCCGTGGCCTGGGGCTTTGCCATCATCAACTTTG
>CAYWMR010000115.1:0-11634 GCA_964458965.1 uncultured Occallatibacter sp. | reverse complement strand
CACATAAGAAGGGTGGAGGCAGCTCCACAAATGGACGCGACTCGAATGCACAGCGGCTGGGCGTAAAGGCTTTTGGCGGCCAGTTGATTACCGGCGGCTCGATCATCATGCGCCAACGGGGAACCCGGATCAAGCCCGGCGTTAACGTGGGCATCGGCTCGGACGATACGCTGTTTGCCAAGGTTACTGGCCGCGTGAAGTTTTCCGATCACGGCAACAGGGGACGGTTTGCCTCCATCGAACCAGTAGCGGCAGAGTAAGCAAACTCAATTTAAGCATTGAGAAAAGGCCGCGGTGAGCCGGTGGCCTTTTTCGTGCATGTTTTTCGCGTATGTGCTTGGCGGAGTGAAGCCGGCCGCGGAGAAAACAAAATGGCCGAACCCCACTAGGGTCCGGCCATTTCGATTTTATCCTTTTTAACTGTGCGGGCTAACGCCGCGTTTAGATTTCTGACTCTCTATCCTTGAAGTTCCGGTTCAGCACCTTCTCGACAACCCTCTCCACATCGGAAAGGAAGAAGCTGCCCGCCGGCTGCACGGCCACCTGAGTTCCCGGGTGCCCCAGTGCGGAAGCAATTTCGTTCCAGCGGTAGATGGTGGAGTTGACTTGCATCATCACAGGCTTGCGGGCTGGCTCCGGCAGCGCGAAATAAGCGACCCAGGTGCCGAGAGAAGCAAGAATCATTGACTCATAGGCGAACTGCAACGGCGTAGTGAGCGAAGCAAACCGGGATGTCAATGCCGCGAAGATGAAGTCGTTGGATGACATCAAGCCCAGGCCCATGGCTATGCCAAATGCGAAGTCGCGGACCGAGAGCCGCAACGCATTCATGCTGAGGCAAAGGAAACCCAGGAGGCACAACTCAAGAAGGCTGACCGACCGCATTAACGGAATGGCAATATCGGGCATGATGAGAACTCCCCGGTGCGCAAAGGAAACGGAGGAGAGGGTCACGATAACCGACACCAGGATGGCCCAGCGGAAGATCACGATCCCAAACTTCATGAGCCCGGAAAATGCGGAAAGCGCGGAGCGGAAGACCTCCATGCAAACAAAGAACAAAAGTACGGCGCTCGCAATATATACAAGCCAGTATGCGAAGAAATAGGTCTGAGCGCATGTCCGCTCAAACTTTGCGGTTTCGATCAATTGGCCAGATTGCCCTAGAAGCAGCAGGTAAAAAAGTGGAGCAGATAGGACGCGCAACGCCAAATAGGCCCCCATCGACGGAAAGCGCCGATGCAGGCTCTTCTTCCAGAACATGAATCCGAGCACGGCCAGGAGCAGAAACTCCACCGCACCCATGGTCGACATTATCAATTGAGAAGACATAAGGGGTCGCTCACTATCCTGAGAACCCTCTCAGAATAGCGCCAAACGCCTTGTCACTCAAGCAAAAAATTACTTTAGTGCTGTGACACTTTAGTGGTATCCCTCTTGCCTAGCGTACTGAAGTAACTCCTGGGCAGCCCGGCAATCCCGGCGCGCACAGCGGAACTGGAAATTTGGCGGTAGCCGACTGCTGGCTGGGGATGGCGTGCGTGGTCGAGGACGAGAGCGTGGCAGCAGCGGCGCCGGCTACGACGACGGAAAGAGCAAAGATTCGGATAGCGAGTTTCATAATTGGTAACCCCTTTTGGATTCGATTTTGCGAGAGAAGAATCTCCCTACAACTAAAATGGTAGTCGATAAATCTCACTAAGTCCATCTTTTTCATGTTTATAATCAAAAAGTAACTATGATTACTAACGTCACTATGCCCCATTGGTAACCTACTAACGGTAACCTATCGAAGGTCACTCGCCAGGCCCGTCCCCGCACGCCCGCCACACCCTTCCTTCATGCTAAAATCAGAGTTGGAAGACTCGCCTGAAGTGCCCGTATTTCAAGCGATTAGTCCAACAACTCCCGGCGGATTTCTGAACTTGGAGAGCCGCATTCGGTCCTGAGTTCCAGGCGAACATCCTGCGAAGGAAGTCTATTGGCGACGAATCCTATGGCGAATGAAATACCTGAAGGCAACCTCCCCCAAGGCGATAACGACAGCTATACGAGCGAGAACATCACCGTCCTTGAAGGGATGGAGCATGTGCGGCTACGCCCGGCGATGTACATTGGCTCAACTGGCGAGATGGGACTCCACCATTTGGTATACGAAGTTGTGGATAATTCCGTCGACGAGGCCCTTGCCGGCTACGCCAAGAAAATTGACGTCGTCATCCATATTGACAACTCCATTACCGTGACCGACGACGGCCGTGGAATCCCGGTCGACATGAAGACGCTGGTCAACGGCGAGCAGATGCCGGCTGTGCAGGTTGTGCTTACCAAGCTCAATGCCGGTGGCAAGTTTGACTCCTCGAGCTACAAGGTCTCGGGCGGTCTGCACGGGGTGGGGGTAAGCTGCGTCAACGCGCTCTCGCAGGAACTCAACGTCGAGATCTGGCGCGACGAGCATACCTGGGAGATGGACTTCAGTTGCGGTGTGGCCACCAGCGAACTGCGCCAGGTCGGCACCAGCAAGCGCCGCGGGACCAAGGTTCACTTCCTGCCGGACAAATCCATCTTCACGACCACCGAGTTCAACTACGACACGCTTGCGCAGCGTCTGCGCGAACTGGCCTTTCTGAACAAGGGGCTTGAGATCACGCTGACCGATGAGCGCAACTCCGAATCCAAAACTGGAGAGCCGCGCTCGGCAACGTTTCGCTACGCCGGCGGAATCGCCGAATTCGTCAAGCATCTCAATCGCGGCAAGCAGGTGCTGCACGAGAAGCCCATCGTCATGGAGGCATCGCGCGACAACGTCGAGATCGAGATCGCGCTGCAATACAACGACAGCTACTCTGAGACCGTCTTCAGCTTTGCCAACAACATCAACACGGTTGACGGCGGCACGCACCTTTCCGGCTTCCGCACCTCGCTTACCCGCACCATCAACGCTATCGGCCAGTCGCTGGGGCTGTTCAAGGACATGAAGGAGAACCTGAGCGGCGACGATGTCCGCGAGGGGCTGGTGGCCGTGGTCAGCGTTAAGCTCTCGCAGCCGCAGTTCGAGGGCCAGACCAAGGGCAAGCTGAACTCCGACATCGCCGGCACTGTGCAGGCCTTCGTCAACGAGCGGCTGGGCATGTTTCTGGAGCAGAATCCGCCCATTGCCAAGCGCATTATCAACAAGGCAATCGAGGCCGCCCGCGCCCGCGAGGCAGCGCGCAAGGCCCGCGACCTGACCCGCCGCAAGGGCGCGCTCGATGGCGGCGGGCTCCCCGGCAAGCTGGCCGACTGCTCTGAGCGCAACCCCGACCGTTGCGAGCTGTACCTGGTTGAGGGCGAGAGCGCAGGCGGGACAGCCAAGCAGGGCCGCGACCGCCGCTTCCAGGCCATCCTGCCGCTGAAGGGCAAAATCCTCAATGTTGAAAAGGCCCGCTACGACAAAATGCTGGGCCACGAAGAAATCCGCGCTATGATCACGGCGCTGGGCTGCGGCATTGGCAAGGATGACTTCGACGCCACCAAGATCCGCTACGGCAAGGTCATCCTGATGACAGACGCCGACGTGGACGGCTCGCACATCCGAACGCTGCTGTTGACGTTCTTCTTCCGCCACATGACGGAACTGATCAAGCGCGACAACATTTACATTGCGCAGCCGCCGCTGTTCAAGATCAAGAAGGGCCGCTTCGAGCAATACATCAAGGACGAGCGCGAGTTTGTAAAGGTGATGGTGAACCGCGCGTCGGAAGGAATGATTGTTCGCCACGGCGAGAGCGCCAGCCGCATCGAGGGCGCCGACCTGACGCGGTTCATGGGCACGCTGGATGAGTATCTCGGCTTCGTCGAGCGGGTAGACAAGCGCATTCGCAACGAGAAGTTAACCGAACTGCTGGCCCGCGCCGAACTCGTGCATCGCGCCGATTTCGCCTCACAGGCCGAGAGCGAAACTCCGCCCAAGCTGGTCGAGCTGCACGCTCAGCTCCTGGAACTGGCCGACGAATTTCAATTCAAGGTTGGCGAGCCGGTGGAGGACGAGGAGCACCACACCTGGTCCATCTGCTTTACCGATGCGCAGGGCGCGACGCGCTGCATCGACTGGACCCTGGCCTCCAGCCCCGAATTCCGCCAGATGATGTCCAAGTACTCGCTCATCAAGGAGTTTCTGGAGCCGCCCTTCCTGGTTGAGTACGCCAGCAAGGGCGCGGTTGCGGAATCAACCTCGGAGGAAGCCGACACCGAAGGCGCCACCGGGAGCGCGGAGGTTCAGGCGGAAGCCAAGGCAGCCCGCCGCGCAGCCCGCGCTCCTCGTGAGCCGGTGGAGAAGGAGACAGCTCGCGAGCTGTTTGCCTACATTGTGGAGCAGGGCAAGAAGGACTACACGGTGCAACGCTACAAGGGCCTGGGCGAGATGACCGCGACCCAGCTTTGGGAGACGACCATGGATCCCGAACACCGCACGCTGCTATCGGTAAAGCTGGAAGACATTGCCGAAACCGAAGCCATCTTCACCACTTTGATGGGCGAAGACGTGGAAGCGCGGCGCAAGTTTATTGAGGACAATGCCCTGGACGTGAAGAACCTGGACATCTAATATCTGAGCGGAAACATGCCTGAATCAGCGAGAAGGATTCCCTCATTTGCGCACCAGCGGATGATAGCGGTATTTCTGCGGATTCTGATCGTCGGAGCTTTTGCGGGGTCCACTCTCGCGGCTCAAGCGCAACCTCGGATTCTGGTTTACACGCGCAATTACACTCCCGACGGAAAAGGCTATGTTCACGACAACATCGCATCGAGCGTGCGGGCCATCAGGAAGATGGGCGATGAAAAGGGATTTGCGGTCGATGTCTCCGAAGATCCAGCCACCTTTACTGAAGCCAATCTGAAGCAGTACTCGGCAATCGTCTTTTCCAATAGCAACAATCAAGCTTTTTCAAGCGATGCCCAGCGGAGCGCCTTCCAGCACTACATTGAGTCTGGAGGAGGCTTTGTCGGCCTGCATTCCGCGTCCGGTTCCGAACGCGACTGGCCCTACTTCTGGTCGGTGCTCGGCGGCAAATTTGCCGAACACCCCAAGATGCAGAATTTCACCGTGCAGGTTGCCGACCCGCTCTTCCCCGCGGTCAAAGGCCTCCCGGCGCAATTCGAATGGACCGATGAGTGCTATTTCATCGACCATCTGAATCCGGATATCCATCCCGTGCTGGTCACCGATCGCACCAGGTTGAGCTCGCTGGAATTAATGAAGAGCGATGTTGCGAGCTTCCCGAATCCCCTGCCCCTGGCCTGGTATCACCAGTTCGATGGCGGCCGCGAGTTTTATCTCGCTCTGGGGCATAACAAAGAGGACTATGCGAACCCAGTACTCTACGGGATCATCGAGAAGGGCATTATTTGGGCGATGCGGCCGAGCCACCGATGGAAGAAGCGCCGCATTGAAACATTGCCGATGCCGAAGCCAGGTTGACCACACTGATAGGCCAAGACAAGAAAGCGCGGCGCAAGTTCATCGAGGACAATGCGCTGGACGTGAAGAACCTTGACATCTAAGAGCGGAGCGGGACACGCTCCTTGTTTCGCTGCTTTGGCTCCGGGCGAGCCGATGAAACGGCGCTCTACAAGGCCCTGATTCCGCTCAAAACCCTCCAAAAGGTCGAGTTTTGGCAAGAAATCGCCTGATTTCCAGGGTGTTTGCGTACCATTGGGATAACAGGAAGCGCTTCGCTTTCAGGCTATAAGCATATGATTCCAGACATCTTATACGATATCACATGGCAAATTTGCGGCAAAGGGAATATGCGTTTTAGTGGGGGATAAGGGGGTATTAAGGCACAAATCGGTCACTTTTCTGACATTCTTGAGGCGCTGAGAGTGGTGAATCGGGTGCGGAAGGACGCATTCTTGCATGCATTGCTATCACTCTCCTGAAGCGATATTGCGCCAATGAAGGCAAATAATCTGCACACGCGGGTTGAAGGCGGACCGGAAAAAGGCGCAAAGGTGAGGCACGTGGGATTTGTGGAATCGAAGCCTTGGAAACCATGCGCAAAGATTCCTGGGTATACACTTGCTGCAACGAGCGCGGCAGCAATGGATTCTATGAATGAGCTGGGTAAGTTAACCCGAGCATGCGCAACTCTGATGCTTTGCGCGAGTTCGCTCGGACTTGCTGGACAGCAAGCGCATGTCACTGCTCCCGGATCGCAGCAGGGAGCACCGACGCCGGTCACGAGGGATGTGGCCGGGGGCCTTATCCATCTGGACGCATTGGTCACGGATCCATCTGGAAAGCCGGTCTCCGGCCTGCGACCTGAAGATTTCACGATACTGGACAACGGAACACCCCAGAAGATTCTGTCGTTTCATGCAACTGACGGGACCTCCGCCAGCGCCGATCCTTCCTCCCGGCTCATCCTGGTCATTGATGACATCGACATTCCCCCGAAGATGCAGGATCTTGTGTTACAGGAACATGCGGCCGTGGAGCATTACCTGCGCAAGAATGGCGGCCACCTGACGCGCCCAGTGTCGGTCTACCTGATCAACGACCGTGGCCTGTGGACCGTTGAGCATCCCGCGGGCGACGGCAACGCCATGGCCGACGACATTCTTCATAACCAACTGCAATTGATTCGCCGGTTTGGTCAGACGCAGTTGACAGCGTTGGTGGCCAGTTCGGCGCTGTCAGATACCGTGGCGATATCGACATTGAAGTCGATTGGGCAGATTGCAACCTACGAGAGGCGCATGCCGGGCCGGAAGCTGATGATCTGGGTGGGACCGGGCTTGAGCATGGGAAGGGGTTTATATGAAGTTCATAAAACGATGGCGCAGGATACTCTCGACACGATTCGCTGGTTTTCAATTCTCATGCGAGAGGCTCGCATCGTTCTCTATGCCCTTACCGTTGGTGAATACGATCCGCGCGCCCAACTAAGCGAAACCGAGAATTACGCAAACGGGTACGCACCGGGGCTCGAACCTCCCAAGGGAACCTATATGAGCCGGGACAGGAAGGTGCTGGCTGTCAACAGCGGTGGGCTGGTGATGCAGGGGAGCTTCGCCATCCTGGAGCAGATCGAGAGTTGCGTTCGCGATGCCGATACCTTTTACACGCTCACGTTCGATCCCGCTCACGCCGATGCGCTGAATGAGCATCACGAACTAAAGGTGGTGGTGAACAAGCCGGGGCTGACGGCTCGCACAACTGCCGATTATTACGATCAGCCGTGGTACGCAGTGGATCGATATCCCCCTGCGCACCCGATGACAGTGAAGGAACTGGAGCAGACAATGGCAGAGAACCGCTCCGAATCGGATGCGGAGATTGCCCGGCAGCTTTCAAACGTGGAATTGAGTGAACGGCTCAGCGAGACGAGGCTTTCTGCCCTGGCGGCAGCGGCGCGCGGCAGGCACGCGCGGGAAGCGCTGAGAATCCTGACCGATGCATCGGTCTTTTTCGATCCACCGGCAGAGGAGATCCCGGCCATGCCGCCGCCCGCGCCCGATGAGCAACGCCGCATGCTGTCGATGACGGCTGAGTATTTGTCCACGACCATTCACAAGCTTCCCAATTATCTTGCCACGCGAACCACTGTGTTCTATCACGAGACTCCGCAGCTTAAGTGGGGCGGGAACGTCACCGATTATCAGCCTCTCCATCCCACAGACACTCGGAACGCGACTGTGTATTACCGCAATGGCACCGAGGTTGCGGAGCAGGAAAACCCAAAGGGCCACGGGAAGAATGGAAAGGATCCACAACTGGACACGTACGGCACGTTTGGGCCCGTTCTGAATGGTGTGCTGAATGCGATTGCACGGCGAGCGGACCTGGCCTGGATTCGCTGGGAACAGGGCCCGGCAGGACCCGTTGCAGTGTTTCGATATACCACACCCGCGGAGTTATCGAAGTATCAGGCCGGTACCTGCTGCCTTCCGGACGGCGACGGAAAGAGCGCTTTCCTGCATTATGCCGGATATCACGGAGAGATTGCGATCGATCCGCAGAGTGGCGCCGTTTTCCGCCTGGAACAGTCGGCCGACTTCAAATCCACCACGCCGATTGCACTGTCCAGGATCGTGATCGAGTACGGCCTGGTGGAGATTGGTGGAGCGAAGTACATCTGCCCGGTGCGAGGCATTTCCATGATGCGGTCGCGGTCTGTGAGCGACGTGTTCCAGTGGGATGAGGATTTCAGAACCTACGGGCCCTACGCCACCTTGCTCAACGAAATTGAATTCTCAAACTATCGCCTGTTCCGCGGCACCGCGCGCATACTGCCCGATTACGTTCCCGCACCCGGCGACAAGTGACAGGTGAATGCGAAATTCCCGCAATCGCCTGGTCGCTGGGATTGCGGAGCTACTCGGTTCTCAAGGCATCTACTGGATTGACAGCGGCTGCGCGGCGGGCGGGAAGATAGCTCGCGCACGCTGCGCACGCCGCCAGCACCAACGGCACCGTGATGAAGGTGAAGGGATCGAGCGGACTGATACCAAACAGCAGCGATTTCATGAACTGCATCAAGGCAGCCGCGGTGCCCACGCCAATGGCGATGCCGGCTGCGGTAAGCAGCAGGGCGGAGCGGACGAACATCCACTGGAGCTCGCGTTTCTGCGCGCCCAATGCCAGCCGAATGCCGATCTCCCGCGTCCGCTGAGATACCGTGTACGAGATCACGCCGTAGATTCCGATGATTCCCAGCCCCAGCGCCATGGAACCCGCAATCGCCAGCATCACCAGCGTGAAGGAAGTCCGCGCCAGCGACTGGCTATAGAGAATCTGCATCGTCTCCACTGTAGCCAGCGGCACGTTTCCGTTGACTGACCAGACGGCCTGCTGCATCTCGTTCAAGAAGCCTGTTGTCCCGGCACGGTCGCTGTGAATAACAAAAGTGACATATCGCAGCCCACCCATCTGCGGCGGAGTTGCAAAGCGGTCGGAAAATATGGCCGGCCAATAGATAATGGGCGGGGCCTTGTCATCCACCCCGTGTACGCGCACGTCTTCCACAACGCCAATCACCTGCTGCCATGGGGAGCGGTCGTATTTTCGAACTCGTTTGCCGATGGCAGCAGAAGCCGACCCCCACGACTCGCGCGCAAAACTCTCTGACACCATCACCATGGGAAGCACATTGTTCAGGTCATCCCATGTGAAGTCGCGGCCTGCCACCAGGTGCGTCCCAAGCGTCTGAAAGTATCCGGGTGAAACGTAGTTGTAGAGCCGCAGAGGCGGATCTCCGCCGTCATATTTCTTGCCTTCAACCGCCATCGAGTCCCAGTTCGGATCATTTCCGTCCATGGGGACCCCAGCGGCAAATCCAACGGAAGTGACGCCTGGAATGGCCGCAAGCTGGTTGGCGATATTGCGTTGCATTTGCGCGACGGTGTGTGGATCGGGAGCCTGCAACTCTGGAATCCAGATGTTCACAGTCTGCACATGCGCAGCGTCTTTGAAGCCCGGCTCAACGTTGCGCAGCGCAGCAAAGGTGCGGATCATCAGCAGGGCGCTCACCAGTAACACCAGCGCCATGGCCACCTGCGCCACCACCAGCGCATTCCGCGAGCGATTGCGCGCGCGGCTATCGCTTACCGTCCGGTTTGTCCCCAGCAGCCCTGTGAAAGCATGGGTCCGCGTATATTTGAGCACTGGAATCGAGCCGAAAAGCAACCCGCAGAAAACCGCAAGCAGCAGCGTGAATCCCAGCGAGCTTCCATCAAACACTATCTCGTTCATGCGCGGCAAATCGGCAGGGCCGATAGCTACCAGCAGCCGCAGGCCAGCGTAGGCTACTCCAATGGAGAGCACGCCGCCCATCAGGCCCAGCGCGACGCTCTCCACAAGCAGCTCGCGCGCTGTCCGCCAGAGACCCGCTCCCAATGCGGTTCGTACCGCGAGCTCCTGCTGCCGCGATTCGGCGCGCACCATCAGCAGATTGGCGACATTGGTGCACGCAATCAGCATCACCAGTCCAACCGTCGCCATGACCACCCACAGCACACTGCCGATGTTGCCCACGACCTTGAGCTTGAGGACGCGAAAATTGGGCGTAATCCTCCATTTTTCGTAGGAGTGCGGATTGGTGCCGGGGCCATTCGACCACGTATCCATCCACAGCGGAACCAGACGCGCAAGGTCAGTGTCAGCCTGGGCGAGCGTAACTCCCGGCTTGAGACGCCCAATGCCGTCAAAGCCAAACGGGTACATCCTGAGCGTCGCGCGATCCAGGGCCATCGGAAGCAGAAGGTCGAAGTCCTGATCGATCATCCGAAAGCCTCGCGGCATCACACCCACAATCTCTCGCGTCACTCCGTCCACCTGGATAGTGCGGCCGATAACGCCGCGGTCGCCGCCAAATCGCCGCTGCCAATAGCCGTAACTCAATATCACCGATTTGCTGCCGCGCGGGTCCTGATCGGCAGACGAAAACCACTGGCCGGCGTCAGGCCGAACGCCCAGCGTCTCCAGCACGCCGCCGCTCACCAATGCGGCGTTCGCCTGGTCGGGCTGCGCAATGCCCGTCACGGTGGCGTAACGCATGGCCCAGATGCCCATCGATTCAAACGAATGGTTGTGCTCGGCAAAGGTTAGGAATATCGAAGGCGAAAGCTGCAGCCCGTTGTTAAAGCTGGCCAGTCCGTTTGCGCCCGGCGCGTCCAGCCAAAGCGACGTCAGCCGGTCTGAATCCGGATACGGCAGCGGCTTCAGCAGCACGCTGTTCACCACGCTGAAGACGGCTGTATTCGCGCCGATGCCGATGGCCAGCGTCAGCAGCACGGTGGCCGCGAATCCCGGAGACTTTCTGAGACGGCGAATCGTGAGCTTCAGGTCGGCAAGAATGGATTCGAGAACGGGCCACTGCCACGCCTCGCGGCTGCGTTGCTGGATCAGCGCGACGTTGCCAAACTCGCGCCGCGCCGTTTGCTCGGCCTGGGCGCGCGGCATTCCCTCGTCCACCAGCTCGTCTGCTCTCTCCGCAATGTGCTCCTGAATCGAGACTGAAAGATCGTCGTAGCGCCTGCCGCGCCTGAATAGCCGGTTAAAGAGCCCGTTGACATCCTGCATTGTTAAGCCTCCTATGCCCTGGCGACGGCCAATACCCTTGTGATGCCTGTAAACATCCTCTCGAAGCTGACGACTTCTTTTTCCAGGTGGCGCAGGCCTGCCTCTTTGAGCCGGTAAATGCGGGTTGGGCGACCCTTCGCGGAGACACCAACCTCCGATTCGAGCCAGCCTTCGCGCAGCATCCGCTGCAGAGCCGGATAGAGCGAGCCTTCTTCCACTTGCAGCAGGTTGTCTGAAACCTCTTTGATGTGCTTCACGAGCGCGTACCCGTGCATCGGTTTGATGCGCAGGGACTGCAGGATCATGATTTCCAGTGCGCCGGGGAATAGGTCGCGGTGTTCGGAATTCTTTGCCATAGTGAGAATAGTACGCTCAGAATACCTATTTGTAAAATAGTATTACGTCGCAAGGTTAAAGAATTTCGAAGGCAGGCGGATACGGCGTTATCCCCAGCGCCACGGAGCAGTCTCTGGGCCTCTGATGTGCCGCGCTTTTTCTCGCCGGTTTATTGTGCGCGCAGTTCCGGCTGGGAATCGGCTGGATCGGCGCGGAAGACCAGTTGCCACATT
>CAYWMR010000114.1:0-11723 GCA_964458965.1 uncultured Occallatibacter sp. | reverse complement strand
CCTGACGCTGTTTACGCAGGCTAAAAGCGTGGCGGAGAAGCTGTAGGTTCCGAACTGGGTTTGTGAATGATCATCGCACCGTAATGACAAAGTCATTACGAAGTGTTATGATTGATTCTGAACGAAGGAACTGTGATGCCTACGCTTCAGCCGACGCAAGGCCGGCGCGATACGCTGAACCTCCGAATCAAGCCCGAGTTGCGTGGCCTGATTGACCGTGCCGCGGAGATGACGGGAAAGAATCGCACGGATTTCGTGCTGAGCGCTGCTCGCCGCGCAGCAGAGGATGTGCTTCTTGACCAGACGGTGTTCGCGGTCAGCCCCAATGCTTACGCCGAGTTCCTTGCCCGGTTGGATGCGCCGCCACGCCCCAACGACCGCCTGCGGCGTTCTCTTGAAACGCCAGCGCCGTGGGAGAGGTAAGCCGCCTGAATGCGCCCGAGCTGCTTGCCCAAGCTCACAGTCTCGCCGATTTCAGCTCTGGCGAAGTCTCACTCGACGATTGGCTGAAGCGCCGCGCGCACGCCAACCAGGTGAGTGGTGCTTCCCGCACCTATGTGATTTGCGAATCCATGCGTGTGGTTGGCTACTATGCGGTTGCTTCCGGAGCGATTACGGTGGAGAGCGCACCGGGCCGCTTCAGGCGGAATATGCCAAATCCGATTCCCGTTGCCGTGTTGGGGCGCTTGGCTGTAGACCTCGATTGGCAAGGAAAGGGAATCGGCCGCGCGTTGTTTCGCGATGCTGCCCTGCGAGTCGCGCATGCGGCGGATGCAATCGGCATTCGAGGGATTGTGGTTCACGCCATTTCGGAGGAAGCGAAGAGGTTTTATCTGGCCATTGGCTTCGACCCCAGCCAACAGGAATCGATGACGCTGATGGTCACGCTTGCCGACATCCGGACGGTGCAGCCATAAGAGGCTGCGGTGGACTGGGAATTGCGAGTCGGCAAGCCAAGGGTTCTACGCCACGGCGGAAGCGGCGGCCTGTTCCTCGGCTTCGAGCTTGCTTCCTACCTCAGCTGCGGCCTGCGCAAGCACCCGGTGATGGATTGTGAAGAGGGCCAGTTCCAGCCGGTCGCTGACTCCCGTCTTGTCGTAGATGGAGCGAAGGTAATTCTTGATCACCTGCTCGGTGGTCTTGAGGCGCATGGCGATTTCGCGGTTCTTGCAGCCCTGGACGATCAGCGCCACAATGCGCATCTCCTTTGGAGTCATGCGGTCGCGAACCCTCGATCCCACCATATCCTCTTCCGGCGAATCGGCCTGCATGTGTTGCGGAGGAATCCACGATTCGCCCGCTGCAACCTTGCGCACACACTCCACCAGCGCAGCCCCGGTGACACTGCGAAACACAATGCCGCGGAATCCCAGTTGCAGATAAGTCGCCGGAACCTCGTTGTTCTCGGCAATCACAATGCCGCGGCTGCCCACGGTCTCAAGCAGATTGCGGAGGCGGTTCAGGTCGGGGCGCAGCGATGACGCAAACAATACGATCGAGCCGGGAAACGTCGTGATGGCATGATGCATGCGCTCCAGATCGGCGCATTGCGCAATGATCCGCAGATCCTCGTCCATTGCCAGCACCTTGGCGGTGCCTGCGCGAAATATAGCTTGCGAATCAGCCAGGATGATCTTGTTCATGTTGTGCGCCTCTTCTGCCTTCTAACTCCAGCGAAACTCATTGCAGCCATTTCAATTTTCACAACCCGGCAAAACCCGATACCGCCGTTGCAGCGCGGCATCGTTTCTTACCTCTTGCAGTCCTATCGGCACAACAGCGCAAAAATACTGGAATTGTCCGCATTCGCGACACTACAATAGAACCCTGCCTTCTGGTCACAGGCTTATGCCGGAAAATCGATCCGTACAAGGGGTTTTCCTACAGATGAGATTACAGCTTGTGGACCAGCGCAGTCACGAAATTTCTCCGCCAAAGCCGATGCCTCGAATCCAATTGGCTACCGGACGGCTCTAAACTGAGGAAGCTATGGCGAGACCAATTCTTCTGGCGGTGGACGACGACATCAGCGTTCTTGAAGCGGTGGTGCAGGATCTGCGCCGCCACTATGGAGAGACCTACCGGGTGATGCGCGCGGCCAGCGGACAGGCCGCCCTGGACACCCTGGCTCAACTCAAAACCCGTAATGAGCCGGTGGCCTTGCTGCTGAGCGACCAGCGCATGCCGGGCATCAATGGCGTCGAGTTCCTGGAGCGGGCTCGCGAGTTGTATCCCGAGGCGCGGCGGGTGCTGCTGACGGCGTACGCCGACAACGAGGCCGCCATCCGGGCCATCAATTCCGCGCGCATTCACTACTACCTGAACAAGCCGTGGGATCCGCCGGAAGAAAAGCTCTACCCCGTTTTGACCGATCTGCTGGAAGACTGGAAGGCCGGCTACCAGCCGCCTTTTGAGGGCCTGCGGGTGATTGGGCACCGCTGGTCGCTCAAGGACCATCGGGTGCGCAGCTTTCTGAGCCGCAACCAGGTGCCCTACCGCTGGCTCGACGTTGCCGACAACCCTGACGCGCTGAAGCTGCTGAACGAGCGCGAGCTCGATCCCAACCAGTTGCCGGTGGTGCTATTTGCCGACAGCACCTTCCTGGTGGACCCGGAGGCCGAAGCACTTGCGGCGAGAGTGGGGTTGAGCACCCAGGCCGCGCAGGAGTTCTACGACATGGTGGTGGTGGGCGCGGGGCCGGCCGGCCTGGCGGCTGCGGTTTATGGCGCCAGCGAGGGATTGCGCACGCTGGTTGTGGAGCCCATTGCGCCCGGCGGGCAGGCCGGTTCCACTTCGCGCATTGAGAACTACCTGGGCTTTCCTTCGGGCATCAGCGGGGCCGACCTGGGACGCAGGGCACACGCTCAGGCTTCGCGGTTCGGCGCGGAGTTTCTAACCCAGCGAGCGACCGGGCTGCGGGTCGAAGGGCAATACCGATTTGTGCAATTGGCAGATGGGCGCGAGGTCTCAAGCCACGTAGTGCTGCTTTCGTCAGGGGTGCACTACCGCAAGCTGGATATTCCGGGCGCGGAGCGGCTCACCGGCTGCGGCATTTACTACGGGGCCGCGCTGGTTGAGGCTCTTTCCTGCACGGACGAGGACGTATATGTGGTGGGCGGGGCCAACTCCGCCGGCCAGGCGGCGCTGCACTTTGCCCGATTCGCCCGGAGCGTAACCATGCTGGTGCGGGGGACCGGACTTTCCCTCACGATGTCGAAATACTTGATCGATGAGATCGGGCGCACATCCAATATTGTGGTGGAGGCGCGTACTCAGGTGCTGGAAGCGTTGGGCGAGGAGCGGCTGGAGGGATTGCGGCTGCTTGGGCCAAACGGGGAGGCGCAGGTGCCGGCTAGTTCGCTGTTCGTGTTTATCGGCGCTGCGCCGGGCACGCGCTGGCTTCCTCCCTGCATTTTGAGGGACGAGAAGGGCTTTGTGCTGGCCGGGCCGGATTTGCGCTCTCAAGGCAAGCTGCCCACGGAATGGAAGGAAACGCGCGATCCGTTTCTGCTCGAGTCCAGCGTGCCGGGAGTATTTGTGGCCGGCGATGTACGGCACGGTTCCATCAAGCGGGTGGCCTCGGCGGTAGGCGAGGGTTCGATAGCGGTGCAGTTTGCTCACCAGTATCTGGCGGGGTTCTAGGGGAAAGCGGAGATGAGCCGGGAAGAACAAACTATCGAGATCGAATCGGTTCCCCTGCGGGAAGTGGTAGAGCAACTGCGGCAAACCCGCATCTTTGCCGAGACCGACGCCGAGGTTTTTATTCAGGCGCTCGGCAGCGGGGCACAGGTGGAGCGCGTGAAGGCCAAAGCAGGCGCCGTGCTGGTGGAGCCGGGTGACCCGGAGCGCTTTTATTGGCTGGTGATTGAGGGCGAAATGCGCGCCGAGCGCACGGAGCCGGACGGCTCAATTACGCTGGTTGGCGTGGCCGGCGCGGGTGAGGGATTCGGCGAGACTCCGCTGTTGACTGGGAAGGCCCATACGGATTTTGCCATTGGCGCCGCGCAGGACTCTGTGCTGTTGCGGTTTACCGAAGAAGACTTTTGGAGATTGCTCGCGTGCTGCCCTGAGGCGCGAAAGGTGATTCTGGCCAACATGGCGCAGCGCATGTATGCCTACAAGGCGGAAGCGCTGCACCGCGAGAAGCTGGTTTCGCTGGGCACGCTGGCTGCCGGCCTGATGCACGAGTTGCACAACCCCGGTTCGGCGGCCAAGCGCGCGGCCTCGCAGTTGCGTCAGAATCTGTTGCGACTGCAGGAGGTGAGCCTGCGCTCCAGCGTAAAAGGCAAGACGCCAGGCCAACTGAAATGCATGCACGAACTGTTGGCGCACGCCGTCGGAGGCTGCCACGCCCCCGCTTTGAGTACGCTGGAGCAGTCGGATGCAGAGGAGGCCATGTCGGAGTGGCTGCAGTCCGCAGGCGTCGAAAACGCGTTCACCATTGGGCCGGCGCTGGTGGAAATAGGCTTCGATCGCCAGGAGCTTGCATGCGCACAGGCGGAGTTCGAGGCCGGCAGCTTTTCCGATGCGCTCAATTGGCTTGAGGCGCTGGTGTCGAGCGTCTCGCTGGTTTGCGCCATCGAGGAGAGCATTGCGCGCATCTCCGAACTGGTGATGGCGGTAAAGAAATTCGCTTACGACGAGCGGTCGCCGGCCAAAGAACTGGATGTGCACGACAGCCTGCAAAGCACGCTCACGATTCTGGGCCACAAGCTTCGGCTGAAGCAGATTACGGTGGAGAAGCGCTTCGCGGCCTCGCCATCCACAATTCATACCCGCGGTTCGGCGCTGAGCCAGGTATGGACCAACCTGATCGACAATGCCGTGGACGCCTCGCCGCAGAACGCTCAAATCGAGATTTCGACCTGGACGGAGAACGCGAGTGACGCGGGGACCGAGCCGGAGCTGGTGGTTAGTATCGCGGATCATGGCTCCGGGATTCCGCCGGAGGCGTTGGGCAGAATCTTCGAGCCGTTTTTTACCACCAAGCCGCAGGGATCAGGCACCGGACTGGGTCTGGAGATCGTGCACCGCATCGTGACGCAGAAGTTCGGCGGGTCCATCGATGTGAAGTCCGAACCGGGAAATACACAGTTTGTTGTGCGGCTGCCGCTGAAAACCAAGGCTGAAGCTTCAAAATCCACTGGATAAACTCACTCTCCCACAACGCCTCCAATCCCCCACTGCCCAGTCCTGAGGCAATTCACAATCGAGGCGTCAAAGAGTGCTCGCGCGTCCGAACATCGCGCCAGACGCATTGTTGCCAAGCCGTTCTTCCATGAGCGAATTCCAATCTTCTTTTTCAACAGCGGACACCAATGAAGTTGCCCTGCGCTCCGCCGATGAAGGGATTGGAGGGGCACGGATGGTTGATCGCGCACAATTGCTGGAAGCGGCTCTGGACTGTCTTGCAGAGGGGATCGCGCTGGCGGATATGGAAGGCCGTGCCGTGTTCTGGAGCCGGGCTGCGGAGGCCATCACCGGCCATACGGGCGCGGAGGTTCTGGGCCAGCCGGTCCGCGATGCGCTGGAAAAGCTGGTTGTAGGCGGCGCCCGGCAATGGACCACACTGACGGACACTGAGGCGCATGCCGGCCGCGGTTCGCTGGTAGAAGTGCGCCACAAGCTGGGTCACACTCTTCCGGCGATGGCGCGGATCCTGGTGCTGCGCGACGGACTGGGCGGCCGGGTTGGAACCGGAGTAGTCTTTCATCCCACCGAAAGCCTGGATGCGCTTCCCCACGGCCAGTGTGGCGAGGGCATCGGCGTGGAGGCCAGCCAGGAGGATCTCGAAGACCGGTTAGCGGCGGAGTTTGACGACATTTCGCGTGGGCAGTTGCCGTTCGGAATTCTTTGGATCACCGTCGATCAGTCGCACGAGCTGCGCAAGACCCACGGCGCCAGGGCTTGCGAGGCAATGCTGGAAAAGGTGGAACATGCGCTGGTGAACGGGTTGCGGCCAGGCGAGGAAGTGGGGCGCTGGGGCGACGATGAGTTTCTTGTGATCTCCCACGAGCGGACTCCCGAGATGCTGGCGGCACATGCCCAGGTACTTGCAGGCCTGGCCAGGACCGCGGACTTCCGCTGGTGGGGCGACCGGATATCGCTGACCGTAAGCATTGGCGCGGCGCAGGCTGACCCTGCCGAAACGCTGGCACAACTTCTCGAGCGGGCCAAGGGGGCCATGATCTCGAGCATTCATGCGGGTGGAAACCACATTACACCCGCGCCATGGAGGCACGAATGTTTGCCATCATAGGCATCGTCGTCGTGTTTGGAGCGGTTATCGGCGGCTTCCTGATGGAAAAGGGGCACATGGCCGTTCTGGTTCAGCCGGCCGAACTGCTGATTATTGCGGGCGCGTCTACCGGCACGCTTCTGGTGGCCAATCCCATCCACATTCTGAAAGGAATCGGGAGCGGGCTTTTAGGAGTGCTGAAGGGCTCATCGTTCGGCAAGCCGCGTTATCTGAGCGCGCTGAAGATGATGTACCAGTTTCTGAACAAGGTGCGCAAAGAGGGGCTTCTGAGCGTGGAAATGGACGTTGAAAAGCCCAAGGAAAGCTCGATCTTCAAGAACTATCCAGACTTTCTCGGGGATCATCATGCCAAGGACTTTGTGTGCGACACGCTGCGCATGGCGATTACCGGAGGAGTGGAGCCGTTCGACATGGACCAGATGATGGAGTTGGACATGGAGGTGCACCATAACGCATCCACGCAGCCGGTGAGCGCGCTTACAACGATGGCCGACGCGCTTCCCGGGCTGGGCATTGTGGCCGCGGTGCTGGGCGTGGTTATCACGATGGGATCGCTGGGGGGACCGCCGGAGGAGATAGGCGAAAAGGTGGCGGCGGCGCTGGTTGGTACGTTCCTTGGAATTCTGCTGTGTTACGGGGTGGCAGGCCCGCTGAGCTCGAACATGGCCAAGAGTGCCGACGAGCACAACGAATACCTGCACGTGCTGCGGGTGCTGCTGCTCTCGTTCCTCAAGGGTTCGGCGCCCATGATCGCCATTGAAATGGGACGGCGCGCAATTCCGGCGCATGTGCGGCCCTCGTTCGACGAGATGGAAAAGAACTGCAAGGGCGGCCCGGCCGCGACGGAATAAGCTCCGGCGTTGGGCATTTTCATCTGGGATGGGCCGAAGGTTTGTCATCGTAGCGTGAAACCGGGGCAATCCTTTGATGGGAATTGGGGAGGAATCTGGCGTGGCAGCTGCAAAGACACAACCGATCATCGTGATCAAGAAGAAGGGCGGCCACGGCGGCCACCATGGAGGCGCATGGAAGGTAGCCTACGCCGACTTTGTCACCGCCATGATGTCGCTGTTCATTGTGCTGTGGCTCATGGGATCGAGCGAAAAAGTGAAGAAGGCTGTCGCGGGATATTTCAACGACCCCAAAGGCACGGGGAACCTTCTTGGCAGCACCATGTCCAGCGACGGGATGGCCGTTACGACCAAGATCAACGACAACATGAAGAAGCTGAAGGAGAAGCTGGAAGAGGAGATCAAAGACCGGAAAGAACTTGAGAAGCTCTCCAAGCAGATTGAGATCACGATCACGGCCGAGGGGTTGCGTATCGAGCTGATCGAAGACAAGAACGGCACCTTCTACCAGCTTGGCAGTGCGCACCTGAGCGATAGCGGGCAAGAGCTGCTGGCGCTGCTGGCTGGGGAGTTGAAGACGCTTCCCAACAACCTGCTGATTGAAGGCCACACCGACGCCACGCCCTATTCGACAGATAACAGCTACACCAATTGGGAGCTTTCGGCGGATCGCGCCAACTCCGCGCGGCGTCTGCTGCAGCTGGACGGTGTTCGAGGCAACCAGGTGACCCAGGTGCGCGGCTATGCCGACATGCTTCTGCGAGTCAAGACTAATCCCTACGATGCATCGAACCGGAGAATCTCGATTCTGGTGAAGAACAGCGAATCACCCGTTCCGGCTCTTCCCGGTTCGCGGGTTGTGGATGCTCCGCCGATGACCGCGAGCGGGGCGGGCGCGGCCAAACCTTCGACAAATCCTCAAGCGGCGCGCCCGCCAGACAGCTTAGTAGCCAAAGCCGCAGGGCCGGCCGCAGCACCGGTCGTGGGATTGGCCGCGGTCCCCGCACCGGCTCTGGCCAAACCTTCTGCGGGAACTCCGGCTGCAACTCCAGCTGCCAAGCCGGGCTTGATGGACAGGCTCAAGAGTATGATGCCGGGAGCAAAAAAGTAGGCTCTCTCCGCTCGTCAGCAGCAGCGGAACGGCGCGGCCGGCTGCGGGCTCACGCGGCCGTCGTCGAGCGATGGGGCCTGGGCAGACGGGGGTGGAACTCCGCGCAGCGTCTGCAGGCAGCGAACGGAGGTGGAGACGATGACCACAGCCGCCCCCAACACGAATGTGACCATGAGGCCAACCTGCACCCAGCCCTGCGCTTCCGTTCCGGCATGGTGGGCCATGGGCCAATAGACATTGAGTGTTGAGAGCACGGCGGCGCAGATGGTGGTCACCAGCACAAACGCGCCGGGCACGGCCGTGAACCAGGCGAAGGCGGCTCGGCCGTGATTCACGAGCCAGGCGGTCATGGTGGTGAGCGCGATGGCGGCCATCAGCTGGTTGGCTGTGCCGAACAGCGGCCAGATGGTCGAGATGCTTCCTCCCCACACCAGGTATCCCCAGCAAAGCACGATCAAGCCGCTGGAGGCTACGTTGGCGGGCAGTGAGTGCGCGCTGCCCAGCGGCTTATGTACTTTGCCCATCAACTCCTGCAAGACGTAGCGGGCCACGCGCGTTCCTGCGTCAATGGTGGTGAGAATGAACATTGCCTCGAAGAGAATGGCGAAGTGGTACCAGTAGCTGGTGAGGCTCTCCATGCCGGGAATGCCGCGGAAGATCTGCGCCATGCCCACGGCCAGCGAAACCGCGCCGCCGGTGCGCCCGGCCAGCGGCTCGCCCACCAGGCGGGAGAACTCGGCCAGGTGGACCGTGGAGAGACCCAGCTTGGCAAAGGCCGGCGGGGGAACGTTGATGGCGAAGTAGTCGCCCGGGTTCAAGCTGCAGGCGGCGATGAGGGCCAGCACACCAACCAGCGATTCAGCGAGCATGGCGCCGTAGCCGATGAAGCGCGCCTGGGTCTCCTTGTCGACAAGTTTGGGTGTGGTGCCGGTGGCCACCAGCGAGTGAAATCCCGAGATGGCGCCGCAGGCGATGGTGACGAACAGAAACGGAAATACCTTGCCAGGAATGATGGGTCCGCCGCCGTGCACATACTGCGTGAAAGCCGGAAAGCGGAGCGTGGGATGAACCAGCAGCACGCCCAGAATGAGCGCGGCAATGGTGCCAAGCTTGATGTAGGTGGAGAGGTAGTCGCGGGGTTCAAGCAGCATCCACACCGGCAGCACGCTGGCAAAAAAGCCGTAGCAGCAGAGGATGAGAACGATCTGGTGCGAGGAGAACTGGAACACGGATGCAAGCGATGACGCGGCTATCCAATGGCCAGAAACAAGCGCAACCGCCAGCGCAATCACGCCGAAGATGCTGGGGCCGAGAACACGCACACGGCCGGGAATGCTCCGGAACATCCACCAGCCCATCACCAGAGCGATCGGAATGGTCATGCCGATGGTGAAGACGCCCCACGGGCTCTGGCTCAGCGCGTTCACTACCACGATGGCGAGGCCTGCCATGGCGATGATCAGTTGCAGCACGATGGCGATCATGGCCACCACGCCTGTGGCCGGCCCCACCTCGCGCAGCACAATGTGCGAGAGCGAACGGCCATCGTGGCGCAATGAGCCTATCAGCGCCGTCATGTCGTGAACTGCGCCGGCAAGCACCGCGCCGGCAACCAGCCACAAAAGCCCGGGAGCAAAGCCGAACTGCGCGGCAAGCGTGGGCCCCACCAGCGGACCTGCTCCGGCAATGGCGGCAAAGTGGTGGCCAAACACTACCCAGCGCGGCGAAGGAACGTAGTTATGCCCGTCGTTGAAGCGGTGAGCAGGTGTGATGTTGCGGTCGTCGAGCGCAAAGGCCTTTGACGCCAGCATCGCGCTGTAATAGCGATAGGCGATGGCAAAGATGCCGATGACCGTCAGCAGCAGGGGAAGCGCATTCAAGGCGAAACAGACCTCACGACATCGAATTCAAGCTTACAAATGAAGGCTGGGGAACCGGCGTGGAGGCAGTATAGCAACCCGTGGTGTAGTCTGAATGGCGAACCGATATGCGTTTACTCGGGGGAGCCTGTTTTTATGACTATTGTTGCCGGCGTTGACTTTGGCACGCTCAGCGTCCGCGTTACGCTCGTGGACAGCACGAAAGGCCCTATCGGGACGGCGTCTGCCTCGTATCCGCTGCACCGCCGCCGCGAGGACCCGAATTTTGCCACCCAGTCTCATGCGGATCAGATGTCCGCGCTTGCTGCCGCCACCCGCGATGCGCTCGCAGCCACCGGCGTAGACGGCAGCGCGGTTGCGGCCATCGCTCTCGACACCACCGGCTCCAGCGTGATTCCCGTCGGCGAGGGCCTTCAGCCGCTTGACGAATACTATCTCTGGTGCGATCACCGCGCCTTTGCCGAGGCCGAAGAGATCACCTTGAAAGCGCACCAACTTGGCTTTGAGGGCATCGACTGGTGCGGTGGCGTCTACTCGCACGAGTGGGGATTTGCCAAGCTGCTGCACTGGCTGCGCCACAACCCGGAAAAGCGCGGGCAATTTGTAACCGCGCTTGAGCACTGCGATATGGTGGCGGCCACACTGAGCGGCATTAAGACCGTGAGCGAGTTGAAGCGCAGCGTCTGCGCAATGGGCCACAAGTGGATGTGGAATCCCAAATGGGACGGCTTGCCGCCGGAGGAGTTTCTGGTTGCCGTCGATCCGCTCTTTGCCGGCGTTCGCGCCAAGCTCGGCGGCGAATACCTGACGAGCGACCACCTGGCCGGCCATCTCTCTGTTGAATGGGCCAGCGCGCTGGGCCTGCGCGCAGGTATTCCCATACCCGTCGGCGCATTCGACGCCCACTGGGACGCCATCGGCTCGAACTGCCGCGAGGGCGATGTGGTCAACGTGGTGGGCACTTCGACGTGCATCATCGCCATGGCCCGCGACGCGCAACTGGTTCCCGGCGTTTGCGGAGTGGTTCCGGGAAGCGTGCATCCGGCTTTTACAGGCATCGAGGCAGGTCTCTCGGCTGTGGGAGACATCTTTGACGGCATTGCCCGCCGCGCGCAGACTACAGTGGCCGCGCTTTCCGAGGGCCTCGACGCCTACAGGGCCGGCCAAACCGGCCTGCTGCGCCTGAGCTGGGACAACGGCGACCGCACCGTGCTGGTGAATCCGGAGCTGGGCGGCGTTACGCTGGGCTGGAACCTGGTGCATACCGCGCAGGACGAGCTGTTCGCAGCCATCGAAGGCACAGCCTTCCACACCCGCATCATTCTGGAGCGCATGGCCGAGTACGGCGTTCGCGTGGACCGCGTCATCAACGCCGGCGGCATTCCGCAGAAGAGCGAGGTGCTCAACCGGGTGTATGCCAACGTGCTCAACAAGCCTGTGCTGGTGCCGGCGGGCATTCCCACCAGCCTGGGCTCGGGCATCTTCGCGCTGCTGGCGGCAGGCGCGTACGCGTCCATTGAAGAGGCGCAGGCGGCGGTGTGCCTGCCCTTGCGCACCGTTGAGCCCGATGCCAAGCAGGCGGCTGTGTACGAGCGGCTCTACCAGCTGTACCGTGCCGTCTA
>CAYWMR010000113.1:0-11730 GCA_964458965.1 uncultured Occallatibacter sp. | reverse complement strand
GAACAAGGCAAAATCCGCCACGTCGCGCTCTCCAACGTCACCCGCGAACACATCCAGCGCGCAAGGGCAATCGTCCCCATCGTCTCCGTGCAGAACCGCTACAGTTTTGCCGACCGCGAATACGATTACGTTGTCGAGTACTGCGAACAAAATGGAATCGCATTTATGCCATGGGCGCCGCTGGGCCAGGCAAGAAAGGCGCACGAGGCAATTGAGAAAGTCGCCGACGAACTCCATGCAACTCCGCTCCAGATCGCTCTGGCGTGGCTGCTCAAAAGGTCCAAAGTCATTTTGCCGATTCCCGGGACGTCTTCGGTCGTGCACCTCGAAGAGAACATCGCCGCAGCCGGCCTTGAATTGCCACAGGCCGTGTACGACGAGCTTTCAACCGTAAGCCATCCGCCGATAAGCCTGCGCGGCTAAGGCAAAACTTTGGCTGGCGCAGGGATAGCAAAATCGAGACCACCTGCGTCGATGTAAAATTGCCACACATCCGGAACCGGCACGGCCAAACTCGCTCCGTCGTGCCGGCAATCTCAATATCAACCCCCGATAGACCAAAGGAATTCAACTCAATGTCTCCATGCAGGGAATCGATACTGCGGGCCGCCGCGGCAGCTATTGCTCTTTTCAGCGTTTGCAGTGCAACTGGTTTGGGACAGCAGCCTCGCCAATACACTGCTGAGGACTACGCCAACGCCGAAAAGTTCATGAGTTACAACGTCAATCCCCTCGTCTACAAGGGCATCGTCCATGCGCAATGGATCGACGGTGAGCGCTTCTGGTATCGCGACGCCGACTCAACCGGTGTGTCCTATACAGTGGTCGATGCAGCCAAAGGCACACGTGCTCCAGCCTTCGACCAGGTAAAGCTTGCGGCTGCGCTCAATGCCGCTTCGAACGGCGCAATCAAAGACAATGCGAGGCACCTTTCTCTATCGGAGTTATCCCTGACCGAGGCCGATTCCGTTGCCGCGTTCAGCTATTCCGGCGTGCCCTATCGATGCGACCTCCAAGCCAGTTCTTACGTGTGCAAGAGCCTTATTCCCGTCGGTGCGCAAAAGTCATCCGGGCATTCTGAGAAGTCGCCTCCGCTGACGATTTCGCCCGACAAGAAGCTCGGCTCATTCATTCGGAATTGGAATCTCTGGGTCCGCGATCTATCTACAGGCGTCGAGACCCAGCTCACCACCGACGGCCAAGAGGATTACGGCTACGCCACCGACAACGCCGGCTGGAGAATGTCTGACGCAGCCATCCTGCTGTGGTCGCCAGACTCGACAAAGATCGCCACGTTTCAGCAGGATCAGCGCAAGACCGGCGAGATGTATCTGGTTCCCGTCGTCAACAGCCATCCAACATTGCGCGCCTGGAAATACCCTCTGGTCGGAGACAAAGATGTCACCATGATTGAGCGCGTGGTCATCGACGTCCCCTCGCACAAGCTTGTCCGGCTCAAGATGCCTCCCGATCAGCATCGCGGCACGTTGTGCGACGACGTGGCTTGCGATGTGCCAACCTGGGGCGATGTGGAATGGAGTCCAGACGGAATGCACATTGCGTTTGTCTCCACCTCGCGCGATCACAAACAGGAATGGCTGCGCGAGGCCGACACGACTACTGGCGAAGTGCGGGAAGTTATGGGAGAAACAGTCTCGAAGTTCTATGAAAGCGGCAACGAGAAAATCAACTGGCATTACTTGCCAAAGTCGAATGAGATTCTGTGGTTCAGCGAGCGAGACAACTGGGGTAACCTTTACCTATACGACCTGGCCACCGGGAAGCTGAAGAACCAGATTACTCACGGCGAAGGTAATGTAACGCAGGTCCTCCGCGTGGACCAGGACACGCGAACGATTTATTTTGTGGGCGTCGGCAAGGAACCGGGCCGCGACCCTTACTTCCGTCATTTCTATAGCATCCACTTCGACGGCTCCAACCAGACGCTTCTAACTCCCGAAGATGCGGACCATAACATCGAAGTTTCAACCGATGGCCGCCACTTCGTCGATTCCTACTCCACCCCAACTAAGCCCCGCATCACAATGGTCCGCACCAGCGCCGGCAAGACCGTTATCGAAGTAGCCAGGCAGGATATTTCGAAGCTTCTCGCATACGGCTGGGCGCCGCCTACGCCCATCAAGGTGAAGGCCCGCGACGGCGAGACCGTTCTCTATGGCCTGATGTTCAAGCCTTCCCAATTTGACGCTTCTAAAAAATATCCAATCATCAACAACGTGTATCCCGGCCCGCAGACAGGCTCGTGTGGGAGCCGCGAATTCTCGGCTGCTCATCGCGACATGCAATCTCTCGCCGAGTTGGGATTCGTTGTTGTTTGCATCGACGGCATGGGCACGCCGTGGCGCTCCAAGAGCTTTCACGAGGAATACTATGGCAACCTTGGAGACAACACCATTCCCGACCAGGTAAGCGGCATGAAAGACCTGGCCGCGCAATTCCCATTTATCGATCTCAATCTCGTTGGCATGTACGGCCACTCAGGCGGCGGCAACGCAACCGCCGCGGCCATGTTTAACTACCCAGACTTTTTCAAGGTAGGCATCGCCGAGAGCGGTAATCACGATCAACGCAACTACGAAGACGACTGGGCAGAGAAGTGGGCCGGCCTGGAAGTGAAGCAACCCGATAGCACCAGTAACTACGACTCGCAGGCGAACCAGAATATCGCAAAGAACTTGAAGGGCCACTTGCTGCTGGCGCACGGCACCATGGACGATAATGTTCCGCCGAATAACACCATGCTGGTTGTCGATGCGTTGATCAAGGCCAACAAGGACTTCGACCTGCTGCTCATCCCTAACGTAGCGCATGGTTACGGCGCGGCCACGCAATACATGACTCGCCGCCGCTGGGATTACTTTGTTCGATATCTTGCCGGCGCCATTCCACCTACCGAATATGAGATGAAACCCTGGACTGCGGTGCAGGTAATTAATCGCAGTGGACCCTCCGCACAGGATGCTACCGAGGATGATTTTCGGGACGATCTCGAACCCTGAGAGTTAAGCTTCTCTTCGATTGGTCTTTCGATCTTGCCTAAGTCAACAATCACAAATGCAATCAGCAATCTAATACCCATGTACCGCATATTGCGCAGAATGGTACATCGAGCCAGGCTGGCGCTGGCATTTAAAGTAGATTCTCTGTATCCTGAAGAGGATGCCCCGCAGGTTGGCGGCCAATCCACCGAAGGAGATTCTAAATGGCAGATACAGTGAAGAAGACAAAAGCACCCGCGAAACCACGCAAGACCTCAGCGAAGAAAGAAAAAGCTCCACTAACAGCAACGCGTCCCTCTTTCCCTTCTCGCGAAGAGATCGAAAGGCTTGCACAGAGTTACTGGGCGCAGCGCGGTTACCAGGATGGATACGCGGAACAAGACTGGTTGCGTGCTGAACAGGAGCTGCTCAAGATGGCTTCATAACATTTTCTCGATTGTGTAAGTTACTGGGGATTCCCCCCTTTTCTGCGTCTCGCCTTTTTTTGCGGGAAGGGTCGGATATTGCCATGCGAGCATCGCGCGGCAATAACATTGCGATAACTGAGGCTTATAACTCCGGATAACTTCTGTTGCGCATTGCGCGCCGCAGCAAGCGGAGCCACACCTTGTGCTACGCGAGCAACTCCCTGGATTGCGCCGATGACAAGTTCGCGATCCATATCGCCACAGACACCTTCGGCGGTTCCATTCGCAAACGGAACCGCCGAATTAAATCTGTCTGATTGATTTCTCCGACCGCGGCACTTTTTTCAGTTCATCTCGCTGTAGGCAAGGGTTCGCGGTGGTGGAATTCTCGTCAATCCGTCCAGCAGCTCTTTCATATTCATCAGCAAATCGCCAGAATCGCTCCTTAGAGTAGCATCCGCAAAATAGTCGTAACTGCCTTGAGGGCCGGCGATCGAGACCACTTGCGTACTGCTGCCACAGGCTCGAATGGAGCGCGTCAATCGCTCCTTGTCTTCGGCGGAAAGGCAATGGCCCAGCAGCACCAAATCGAAATCACCAGCCTTGAAGTGATTCATGGCGTCGCGAATGGATGTAGCCGGTACAAAGAAGTATCCGGCCGAATTCCACATTGATCGTTCAGCCGCCAATTGCCATGAGTCCATGCCGACAGCAAGCACAACAGTAACGCGCATAAATGCCTCCAGAAATGAATTTCGTGAGATCGCTGCCCGGGGTGGACTGCGGCACAACCTCTTTCTGTGAGGCAAAGATAACTTTCTTTTGAGCCACAGGATGTGATTTACCTCACTCTGCGGTCATTTTTCGATGATTTCCAGGTTGGCCAGTTGGGCAGGCGCAGCCTCTTGGACTCGCAAAAGCACATGCTTTCCGGCGCAAATTCACAAGGCTCGACACGCTGGATTCCCGCAGGGCGCAGAGACCGCGAACGCTTGTCTCACCCAGGCCACAAACCGAAACCTCTACCGTACCTCGCCGATATAGACCCCATACGGGCCCAACCGGATGGCGTCGAGCCGAACCGGGTCAATCCCTCCCGGCGTCTTCAGCAGTGTTTTCAAGCGCCTGGCCTGCATGCCCGCTTCGCTCGCCGCGAGGCTCACCGTTTGCGGTTCAGCCGTAAAGTTCACAGCCACCACCACCTCTGCTGTTCCATGCGCCTGGCGCATCCAGCTCAGCACCTTGGTGTTTTCTGTATCCAGCATCAAATTCTCACCACGAGCAAACGCCGGGTTCATCTTTTTCAATTGGATCAGGCTCCGATACCATGCCAGCAGCGAGTTCGGATCGTTCTTCTCGGACTCCACGTTAATCTGAGCTGCGCTCTTTGGAACCGGCAGCCACGGCGCGCCCTGGGTGAATCCCGCGTTCGCGCTTCCATCCCACTGCATGGGTGTACGCTCGCCGTCGCGCCCTTTCTCTTTCGGCCAGCCGGTGATCCCGATCGGGTCCTTCACATCCGCTTTCCGCTTCGGGGGAGTGGTCTTCATTCCGATCTCGTCGCCATAGTAGAACAGCGCCGCCCCACGGCTCGCGAACAGGACTGTGGCAATCGCCCGCTGAATATCGGTGTCGTGAATCCCGTCTCCATAGCGCGCGTCCAGCCGCGGGTTGTCGTGGTTGTCGAAAAGCAGAAGCGGCGTATTGTGCCCAATCTGCGTATGCACATCAATTAACTTGTGGCGGAACGCGGTCACGTCCAGCTTGTTGATAAAAGCTAGCTGCGTGTCCATGGGCAGATGAAACTCCGGCTTGTCCACCGGCCCGTACATCTCGGCCAGCTCGGCGATATTGTCCATGTAAGTTTCGCCAATCAGCACGCGCGTTCCAGGAAACCCGGCCGTGTTGAACGTGTCCGCATGTGCCCGCATCTCCTGCATTACGGGGTGAACGCCGGGCAGATTGTCGGTCTTCGAGTTATCCAGCTGCGGGTCGCCAAACGCATTGATTTGCGGCTTGCCGTCCTTGTCCAGCAGCACCCCCTCATCGGTAAGATTCGGGTCCTCGAACAGCGTGGTAATCGCGTCGAACCGGAATCCGCCTACACCGCGCTTCAGCCAGAAGCCGATAATGTCCTTGAACGCCTCGTGGACCTTGGGGTTGTCCCAGTTCAGGTCCGGTTGCTGGATATAGAACTTGTGATAATAGTACTGGCGCGTCTTCTCATCCCACTGCCAGGCCGAGTGCCCAAAAAGCGATTGCCAGTTATTTGGCGGCACGCCCTTGTCTGTTGCAGTTTGGCCTTTCCCATCGTGCCACATATACCAGTCCCGGTAAGGGTTGTCCCGCGACGACCGCGATTGGAGGAACCACTGGTGCTGGTCCGACGTGTGGTTCATCACCATATCCATCAGCACGCGAATATGCCGCTTGTCCGCCTCCGCCACCAGCCGGTCGAAGTCCTTCAGCGTTCCGTACTGCGGATCAATACTTTCGTAATCCGATATATCGTAGCCAAAGTCCACCTGCGGCGAGGGATAAACCGGCGTCAACCAGATTGCGTCCACCCCCAGATCCTTCAGGTAGTCGAGCCGCGCGGTTATGCCGTTCAAATCCCCAATGCCGTCGCCGTTCGTGTCCTGGAAACTGCGCGGGTATATCTCGTAAATCACGGCATTCTTCCACCAGTCCCGCTCAGCAGCGGCACTGCCGGCTGTGGATCCCTTTGAAGAGGATTGCGTCGGTTTTGGTTGCAACTGCTGACCTCCCGCGGTAATCGCCGCAGCCGCAAGTGAAAGGGCCATGGCGCAGTTTACGATACGTGCCGTCCAGTGCATTGCGTTCTCCTCGTCTTCTTTCACCGCCGCAGTACCGGCAATAGTGGGACGCAAGCCAAACTATCACAATACCGGCAGAGGCGGCCCGCTATTTCGTGGCCGGCCTCACCGTCCAGTTTCCCTTGAAATGCTGGAAATCGACCCCGAATGTCGGCTCCTCGCGAGTTCCACGAATCTCAATCGGAATCACCGTCCCGGCGCCCTGCTTCTTGAACAACCGGTCGGCCGGCTTAATCAGGACTCCAGCCACTCCGCCCACCATCTGCGATACCGTGGCCTGCAGTTGCGCGGT
Source organism: uncultured Occallatibacter sp. (assembly GCA_964458965.1). Taxonomy (GTDB): domain Bacteria; phylum Acidobacteriota; class Terriglobia; order Terriglobales; family Acidobacteriaceae; genus Telmatobacter. The sequence continues at coordinate 5,174 of CAYWMR010000113.1, read as the reverse complement.
CCCCTTAAAATCCAGGAACCCGCCTTCCACTTCATATGTGCCCTTCAGTTGGATCAGCGCCCCAGGCACCTTATAAATCAGCGACGGCAAAGTGATCACTCCGCCGTCCATCTGGAAATCCCCCTCCATCGCCGATTCAACGCTCGCCGCATCCACCGTCTTCAAATCCCTGGGCCGCCCCTGGCCGCGCAGGCTCAGTTGCTTGATGTATCCCTGAATCTTTTCGCTCGTAAACTGCGCCGCATCCAAAGCAAATGTTCCATTCAGCTTGAGCCGCTCATGCAGGGGCAATGGCCCCGGCGGAATATGCAGCGTAGTCTTCACCGTCACCGCGCCCATCAGCAGCGGAGTAGGCGAATGGCTGGTGAGCCGCAGAAAATCCTCGATCCGCGCCCGGTCCACATGAACCGTCAGCGCAATATCGTGTCCCCCTCGCGTTTGCGTCCCCACCGGCGTCACCCGCACAATCTGTCCCTGCGCCGTAAAGTGCGAGTGCCCAAGCGTCGCATCCACTGGCGCAAGCCATGTATCCCCGGTGGTCACGTCCACTTTGGCATGAAACCTGGTATGCAGTTCGAGGGTGTTGCCGAAATGCGTAAGCCTGAAGTCCGGCGTTTCCGTCGTCCCATCCACCATCAGGTCGCGCAGCGTGCCCTGGTATTGCCCGTTCGAATTGAGAATCCCGGCAATTCCCTTGAACCCCGCGAGATTCGCGTTCTCAAATCGGTACTTCCCGGTTAGCGGACTTTCGCCTGGATCCGCCACCAGCCACGGCCCAATCTTTCCGGTGGTGTAGATCGTCCCCACCGGCCGCGGATTGGTCATCTCGGCATCGAACCCCATCTCGGTGGCCGCGGAAATCCCCGTCACCCGCAGGTGCGCAATCGGAATCTCAAGCGGCAACTTTCCGGGCTTGTTCGTCTCGAGCGTCAAGTGCGCCCCGGTGCATTCCACCGTATCCACCATTACGCGCAACAACGCCGCCCCGCCGCCAATTCCACCGCCGGGGTTTTGATAGGCAGTATGAACTACTGTGGCAGCCGCTTCGCCATGCCCAAAGTGCGACTGCGGCGGGAGATCGATATTCAGCCCCTTCAACTCCACCACCGAAATGTGAAACGGCTTGCCCGGCTCATAGTGAATCGGCGCATGAAACTTGAACTCATCCAGTTGGATCAATGGCTGGCCCGATCCGCCCGCCGTCTCGCCGGTTCCGTTCGCAGCGTTGCCCGGCGCCGTAATTCCGGCAACCTGAGCCGGCGGCCAGATTCGCAATCCCTTGCCGTTTGCCCACACCCCCCACGGCCCTCGCCAACCGCCGCCCAGCGCCATATGAAAGCCGTCCAGTTCCACGCGCGCATGGAACCGTTGCTCAAGCTCCGCCACAATTTGCGCGCGCAAGAAGGGCTCAACCCGGTGCAGCGCCACGGCCACCAGTACGCCCGCGGCCGCCACCACGATCAGGAGCACGCCCGCAGTCCACTTAAGCCACCGGCTTCTCCGCCAGAATGACGCACCCGTTTCCGCCAATCCCGACCTCCCGCTTGCAACCATTCTCGCAGAACATGGCCCCGACCACTTCCCACAACCCACTGTTCACTCTTTCACTTTTTCACTCCTTCACTGTTTCACTCCATTGCCGCCCACTGTCCATATAGATGCCCAATGCCGTAGACTTCTTAACAGGGATGCAACCGCAAATTGAACATCTCGTAAAGTTACAGGCAGTGGATCTGGAGCGTAATCGCGTTACGCTCGCTTTGAAGGGTTTGCCGGCTGAGACCGCCCAGGCCCAGGCCGCGCTGGCAGCCGCCGAGCGCCAGTCGGCTGTCGCCTCCGATTTGCTCAGTCGCGAAGAGTCCCTTCGCACCCGCCTCGATCGCGAAATTGCAGCACATCGACAGAAGGCGGCGCGCTTCCGCACCCAGCTTGACTCTGTGAAGACTCCGGAACAGGCCGCCGCCATCGAGCACGAAATCACCTTCGCGGCTTCAGAAGCCGAGCGCCTTGAAAATGAAGAGTTTGCCAGTCTGGAGCGCACTGAAGCGCAGGAAGCCGCTCTCGCCGCTGCCCGGGCCCAGGTCGAATCCCTTGCCGCCGCGCTCGACAAGACCCGCGCCCGCGCCGCCATTCGCCAGCGGGAGTACACCGCCGAGCTTGCCACGCTCAACGCGGAGCGCGACGCCCTTCGCCCGCTCATCGAGCCCGAGTTTCTCGTCCGCTACGACCGTCTCTCCGGCTCGCGCGGCACAGGCCTTGCACGCGTCGATAACCAGCAATGCATAGGCTGCCGGATGGGTGTGCGTCCGCAGATGTGGAACCAGCTCCGCGAGGGCGAGCTGCTCACCTGCGACAGTTGCGGCCGCCTCCTCTACTGGGATCCAGCCATGGCCCCAGCTCCCAAAGCCCCTCAACCCGCGCACACTCCCGCCGCACGGGCAAGAATCCCCAAATCTCACACCGCAGGAGCGTAGAGGCCCTGGGCATCCAGACTCGGCGCAAATGCTCCGTGCCGCATCCGTTCGCCCGCCTTCGTGAAAATCTCCTGGCTCAATGCGGATGCAGGCTCATGATTTCGCCGCTCCCTCCGATGAATCTCTTAGCGGTTTTTAAGAGACAGGATGGTGTTTTCATGCGAAGGTTTCTTCTCGGAGTTATGCTTCTTGCGGTTTGCCCTTTCCTCGTAGCCCAGCAGGCGTTGAGCAATGATGCCGTTATCAATCTCGTCAAGGCTGGACTATCAGACGATCTGATCGTTTCCACCATCAATGCTTCGGCGGGAAACTACGATACCTCCGCCAATGGCCTCATTGCGCTCAACAAGGCGGGAGCCAGCGACAAAGTGATTTCGACCATCGTGTTGAAGGGGCTGAAATCCACCTCCCCGGCGGCAGTGTCCGCCTCGGCTCCCGGCGCTCCAACTGCCGCGGGCAATCCAGACGATCCAACAACACCGCACGACGCCGGCATTTACATTTACAGCGAATCGGCGCCCGTCGGCTCAAAAATGACGATGCTTGAGCCGTCGGTTTATTCTGAAGGCAAAACAGGCGGTTACCTTGCTGCGTCCATGACCTACGGGATTGCCAAAATCAAAAGGAAGGCCGTCCTCCGCGGCGCGCACTCGAACGCTCGCGCCGCTGACTCGCAGCCTGTCTTCTACTTCTATTTTGAGCAGCAGAGCGCGGGCTTGAGCCAGGCTTCCACTCCGTTTGGGGGCACCAGTACCCCCAATGAATACACTCTGCTCAAGTTCGATATCAAAGGAGATACACGAGAGACGGTTGTAGGCTCGTCCAACGCGTTTGGCACTTCGGGAGGTACCGAAGACCGAGCCGTAACCGGCTTTACCTACTCAAAGTTGCGGCCAGGTGTCTATAAGGTCGTGCTCAACGGCACCCTGCTGCCTGGGGAATACGGATTCATCTCCGCAAATGGTACGGCCGGAATGGGTCTCTACGGCGGCTCGGGCGCATCCAGGGTATTCGATTTCGGCAGAAACTAGCAATCGGCACCGAGGACATCCGTCAGAGATCAGGGGTTACCCGAGTCCAGGTGATACCTTGATCTCTGACGGCCCAAATGCACAGACGCACCCGCAGAACGCTCTGGGTAGTGGCCGCGGTCCTGCTCACTCTGGCCGTGGCCATCTTCCTCCGCTCCAAGGCTCCGCCGGAAGCCGCCCGCCTGCTCCCCGAGTCTGAAGGCATCCTCTACATCAATCTCAAGCCGGTTCGCATCTTCCTTCACAAGGACCTGAAGCCGCCCCAGCGCGTGCCCGAATACCAGCAATTCGTCGACGCCACCGGCATCGACTGGGAGCGCGACCTCGACCAGGCCGCCATCGCTATCCATCGCATGGCCGACCCCAAAGGCCCCAACGGCCCCGTCGCCTACTCCATGGTGCTGGTGGGCAAGCTCACCGGTCAGCGCCTCAACGCATGGCTCGACGCCCACGCTGCCTCCCGCGAGTCCTACGCCGGACACACCGTCTATTCCATCCCATCGGAAGGCCGGACCGTGCGAGTGGCACAAATCGGCTATGACATGCTTGCCGTCTCCAATTTCCCCACCACTGAAAAGATCCACTCCATGCTCGACCGCCATGCAACCGCCGCCTGGCCCTTCACCGATTCGACACTGCTGAACCAGTACTTCCACGAGGTTCCCCTGCTCTCCATTGCCTGGGGCGTGGGCCAGGTCGGCATGCCGTTTTCTGAGAGCGGCGCAATTAACATCTTCGGCTTTGCGTTGCCGCTTGAAAGCGACTCAACCTTCGTAGCCAGCGTCACTCCCGCTCTGTCGCTTGGCAACTTTCTCAACCTCAAAGTGGAGGAGATCGCCGCCACCGACCAGACTGCCGCGAGCCAGGCCGCTGATCTTCAATCTCTGGTAACGCTTGCCCGCACCTTCACCGCGCCACTGGCTGAAGACACAGCCAACAACGCCCTGAAGCAACTGCTGAAGACCGCGGTTATCTCCCAGAAGCGGAACCGTGTCCAGGTTAACGCGCGCCTCTCGCCATCCCTTTTGGCCGGACTCGCGAACGGCGAGCCTTCCCAGCCTGCGTCCAATCTCATTCCGGAAACATCCAAATAGACAGTTGGAAGGTTCTCCCCGATTCGGGCCTTCCTATTTTTCAGAGTGCGTGGCGCGACCATTCACCCGCCCTCAACGTCACCCAGAATGAAAGACATTCCCCATGAGAGGTTTTATGAACATCGTTTTCAGGTTGCCCCGTTTGCTTGGCGTTTCTGCCGTACTTTGCGTTCCTTTGGTTTCCTCGCTCACCGCCCACTCCTCTGACACCCCAGCCGCGCCCAAACCCCAGGTGATCACCGGCCCGGCCGCCTTCGCCGACTGGAACCAGCAGGAGCCCGGCATCCGCCGCAAAATCACCCTCGCCGACCTTCCCGAGCCCAACCCCGCTGAGGCCGTCAATAACACCCCACGTGTCATCCCGCGCCCCGCCGAAGCATGGCCGCTCGCTCCCGCGGGCTTCAAGGTAACCCTTTACGCCGGCGGCGACACCGCCCCCATGCAGCGCGCCGATAACAAAGAGCACATGCGCCTGAGCGGCGGCACCTTCACCATGCCGCGCCTCATCCGCACCGCTCCCAACGGCGATCTCTTCCTCGCCGACTCCGGCGCTGGAACCATCTTCATCCTCCGCG
>CAYWMR010000112.1:0-11785 GCA_964458965.1 uncultured Occallatibacter sp. | reverse complement strand
TGACCTTGAGATGGATGTTGGCGATGGTACGAGATTCGCCCTGGTTCAGCAGGATGCCGGTTTCCTCCCACTTCGAGAAGCCTTTTGCCGTAATGGTTACGGTGTAAGTGCCTGGCGGCAAAGCGGTTACGGAGAAGTACCCAGCGTTGTCGGTCTTGGAGTCGCGCTTGTCGCCGCTGGCCTCGTTTACGAAGAGGACAGCAGCGCCCGGAATGCGGGCGTCGGTCTGGTCACTTGCGATACCGCTTAAGGTACCGGTGATTTGTTGAGCTTTGGCGATGGAAAAGGACAGAGCCAGGACTGGTATGAGCAGCCATGGGATATGCCGAATCCAGTTGCGCATCGAGGTTTGACTCGATACAACCCTTTGAACGGTTTTCATATTTGTGTTGCCTCCTGAATGTGTTCCTTGCAAGATGTGCCTCCAAAGAATCTGTGAGGCCAAGGTGCCCGGTTACTCTAAATCAACGGTTTTCCGGCACTTTTGGAGAATGCCAGCTTCGAGCTCTGTGGACTGTCCTCTTTCGCTCACTCCGTTCTGCGGTGGCTGCGACCCGCTCCTCCGCAGCAGATATGCAACCGGCTTCCACCGCGAGCCGGGGGCGCAATTCGCGGGCGCCGGTTTATCGTGCGCCAGTGCCTGGCGACCATGGGAGGTACGCAGATTGAAACGTTGCTACTGCGCAAGCGAAACTCCGAGTATCGGGCGGGGACCGCGACTCCGGCTCCCTCCAACTTGATTTGCGTTCACGCGACAGGCCTAGTTTTGAGCCGCGAGAATGATTAGCTTTCGCCGCAAGGGAAGTAAACGTTAAACATGAACATTCGTGTACAGGCATGTTATGGAAACGGTTACAACGTATGTACACTATTGAAATTAATATGGTTAGCAAGTGCGCCGCGCGTTGGCTTTTCGGCGGTGTTGCAAGTGCGTACGCGGGATGACTATGATGGCAATCAGCAGGAGACGGGCGTTGTTTAGTAAAACCCAGACCGCATCGAATCTCAGTCCACCTGCCTTAAAGGCGGAGGAGCGCCGGGAACTGGAGGCGGTATCTGCGGCGCTTGGAAATTCATCGCGCCTGCTTCGGCTTATCACATATATCGGGGAGAAGTATTTTCAGGGGCAAGCAGACAGCCTGCACGAATACGACATTGCAACTGAGGTTTTCGGGCGCTCAAAAGACACCTTCAATGCGGGCGAGGACGCGATTGTGCGGGTTGAAGCGCACCGCCTGCGAAAACGTCCGGTGGAGTATTACGAGGGAGAGGGGAAAGATCATCCAATCCACATTTCGATTCCACCGGGTGCTTACGTCCCCGTCTTCACGCACACGCCTTCTGTTGCGGCAAAGGGCGAGAGCGAGAAAACCTTCGCGCTGCCGGGCAAGCGGCGTTGGTTCTATATCGTCGCATTCGCGGTATTAGCCGCAACGATTTATAGCGGATACCTGTTCTTCCGGGCTCACACCGCCAAGGGAAGCACCATTGGCGCCGGGGCTTCTAATTTGCCGCAAGCGATTCCCTTGAGTGCCGGATCCTATGCGCAAATACCCCTTCGGGTTCTTGCAGGCTACGGCGGAAAACCGCAGATCGATAGCGCCGGCAATGTCTGGCAGCCCGACGAGTATTTTCATTATGGTGCGGCGGAGGATCGTCCTGACAAGGTGGGAGCACAAACCAGCGACCCGATGCTGTTCAAACACAGGCGAAATGGAGACTTTTTCTACGACATTCCGCTTCGGCCCGGAGTATACGAACTTCATCTTTACTTCGTCGCCGCAGATCCGCAGTCGATCGAGCTTTCCACCTTCAGTGTCGATCTCAATGGTGACAAAGTCCTGTCGAGCATCGACGTTCGCTCGGACGCGCTGGGTGCGAATAACGCGGACGAGCGCATCTTCCGCGACGTGAGCCCCGCCAGCAACGGAATCTTACACCTTGGGTTCACCAGCGAGCTGTCTCCTGCGACGGTTAATGCGATCGAGATCCTCCCCGGGACACCTCACCGGCAGCTTCCCATCCGTCTGGTTACCCAGCCGAGAGGGTACACCGACCACAGCGGCCAGTTCTGGCACCCGGATGACTATTTTCTGGATGGTTACAGTTCGAAGAACACCCCTCAAATCAAGGGGACATCGGACCCCGACCTTTTTGCGGCGGAGCGGTATGGACACTTCACCTACGCCATTCCGGTTGACACGCGGGATCGTTACACGCTGATTCTGCACTTTGCCGAGTTTTATTTCGGGACCGGCGCATCGGGATTCGGAGGCGAAGGATCCCGCGTGTTTCGCGTACTGTGCAACGGAAACACGCTGCTGGATAACTTCGACATTTACAAAGAAGCGGGAAGTCTTGAATTCCTTACCAAGACCTTTTACCACCTGAAACCCAGCGCGCAAGGCAAACTCAACATTACCTTTGAGCCGATACAGAACCACGCGACTGTCTCGGGCATCGAGGTTCTGGACGAAGCGCAGTAGGATTGCCCAGACGGCCTCCGGCTCTTGCGCTAAAGGCGTCGAAACCGGAGGATCTGGACTTTTCCGGTCTACTTCGCCTTCGAATCCGCTTTAGCCGGCTTGTTTTTTGCCTCGTTTATCAATTGTTCGACTTTGTCCTTTTCACTGTAGTTCGGGTTGACAGCGAGCAACTTCTCCCAGTCGGCGATCGCGCCCGCAGCATCCATCTTGCCCCGCCACATGACCACGCCGAGGTTGAAAAGTGTGTTCGGATTGTTGGGCGCGTAGTGGAGCGCGTTGTTGAATTCCGCAATCGCCTGGTCGGCATTCCCCATGTACCAGTAGGCGGTGGCCATATCAGTGCGCACGGCTGCGTCGGAAGGCCTGGCCTTGAGGGCACGCCCGTAATAGTCGATGGCGATGGGATATTGCTGCGCATCGTAATAGACGTTGCCGATGCCAACTATCAACTCCGGGTTGTTGGGATCCGACTTGAGTTTCTCGAGCAGTGGCGCTGCCTTCGCGTCGGCCATTTCTTTCCATTGAGCGGAACTCGGATTCTGCGACACCTTTCCGGCCCCCGCCACAACTGGCGTGGATGCGGTTGGCGCCGGAGATTGCGTTCCGCGAATTGCCCAGCCGCCGGCGATTCCCGCGGTGAGGCAGACAGCCGCAAGGATAACGGCTCGGATCCTTGTCCATTGCACCATAGGAAGTCGATTAGTGTCCGTCATTGCGCGGTGCTCCTTCAATCCCGTGTCGATCGCCCTGGGTTGTCATCACGTCGGCCATCAGCTTCGACACAGCATCTTTGCGATCCTGGCTCAACTGCGGATTGGACTTCAGCAATTGCCGCCAGGCGGCCAGGGCGCCTTTGCCGTCCTTTTTGCCCTGCAAACGGATGATGCCAAGGTCGAAGAGCGCATTGGCGTTTTTGGGGTCATCGGCCAGCGCCCGATTCAGTTGAGCAATCGCACCATCGACATCGCCGCCGCGGAACAGGCTGGAGGCCAACTTAATCCGAGAGGCGACATTCGAAGGGTCGACCTCGACCGCCTTGCCGTAATATGCGGCCGCTTCTCTGAACTGAAGAGCGGCATGGTAAATGGCTCCAGCCTGGAGCAGCAGAGCAGTGTTATTGGGATCGCTCTTCAGCTTCTCGACGATCGGTGCAGCCTGCTTGTCGGCCATCCTTTTTAGTTCTTCCGGGTTGGGCATGCGTCCGCCGCCCATTGCGAGGTGAGATGGCGGTGCTGGGTTGAGGGCGGGCACTGGTTGCGGACCGGGCGGTTGTTTCATCTGTTGCCGGCTGAGAGTATCCGGGCCGCGCATTTGGCCAGCGGGAGCTAATTGCATTGTGGCGCCGGCAGCCTGCCGCGCCCGGGACACGGGCGATTGCGATCCTCGCAGCAGGTATCCGATCGGCAGTCCCGCCACCAGGCAGATTACCGCCAGAGCGTAGACGCGCGTCGGCGGCAAGGGTGGATTGGCAATCGATGCCGTTGTTGGTTGGTTTGCCATGCGTAACTCTCCCTGGCCGGAATTGCGAGTGATTCGGACTGTTTCGATCTTCAACATCGGAGCGCCGAACACCGATTGGCTACGTTTCCGGACGCGTGGAAGGAGTTCCTGTCGCGCGATGTTGCACCTTCACCTTAATGGTGGAGGCAGAGTTAGTGGAGCAATCTGGATCACTTAACGGTGTGACGAGAATCACAACATGGGCGATTCAGGACACACAGTGTGACTGAGATCACATCCCATGACATTGGTAATTGGGAAAGATAAACGCATAACTTCGAGGCGTTTCCAACCGCCTTGGAGGCAGAGATTCTGGTTTCTTGAATGGGATGGTTCTCATGTCTGAATACGGTACACAGGGGATCAGAGTACTTTGGGGCATTTCACCAACGGCACTGTGCCAGAACGCCCACCAAGGGGTGGCACGTTCCTGCCCAGGGGTCAGTTTCTCAAGCTTGGAGATTTCTAAGCCATTTTCCAGCAACAGGTTACGAACAGAGGCCAACAGAGGCCCCGGTTCCGCGGCAACGGCATCAGTCGTGCACATGATCAATCTGAAGACTGAACTGAGAACAACACCAGTCAGGTCGCCGTCACGGTCCAGTCGAACACCAGAAATTGCACCAGGAGGCTCCACCAAATGAAGCGCAATCTTTCAATTGCAATAGGATTTATGTTTCTTGCAGCCGCGAGCTTCGCGTCTGCCCAGAATCTCGGAACCGGTGGCCCGGCGACTGACGTCCTCGGCGCACACCTTAACTATGGCCGGGGTTGCCCGGCCTGTCACGCGCCACACAGCGGCGCAGCGGGTAACGGCGGCGGCATTGGTACAGGCCAAGGCGCACCCAGCGCGGATACGGGCAGTGTTGCACTCTGGGGCGAGGATGCAAGCCCGTTGTACGGCCAGACCATTGCTTTTGCCGGAAACACGGCGGAACACCTGCCGAACGGCCTGAACTCCGGGGCGACCGGCTTCCTGGGGAATGCGAGTGACGTTAGTGGCATCCTGATGTGCCTGAGTTGCCATGACGGCAACATTGCGAAGGGCGCCATGATGAAGAACGTAGTCTATGAGACATTGCCGACTGCCACCTATGGCGGCCGCCCTGTCCCGACCCTGCTCGGAAACAACGGCGTCAGCGGCCCCGGTGCCGGCAGCTATCTCACCGATCACCCGGTGGGAACCAATGCCATCATTCCGTGCGGCCTCAACAATCATGGCTGGGATTGCACCTACTCCGCCACCAGCAACGGGATTATCCCCGGGCCGCTGATGACGAAGTTCATCACTAACTACGGCTTCTTTGTCTCGCCGGGGAATTACAACAACACCCCCGAGGTAACCTGCACCACCTGCCACAACCAGCACTTGATGAACGTGGTCGCGGTCGGCGGCGTCAACTACGCTGCTGGGACCGGCACCACGGCGGCCTCGATTAAGAGTGGAGCTACGGGCTTGACGGCCGGAAACTACACGACGATGTTCTTCATCCGCGCTCCGTACAATCCGGGCGACACCAACCCCCTGAACAACCAGAACGCGCAGTTCTGCCGTCAGTGCCATGGTGGCGAGTCGAACGAAGTCAACGGCGGTAGCGCCGGAACAACGTTCTAAGCCGTTTGCATAAAAGGGGAGGGAACGATAATTTCCCTCCCCCTTTTTTTTCTCAAAAACAGGGTGACAACCATGAACTACAAACTTCCCATTTGCATCTTCTTGCTGCCGGTGTTTGTTTCGGCTGGCGCCCAGGTAGCCTCTCATGCGCCCACGGTCTTCACTCCGGCTTCCGCTCCCATGACTGCGGACAAGCCGGTGGTTCGTGTGAACGGCAGGGTCCTCACTGAAGCCGACCTGGTTCGCGAGGAATACGCCATCTTCCCGTACGCTCGGCAGCACAACGGGATTCCCAAAGACCTGGAGCCGGATATCCGCGCCGGCGCCCTGAACATGATCGTCTTCGAAGAGCTTGTGTATCAGGAGGCACTGCGCCGGAAGATGATTGTTTCGCCCGTCAGGATGCAGCGAGCTGAGATGGATTTCCGCAAGACCTTCGCCACGCCGGAGGAATTCAATGCATCGCTGCAGAGCGATTTTCATGGCTCGCAGCAGTTGCTCGACGAGAAGATCCGGCGCTCGCTGTTGATTGAAGCATTTCTCAAGGCCGAAGTCGAGAACAAGAGCACGGTCTCTCCGGCCGAGGTCAGGGCTTACTACGACAAGAACCCGGCCCGCTTCCAACATCCTGAATCGTTCACCATCCAGACGATTTCCATCTTCACTCCGGAAAAGGCAAATGCGGAGCAGTTGAAAGAACGGCAAAAGCGGGTGGAAGACGCGCTGCGCCAGGCGAAGGCCACCAAGACAGCCGAAGGATTTGGGCTGCTTGCAGAGAAGATCTCCGACGACGATTACCGCGTGATGATGGGCCAACACAAGCCGCTACCCGTGGATCAACTGGCGCCCCAGATACTGAAAGCCCTACAGGCCATGAAGCCGGGCGATGTGAGCGATGCGATTCAAGTCGAGCAGATTTACACCATCGTGCGCCTGGGGGAGCACACACCGGCTGGCGAAGCGAAATTCGAAGCTGTGAAGGCGCAACTGGAAAAGGAACTGCCACAGAACAAGACGAACCAGCTTCGCGCCGCGCTGGATAAAGAGCTGCGCGAGAACGCAAAGGTCGAATTGCACTAAGAGGCTGCACATGCAGCCTTTGGATTTGAAGCTTCCCCGAGAGTTGCGAGCGGTTTCGAAGGACTGGCTGCATGGCCTCGACGATACCTGGTAAGAAAACGAGACTCTTGGCGGGACGCTTGAGGGCTGAGAAGCGAGGGCGGACACACGGTGAGGAGGCTATTCCAAGTTGCGTGGTTGGTGCAGGCAGGGGTTCTGTTGTCGGCATGGCCTATTGCCGCACAGATAAAGACCGGTGAAGTCAGCTCCAGCATGAACGGCACGATCTCTTCCGGATACACCGCCGACTACGGCAATATGACGAGTTCAGACCACGGCTGGACGGCTGGCGGCGTGGCCAATTACTCCGGCTTTTTCTACAATCCCAATTTCTTGTCGTTCAATGCCTCCGCTTTTCTGAATCAGTCACGCGCCAACTCCGACTACCAGTCCATATCCAATGCCAGCGGCGTCACCGCCACCGCCAACATCTTTGGCGGCAGCCGGTTCCCCGGCGCTATCAGCTATTCCAAGGCCTACGACAGCGAAGGGAGTTACGATGTCCCAGGCCTCTCCAATTACATAACCCACGGCAACAGCGATTCGTTTGGCATCAACTGGAGCGAAAACCTTCCCGACGTGCCGAGCTTTACGGCGGGATTTCAGATGGGAAATAGCCAGTATTCGGTGTATGGGACGAATGATAATGGGACAAACGCCTTTCATGCGCTCAATTTCCATTCGTCCTACAGCCTGGCGGGCTTCAACATGGGCGCCTACTATGGATTGGGAGGCGGCCACTCGCTGATTCCGCAGGTGGTGTCCGGTGCAAAGGACACGGAAACGCATCAGGACAATAGCGACTATGGACTCAACGTCTCGCATCAGCTCCCCCTTCGAGGCACGATCTCGGGTACGATCAACCGGTCCAACTTCAACAGCGATTACGAGGGAAACAGCACCAGCGGGACCATTGACCAGGTAAACGTTCTTGCGTCGATGCACCCGACCCCAAAGCTGGCGATCTCGGGGAGCATGAATTACTCAGACAATTTGAGCGGGCAGCTGACCGAGGCGATTGTGGCGGCCGGTGGGGCGATTCCGGCGGACAACTCGAACGAAACGTCGAATTCCCTTGATCTGATGGCCATCCTCGGTTACTCGCTTGCAGCGAACCTGCAAACGTCAGTCTATGTAGAGCGCCGAACCGAGTTGTTCCAGGCGGAGGATTATGGAAGGACCTCCTACGGTGGAAGCGCCTCCTACGGACACAAGTTTCTTGACGGCAATTTCAATGCCACGCTGACCCTTACCGGTAACAGCGCAGACCAGACCGGCGAGGATACGTTGAGCTTTTCCACCGGCGCAAATTACTCCAGCCTGTTTCGGGGATGGCAGTTTTCGAGTTCGTTCTCCTATGCACAAGACATGCAGACGCTGCTGGTTACCTACATGAGTTCGAGCTACAGCTTCTCGGGCGGCGCAAGCCGTCACTGGGGCGAGTTCAACATGAGCGTGGGCGCAGGCGGCGGCAGAACCGCGCTGGTCGCGCAGGCCGGCACGTCGAACAGCAACGAGAGTTACAACGGCAGCGTAGGCTTCGGTTCCTGGATATCGGCCAATGGCAGCTACAACAGGGCAAGCGGCCAAGCCCTCGAGACCGGGGCGGGCTTGGTGCCGGTGCCAGTGCCGGTGTCCGCTCTGCCCGCTAGCCTGGTGACGCTCTATGGTGGAAGCGGCTACTCTTTTGCGCTCTCCAGCTCTCCCGCCAAAGGCCTTATCATCACGTCTTCTTTCGCCCGGTCCAGCAGCGACACCTCCAGTGCCGGGGTTGCGTCCACGAATGACAATGACGAATACAATGCCCTCGTCCAATATCACGTCCGCAAACTGGACTTTACCAGTGGATACTCCAGGATGGGTCAGGGTTTTAGCGCCTCAGGCTTACCACCGGAAGTAATATCATCTTTCTACATCGGAGTATCGCGTTGGTTCAATTTCTTTTGAGCGGAGTGCGTCGGAATTGCCTGGGCGCAGGCCTCATACTGGCTTGGGTCGTGCTGCCGCCGGCCCCGATCTGGGCAGGTCCAGGGCCTAAGCACCAAGCGGTTGCGGCCGAGGCATGGGAGATGTCGCTGGAGGGCGGGCGCAAGCTCTCATGGGAACGCAGTTTCGACTCGGAAAACGAAGTCAAGCCAAACCGCGGCTTCTGGAACAAGCTGGTGGACGTAATTGCCGGCGCGCCCGAATATCACACCCTGGTGCGTCCTTACAGCATTGCCACCGATTCGCATGGGCGGATCATCGTGACCGATCCGGGCGCTGCCGGCGTGCACATCTTCGATTTCACAGAACGTAAGTACAAGTTCATCCAGCGTCAGGGAAAAGTACCGATGCGGACGCCGCAGTGCGTCGCGATCGATGCGCAGGACAACATTTATGTAACCGATTCCGATGCGGGCGTGATTTTTGTCTTTGAGCCAAGTGGGAAGTTCCTCCGTGCGATAGGCAACTTAAAAGGCGGCGAGGGCTACTTCAAACGGCCCACTGGAATTGCAGTAGACTCAACGGCGCAACGGATTTATGTAACCGACACGCTGCGCGACGAGGTCTTCATTCTCGACATGGAAGGCACCGTGCTGAAGACCATCGGCAAGACGGGAGAAGCCGAGGGGGAGTTCAATCTGCCCACCGAGCTGCGGCTGGATGGGCCTCGCCTGTTGGTGGTCGACGCGATGAACTTCCGCGTGCAGGCCTTTGATCGCGAGGGAACCTTCCAGTACGCGATTGGAACGCTCGGCGACAGTCCAGGGGCCATGTTCCGGCCCAAGGCAGTCAGTGCTGACTCGGAAGGCGATCTTTATGTGGTGGATGCTTTGTGGGGCGTGGTGCAGGTCTTCAACCGGCAGGGCGAACTGTTGTATTACTTCGGTTCCCGAGGCACGCATGCCGGAGAGTTCCAGCTGCCTTCCGGGTTGTACATTGATCATGACGACCGGGTTTTTGTCGTGGATTCGTTCAATCGCCGCGTCCAGGTGTTCCAGTACGTTGGCTTGAAAGCGCCTGACAGGGAGGGAACGAAGTGAAGCTCGGAAAAATGCTGGCCGGGCTCACGATTCTGCTCACCGGGAGTTCCCTGTCAGCTCAAGTCTCAGGCGACGTTTTGGGAATGCACGCACTGGGACCGGGCAGCACATCGCCGATCAAAGGCGCTCGTCCGGACGCGTGCTCTTACTGTCATGCGCCGCATTCGGGGTTGAAGTCCGGCCTGTGGAACCAGAAACTCACTACCCAAAACTACACGATGTATACGAGCGACACCGAGAAGAATCGCGCCAGACCGCCGGCGCTCGGCTCCGACAGTAACGAATGCCTGAGCTGCCATGACGGTACCGTGGCAGTAGGAACCACCGTGGCGTATGGGAAATTGGCCACCAGCGGATCGATGTATTCGGCCGATGTATTTGGCACCAACATGCAGCCGTCGCACCCTTTCAGCCTGAGGCTGCCCTTGAAAGATACTATCGATCTGGTCGCTTCTCTGGCGGCGCACGGTAGGACCGCCGACTCGACTGGAGCGGTGAAGCTGATCAATGGAAACGTGGAGTGCACGTCGTGCCACAATCCTCACGTGCAGGCCAAAGACCTGGTAAGTCAGAATTTCCTAGTGAAGGACAGCACCAACGGCCAGTTGTGCCTCGCCTGCCACGATCCCAACCGCAGAAAGAGCGGGCAGATCAACCAGCTAGCCGATTGGTCGACCAGCGCGCATGCTTTGTCAGCCGCCAAGATCTCGCCCCACGCACGACTCGGAAGTTACGCCACGGTGGCTGCCGATGCCTGCATTTCGTGCCATACGCCACACAACGGCAGCGGGGCGGCGAGGCTGCTGCGCGGCCAGAACGAACTGGATTGTCTTGCCTGCCACAACGGCGGCTCCAGCATCCCTTCTGGAATGGCGCCCTACGCCAACGTGTCTTCAGAGTACGCACAGCCCAAAGTCGGGCACCCATTTCCCACCTCGAGCAATCCTCACGGAGCCGCCGAGAACAATTTGCTCAACAACAACCGTCATGCCACTTGCGTGGACTGCCACAGCGGGCATGGGGCGCAAGCGGTGGGGATATTCCCTGCGCCGCCGCTGATCCGCATCTCTCAGAAGGACATCGTGGGTGTCAGCGCCAGCGATGGAGTGAGCGTGCTTACACCCGCCATCAATCAATATGAGGGCTGCCTGCGGTGCCACGGCACGAGCTCGGGCAAGCAGGTGCAGCCGATTTACGGATACTTCCCGGTTCGTGCGGTTTCCGCGGGCGATGCTCTGAACCTGGTCCCGCAGTTTGCTATCACGGCGGCTTCAAGCCATCCCGTGACGCACATCAGGAGCAGCTCTCTGCCGCAACCCAGTCTGCGGGCAAATATGCTGAACCTGGATGGCATCGGCCAGGGCCGCGCCATGGGCAACCAGATTCTGTGCACCGATTGCCACAACAGCGACGACAATCGCGAGTTTGGGGGCACGGGTTCGAACGGTCCCCACGGGTCTAAATGGACTCATATTCTGGAGCGCCGCTACGAATTAAGTCAGGCAGCGTTGCCGGGTCAAGCGATCTCGAATTTGTTTCCCAATCCCGATTTGACTGTTGCTGGACCCTACGGCCTGTGCGGCAAGTGCCATGATTTATCGAGTCAGATTGTGAAGAACACCAGTTGGAATCAGCACAGCAGCCACATCAACGCGGGCTTCAGCTGTTCCACATGCCACACCGCGCACGGCATGGGCGCAGCCAGCGGAACCATCAGCGGCGAACGGTTGATCAACTTCGATGTAAATGTCGTAGCCCCAAATGGCGGCCTTCCAATCTCGTTCAATCGTGGGGCGAACACCTGCGTATTGGTTTGTCACCAGGTCGCGCACAATGCCGACGGCAGTGTGACGCAAGCCAGCATGCGGAGAGGGATCGGCGTAAAGAAGTAAGGCGTGTGTCGAAAACTCGCCTTGTAACAGGGCACGACTTCAGAGGCTGCGGAAAAACTCGGGGATCTCAATGAATCTGGCGGAAGACATCGCTCAGGGGCTTCTATGAGACGGCTGGTGTTGTCAAGGTTTTTGTCTTTGCATTTG
>CAYWMR010000111.1:0-11929 GCA_964458965.1 uncultured Occallatibacter sp. | reverse complement strand
ACCGTCCACGCTCCGGTATTGAACTCCCTGCGCAACACAGCGTAGAGCGCGTAGTCGACCAGCCATCCGGCCTCTTGCCGGCAAAACGCCTCGAACTCCGCCCATTGCCCAGCCAGGCTCGCGCTGTGTGGAGCGCGATCAAGAAAATTCCCCGCCGCCTCATAGAGCAGTGGGAGTTTACGGTTCTCCACCTCGCCAAAGTCCACGTTGCCGGCGGGCCCAGCCAGACCGCTTAGCTGGTTAGCCGAAATCCATCCCCAATCGGCAAGCAGTTCCAGGCTTATCAGGTAAGGATTGCCCGCAAACGCCGACGAACCCGCATACGGTGAGTTGCCATAGCCCGTTGGGCACAGCGGCAAAACCTGCCAGACATGCTGTTTGGCCTTCGCCAGAAACGACACAAATTCGTGCGCGGCTGGGCCCAGGTCTCCAATGCCCCCATTCGAGGGCAGCGAAGTTATATGAAGAAGAACTCCGGACGAACGCTGAAACTTCATGCTGCCATTATCAGCCGCGGATGCGCCAATTGACGACCCCGGCGCTCGCAATAGACAATCGTGGGTCTCTGCTGCGCTCAAGGCCGTCAAACTTTTAAAGAAACTTTTCGAGGACAACTACGTTGAAGATGCGTAATAGCGGACCGTTTTTTTCAGCCGCAGCTTTCCTGGTTGCGGCCTTTTTGCCTGTTGCCGCCACCGCGAAACCAGCCCCGGCGCCACCACAATCTCTGGTCCTGTCCGCCGGCTGGCAGTTACAGGACGCAGCCAAAGTGCCGCAAGCCGGCGCGGAAGTCTCAGCCTCAGCCTTCAACTCGAGCGGCTGGTACGCGGCCACGGTTCCAGGCACGGTGCTCACCACGCTGGTGAACAACCACGTCTATCCCGAGCCGCTCTACGGAGAAAACAACCGTCCCGAAACGATCCCCGAGTGCCTGGCGCTTTCTTCATACTGGTATCGGAACGCGATCGACATTCCCCTCAACTACAAGGGCCGCCACGTGTGGCTCAACTTCGACGGCATCAACTACTCCGCAACCGTGTGGGTGAACGGGAGCAAGGTCGGCGACATGCGCGGGGCCTTCATTCGCGGCACGTTCGACGTCACCGCCCTCGTAACGCCGGGAAAGCAGGCCGTCCTGGCCGTGCTGGTGTCGCCGCAGCCAAATCCCGGAACCCCGCACGAACATACCCTGCGCAACGGCACGGGAAAGAACGGCGGCCTAACCGCCATCGATGGGCCCACGTTTCTGTCCACCATCGGCTGGGACTGGATCCCCGCCATTCGCGATCGCGACACCGGCATCTGGCAAAAGGTCGTTCTATCCACAACCGGCCCTGTCCTGCTGAAGGACCCGCTGGTCACCACCGATCTCCCGTTGCCAAAAACCGACTCAACCGACGTGGCCATCTCAACAACGGTTGAGAATGTCACGGACCAGGCGGTGGAAGGCGTCATCGAAGGCACGATCGAGAACATCACGTTTCAGCAGCCAGTCGATCTGGCGCCACACAGCACGCAGAGGATCGGCTTCGATCCCAAGACCGTGCCCGCGCTGCACATCGTCAATCCCCGTCTGTGGTGGCCAAACGGCTATGGACCGCAGAATCTCTACAGCCTCCACCTCAGCTTCAAGGTCGGCAAAATCGAGTCGGACAAGCAAGACGTCAGTTTCGGCGTGCGCAAGATTACTTACACCGTTCCCGGAACCGACAACCTGACCATCTCCGTCAACGGCGTTCCAATCTTTATCCGCGGCGGCAACTGGGGCCTCGACGAGGCACTCAAGCGCATTCCGCGCGAGCGCCTTGAAGCCGAGATTCGCTTGCACAAGCTGGCCAACATGAACCTGATTCGCAACTGGGTGGGCCAAAGCACCAGCGAAGACTTCTACGAACTCTGCGACAAATACGGCATTCTGCTTTGGGACGAGTTCTTTCAGCCCAACCCCAGCGACGGCCCCAACCCCACCGATATCGCCACGTATATGGCGAATGTCCGCGACAAAATTCTGCGCTTCCGCAACCATCCCGCCATCGCTGTGTGGTGCGCACGCAACGAAGGCTTTCCGCCAAAGGAGCTCGACGACATGCTTCGCGCGCTGATGGCGGAGCTGGAGCCCACGCGTCTCTACCAGTCAAGCTCCACCGACGGCCGCGGGGTTCGCAGCGGGGGTCCCTATTTCTGGCGGACTCCGCGCCTCTTTTACCTCATCAACAACGATTTCTTCAAGACCGAGACAGGCAGCATGTCCGTCCCCACGCTCGAATCGATACACGGCATGATGCCGCAGAAAGACTGGGAGACGGTCAACGATGACTGGGCCGAACATGACATGACCAAAGGCGCGCAGCAAGGCGACTTTTACCCCAATACGCTTGCCGGACGATACGGCCGGATTGCCAACCTTGCCGACTTTGTGCGCAAGGCGCAGTTGGCAAACTACGAAGCCTTCCGCGCCATGTATGAGGGACGCAATGCGCGGCTGTTTCATCCCGCCACGGCCATCATTACCTGGATGAGCGACCCGGCCCAGCCCAGCTTTGTGTGGCAGATCTACCACTACGACCTGGAACCCAACTCGTCGCTGTTCGCAGTAAAAAGCGCCGGCGAGCCGGTGCATATCCAGTTCAACGAATCCACCGGCGACCTGCAGGTCATCAACAACCTTCCCGACCCCGTGGTCGATGCCGTTGCGCACGTGGCAGTCTACCTGCTCGACGGGACGATTGCTACTCAGTACGACACCAAGGTGACTGCCGCGCCCTCATCGGCCACCACTCTCGGGCCGGTTCAATTCCCTGCTACGCTGTCCGCTACGCATTTCCTGAAACTGGATTTGCACGACTCACAAGGCAAGCTCATCTCGTCGAACTTCTACTGGCGCGGCGAGCCCGGCTATCCCGACGTTCTTACCGATCTGAATACGCTGCCCAAGGTCACCCTTGAAGCCAAGGTCGAAAGCAAGGACGCCGACGGCAACCGGACGCTGACGCTGACGGTGCATAATCCCACGCCCAACATCGCTCTCATGGCGCATCTTCAGCTTCGGCGTCAGCACTCGGGCGAGCGCGTGCTGCCGGTCTACTACAGCGACAACTACATTTCGCTGCTTCCCAACGAAACCAGAACGGTGACCATCGAAGCGGCGCTGAAAGACTTCAACGGAGAGGACGCGCTGGTCGTGTTCGATGGATGGAATGTTTCGGTCGCCCCGGCAGCCTTTGCAGGCGCTGCCGTTGCACCGAACATCGATGCCCAGCCGGATCACTGGCCCACAACAGGGCTGCCGTTCCAGACTACCGGACTGCGCTAGCGGAGCATTGCTGTGTTGAGCTTGTTTTGTCCCACTTGTTATAGTTTTTGTGTGCGACTTAAGACAGCAATATTCTTTACGTTGACCGCGATTGGCGGGTTGATGGTTCCGTTCGTCGAAGCTCAACCGCCTGCGCAAGATGCTGTGCAGCAAACTGAAAAGAAGCCGGTAGCGCTTCTGCCTCCGGAAGGATTCGACGATGGCCGCGGATATGTGCTCCCCGGTGTCGAATGGGCGCATGCGACCCCAGCTTCCGAAGGGTTCTCCGCGGCGCGGCTTGATGCCTTGAGGGCTTTCCTTAAGACTCATGAGACCGATGCAATGATGGTTGTTTCGCGTGGGAACGTCGTATTTGAATATGGCGATACGAGCCTGGTCAGCAAAGTTGCTTCTGTGCGCAAGAGCGTACTCAGTTTGCTTTTTGCGGTGGAAGCCCAGAAGGGGCTGAATCTCGATAGCTATACGAGGCAGACGGTAACTCAACTGGGGTTAGACGACAAGGTTCCGTTTCTCGAAATCGAGAAGCACGCCACACTTCAGCAGATCATGATGGCGCGTTCCGGAATCTACATTCGGAGCGGTAACGGCGGGCAGGACAAGATTGCGCCTCCACGCGGATCGTATTATCCCGGCACCCATTGGTTCTATAACAACTGGGACTTTGACGCTGCCGGCATTGCCTTTGAGAAGATAACTCACCAGGATATTTTCGATGCGATGCGAGACGATCTTGCCATCCCATTGCGTTTTCAGGACTTTGACCGGACACGGCAGAAGAAGAACTACATAACTGACTCCAATCACTTCGAGTATGCGACTTATCTTTCCACTCGAGATATGGCGCGGCTAGGATTGTTTGCTCTCAGAAGCGGTCAGTGGGGCAAGACGCTCTGGGGCGATCCCGGAACCATCCAATACAGCACGTATCCGACGACGCATTTCGATGAAATAGGCGATTGGTATGAGTCGCCTGGCTGGACGGGACGTTGGGGATACGGAATTCTCTGGTGGGCATGGGATGCGCCGAAGTATCCGGGAGACATCATGACCGGGCCATACCAGGGAGCGTTTTCGGCCATGGGTGCGAACGGACAGTTCATCACGGTCTTTCCCTTCAACGACATCGTTGTGGCGCACAAGGTCAACATCGACCAGGATGAGACGCGCAATGTCTCCGGACCGACCTATATGACGATTCTCGACATGGTACTGGACGCGAAGTGCGGCGGCACCGACGACAGGAACTGCAAATAAGCCAGATGACGATTGTCGTTTCCATCTCTCCGGGAGATGGAAACCATCACGATCTTTCGTAGCACCGATAGCCGAATCCGCGATATCTATTAGGAGAGACGGCAAGTTCCGGGAAGACTTCCCTCGCAGTTCCCATGCATCATCAATTCCGGAACTATCCAGAGCTTTGGAAGCCACCTTCAGGAGGCCCACAAATGAAATTGCGGAACGTATTCGAAATGTTTCTGCTCTCCGCGGTCTGGGGAGCGTCGTTCATTTTAATCAAACTCGCCGGCGACGATCTGCCCCCCGTCTGGGTCGCGGTCGGCCGCCTGTTCTTTGGTTCGCTGCTGTTGTGGACCGTGCTCAAAATGGGCCGCCACAAGTTGCCGCCGTTGCGCCTGCTCGGTCCTCTGCTGGCGGTCGGCGTCCTCAACAATGCAATCCCCTTCTGCTTCTTCGCCTGGGGCGAGCACACCGTGCCGTCCAGCATCGCCTCCATATTGAATGCCACCACCCCGATCTGGGCGCTGCTTCTGGGACTGGCCGCCGGGAACGCCCGCGCTACCCGCCTCACCGCCGCCGGAGTTGCGCTTGGCTTTCTAGGCGTACTCGCCGTGGTCTTCGGACACTCCTCGGCAATTGCCTCCGGAGCCGGAACGGCAGGCTTTCTATTTGGAGTAATCCTCATCGCCATCGCCAGCTTCAGTTATGGCGCCGGCGCAGTGGCCGCCAAGCGCTGGCTGCATGGCGTGGAGCCGGTCGTCATCGCCACTTTCCAACTCACTCTGGCCGGCCTGGTCCTGCTCCCGCTGGCGCTGTTCGGACCCCATCCAACAGCCCTGCATTGGAAATCCGTGGCCGCCGTCACCGTCCTCGGCGTTCTGGGCAGCGGACTGGCTTACCTGCTCTTCTTCCGCCTTCTGGCTACCATCTCGCCCACCCGCACCGTGGCCGTCACTTACCTTCTGCCTATATGGGGCCTGTTCTGGGGATTCATAGCTGGAGAACAGATCCACTGGACCGCGCTGGCCGGCGTTGCGGTGGTTCTGGCCGGACTTGTCCTCCTGAATCTTCGTTCTCGCCAGGAGCAACCAGCAGTCGTCGCGATTCCTTCTCCCGATCCCTGTCCGGCCGAGCAAGCATAAGAACGCAAAAAGGCCCGCGTCCTGAAACGGCTGCGGGCCTTTTTGCAGTGGTGCTCCAAAGCCGTTCTGATTACGTTCCGGGAATCTCCGGCCCCGCGGATTTCTTGCTCATCTGGATCCGCTTGTTCTTGGTGTAGTCGGCCATTATGTTCGACATGAAGATGCCAAAGGCCTCCTGCCGGCGCTCTTCCAGAATCTGATCGCGAGTCTGATCGAGGTTTTTCGTAATCTCATCTGGCGTCGGCTCCTGCCTGTCGACGATCTTGGCCACCACGCCGGTCCGGCGCGCGTCGATAGGTCCGCTAAAGTCGCCTATCTTCATATCCATAAGTTGCGGGGCAACCTGCCCCACCTGGCCCAGGTCTGGCACCTGGCCGCTTGCGCCCACCAGATCACTGGTCTTGAGAGTCGCGCCCACCGCCTTGGCGGCCTTGGCCAAATCGTTCTCAGCCTTAGCCTTGTCGGCCAGCTCTTTGGTCTTCGCGGTTAACTGTTTCGGAAGTTCTTCCGCGCGATAGTCGTCGAGGACATGGCTCTTCCAATCGCCAAAGTTCGGAGCGTGTGCGGGAGTAACCGAAGTCACCTGGAAGATTGCGAAGCCCTCGCCCGTTGCGGCGTATTGGGGCGGGTCGCCCTGCTTCACCTGAAACGCCTTCGCGATCAACTGAGAACTGTCGGGCAATTGTGGAATCATGCCGCGATTCACAAACGGAATCGTGGTCTGAAGCTCAAGGTGGTGCGCCGCGGAGGTCTTGGCAAGGCCGTCTCTGGCGGCCTCGGTAGTGAGAGCGTGCGCGTAATTCTCCTCGGCCTGCGCGCCCTTCTGGCGAATCAGCGTGGCCTGGATGGTTGGCAGCACATCGGAAAGCGATTGCGTGTGCGCCTCCGTCCGCTCTTCCACCTGGATGATGTGGTAACCAAACTGGCTTTTTACAATCCTGGTATCGCCGATCTTCTGGGTGAAAATCGCGTTGTCGAACTCCGGCACCATGGTGCCGCGCTTGGCAAAGCCTAGCTCGCCGCCCTTATCCTTGCTGCCCGGGTCGTCGGAGTTCTTCGCGGCCAGCGCCGCAAAATCCGCACCGCCCTGAATCTGCTTCAACAGCCCATCCGCCTTGGCCTTGGCCGCAGCGTCGGTCTTGGCGTCGGCCCCCTGTGCAACCTGGATAAGAATGTGCCGCGACCTGGCCTGCGCAGGGACCGAGTATTCTGCCTGGTGCGCACTGAAGTACTGCTGAATCTCCTGCTGGCTCGGCTGCGGAACCCCGCCCGGAAGCTCATTGGGAGTAAATGCAAAGTAGGTGGCGGTGCGCTGTTCCGGAATCGCCGTGGCATAACGCGCGGCATTTTTAGCGAAAAATGCCTCCAATTCCGCGTCGGACGGATTGATCCCCTTCTTCAGATCGTCGGAAGAAATCACCGCGTAATCGAACTTGATCTTGATGTTTCCCTTGCGATAGTCTTCGCGGACTTCCTGGTCGTTCACCGTGACTCCCGCCGTAATAAGCGCCTGCAGCCGCTGAATGACGATCTGGCTCTTCACCTCGCTCTCAAATTCCTTGACGGAAATCTGGAAGCGGCTCGCAATCAGGTTGGTGTACGCGTCGGTGCCGATGAACTTGCCGCCGGGAAAGATGACCTGGCCGGGAGCGCCCTGGTGCAGGTAGGTAATCACGTCGTCGTCGCTGGCGCGAATGCCCAGCTTATCGGCCTCAGCCAGCAGAATCTGCTGCTGGATAAGCTGCTCGCCCACGCGCTTCTCAAACAGGTTCAGGATCATCGGATTGTCAGGATACCGCTGCTGCTGCAACTGCTGGCGCGCAATCTGCTCAACGCGTTGCAGCGAAACGGGATCACCCGATGCGAAGATCTTGCTGTACCAGTGGGGATAGACCACGGCATACGCATCCGAGGTGACCGCGCCAAGGCCGGTGAGGCCGGGAATCAGATAGACCACCATGCCCACCGAAACAACGCCGATAATGACCACGAAGATCGCCTTGATGATGCGATTGTCTTTTTGTTGCAGGAAACGAATCATGGATGGACTTGAACCTTCTACTCTCTAAGCGCTTCCCGGCTGGTCCTTCCCCGTTTTGAGCGCGGCCCGTCAAGGGCTGGTCTACTCGGGGCAGGCATCTCTCCTGGGATGCGCAATTGTCGCTCTACGCGATTCTCTGCCATTATAGACGACTGGGAGCAACGAGCGGGTCGGACCAATTGGTCCAAAACCGGAATGGCAGGACACGGCACGAAGCCAATGGACGCCGTCTTGCGCCTGTGTCACTCATCACGGCCCTGAATCTGCAGCGGATGTATGGTCGGCCCCGAATTCCCTGTATGGTTGATAGGGGTATTTATGCGGACGCTTGTCGTGATGCTTTACCTCGCAATGCTGGCTTTGCCTGCGTTTGGAGCAGAGAAGGTCACTATCCAGCAACTTGAAGAAACACTCGCCGCATCGAAAAGCAAAGGCGACAAGGAACTGGCGCGGCGGCTTGCCGACCTGGAACTGACTGAGCGATTGAGTACCCCCCGATTCGATCAGCTGCAACGCAGCCTTCCCGGCGAGAAGTCCCGAGCGGAGCTTGTCGTCTTGGCCGATGCTTCAGCATTTCTAAGCCCGCCCGCCTCCGAGATTGCTCCGGATGCCCCACCTGACCGCGCCACTCAGGGCCAGATCCTGTCCCGGGCGGTGGACTTTGTAGCGGCGACCGTAACCAAAATGCCCGATTTCCTGGCGCGGCGGACAACAACTCGATATCAGGATATGAAAGCTCATCTGGCCGATACCGATCCGGTGGTGTTAACGCCGGGAATCTATTACCTGTTGAGCAGTGAAGCCGTAACCATCCACTTTAGAAACGGGAAGGAAGAGGAGGAAAAAGCCGCCGGCAAAAAGGGGCAGGATCAGGCTGCCGCCCCACAGGGCCTGGTCACCTGGGGCGTCTTTGGACCCATGCTGGGGGTGGTGATGAAGGACATTCTAAAGGCGAAAGTTGGCTGGAGCCGATGGGAACAGTCCCCTGCAGGCAACTTGGCAGTGTTCCGCTATTCTGTGCCCCAGGATCGATCCAGTTACCCGGTCAGGTATTGCTGTTCATTTAGTGTCTACGGCAGACCGGACCGCGAGTTCGAATCTGTGTCACAGTATGAAGGCGAGATCTCAGTCGAACCGAACAGCGGAAGCATTCTTCGCCTTACCGTCAAAACCGCGGTCGCGCCCCCTTCGCCCATCCATCGGGCCGACGTCTTGATCGAGTACGGCGCAGTGGAGATTGGTGGCAAGAGTTATATCTGTCCCGTCAGGAGCATCTCAATCACCACGGCGACGGATATAGTACCGCGTGGAAGCGTAACCCAGGGTTTCGAATCGATCCCGAAAAACGTTGAGACGCCCAGGGTCACCGCGATCAACGACGTGGTGTTCGACAACTATCACGTTTTCCGATCCGAGGTCCGAATACTACCAAGCACAGAAGGCAATTCGCCCTGAAGGGAAGCCCGTTCATTCCGAATTGGACGGAGTCTGATTTCGAATTGGACGGCGACATAATCCGCATCTTCGCGCACTCAAATGCAAAGCGGGCATCCCGGTTTCCGAGGATGCCCGCCGTCTTTCTATTCCCTGTTCCCTATTCCCTATTCCCTGCCTCAACCCTACCGCCAGTAGTAATACCCGCCTGCCACAAAGTACGGACGGTAGTACACCGGAGGATATCCGTAATAGGGATACCCGGCTGCGTATGGTGAGCCGTAAGGGTAATAGCCGCGGCGATACAGCGTCGGGCCGCCGGGATAAAGCCCCTGTGCCAGCCGCGCCGCTTCCTGCGAATTCACAGGTGTGACCGTGAGCGGCGAGTTCAGGTGGAAGGTAACCAGCGCCTCGGCGGGAATCCACGCATTGGGACCCGGAGAAGCCGCTGAAGCTGCTGTTCCTGCCGCCACGCCTGCGCCGGCGCCGATGGCGCATCCCGCGCCGCGGCCCACCGCGCAACCGATGATGGTGCCTACAATTCCGCCGGCAACCGCATTGCCGACGGTCTGTCCGGCCTTATTCGGTCCCTTCACCTTGAACTGGTCGGAATCGAGTGGGTAGGTCAGCCCACCCAAATCGAGCGAAGTAAGCCTGAGCGCCAGTTCCGGGCTGCCGCCCAAATCTCCGGACCTCTTGGATTCGGTAACCACGCCGTGAACCGTTGCGCCGCGCGGAATGGCCAGCGCTCCGCCGTAAACCACGTCGCGAATTACGGTGAACTGAACTGCCTCGCCATCCTTGGCCCTCCTGCTGCTCACCGGCTCGCTGGTCCGCAACTCCAACAGGGTTCCCTGCGGAATCGTCACCGGACCCCTGGGAGCCTCATAAGCCTGAGCAGGAGGCTGCGCGGGAGCGTACCGTGGCGGATACGCCTGCTGCGGAGGAGCATACTGCGGCCGAGGAGGTGGAGGCGGGTTTGGCGTCTGGGCCTGGGGCTGAGCCTGGCTTGGATAAGGAGCCTGGCCAGGGTCCGGCTGCGGGCCATCCGTTACAGCCGGAGGAGGCGGAATAGGCGCCGAGGCATCGTCTGGCGGATTGTCCGCCATTTGCTGCGCGCCTGGATCGGGGTTCGGCGCAGGTGCATTCTGTGCATCCTGCGGATTGCCGACCTTGAGGTTGTTATGTATCTTGGTGACGCCTGCCACGTGGCCGGCTATCGATTCTGCCAGTTCGCTTGAGGCCTCGCTCGACACCGTTCCTGACAGCGTGACCTCGCTCTGGATCGTCGCGGCCGTAATCATGTCGCTCTTCAGAGCCTTTGAAGCGTCCAGCGCGTGCACCACGTCCATCTCGATCTGCCCATCGGTGCGCTGCGCCGGCGCCGGAGCCGTAAGCGTGGGAGTGGCCGCGTCCTGAGCCATTGCAACCACACCGAACGGCAGCGCCATCGCGACCGCCGCCAGAAACTGCGCGCCTGCGATCTGCGGGAAAACTCTTCTGAGTAAGCTTTGTTCCGTCATTCTGCTTCTCCTCTGCCTGAAGCATTCTTCCAACGCCTGTTGGATGGTCGACAGGCTGGAAAGATGCTCAAAAGACTTTTGCTCCCGGCTTGCTCACTTAGACGAGGTTGCGCGGAAGCCGTCATCGGTGAGAACCCCGCTGAGGGGAAAAAGTTCCGCAAAAAAGCAAACCACCACGCGCAGCAATTCCCTAATCCCTATTCCCTATTCCCTGCTCTCACGCCAGTGCCTCATCGATAGCCGCCGCCAGCGTCTTTAACCCCGCCGCCACGTCGGATCCCAGGTGAACCCGCACTGCCCGGCGTCCGCGCGACTCGAGCACCGCCAAATCTCCGGCAGCCTGCGCCGCAATCACCACCCCAAAGCTGTATCGCTGCCCGGGAATATCGACATCGACTGCGTCTTCTGAGGTGATCTGGAGGAAGACGCCCGTGTTCGGTCCGCCTTTGTAGTCCTGCCCCGTGGAATGCAGAAAGCGCGGTCCAAAGCCCACGCATGTCGCCACGCGTTTGGCGTCACGCACCTTGTGCCGGAACCCCTGAATCGCGGCCTCGTGCTCAGGGAACATGGGCAGAAATGCCAACGTGGCAAAGTAGTCGCCGGCGTGAAGCTGGTTCAAGTGCACACGCAAAAATCCAGCCAGCGTACCATCCTTCGCCTCGGTCTTCAGCGTCGTTGCGGCATAGGTTTCGCTCGCAAATAGCTGAATGTCACCCTGCACCAGAATCGGAGTGTGCTCCTGCAGCGTGCCCGTCTGCTCATACGCGTCGGTCAGTGCCCGGGTCTCAATCTTGGCAGACTCCACGTCCGGCTGGTTAAAGGGGTTGATCCCCATCACCGAACCCGCAACCGCCACGGCGATCTCCCAACTAAAGAATTGCCCGAATATCTCATACAAGTCGCTAATCTCAATGGCGATCACCGGATGCCCGGCCGCGGCCAGCGCAGCCACTTTGTCGTCGAGGCTCGCGTCGGCTGTACCTCGAAGCTTCACATACGCGAAGATGCGGTCTTTGCCGTATACCGCCGCATCGCCAATGGCCTCGCGGTCCACCGGGGTAATGCCTTTGCCCAGCTTGCCGGTCGATTCGGCAATCAGTTGCTCCAGCCACGCACCCAGATCGTAAATCTCCGGCGAGGTGAAAATGGTGATCTTGTCGCGCCCCGCGTTCGCCGCGCTGCCCATAATCAGGCCCAGTTCCACCGCTGGATTCTCTTCCACAGCCAGCTTGGCGGA
>CAYWMR010000110.1:0-12007 GCA_964458965.1 uncultured Occallatibacter sp. | reverse complement strand
TGAAGGGCGTGAATAGCGGTCCCCCGAACAGGCCCACCTGTTGCCCGGTAACCACAGCTCCAGCGCCCTGCGTTAGAGCATCCAGCGCCAGTGCGCCCTGCGTCCCTTCAGCGGTTGCCTCGGCATTCTGCGCGCGCAGCAGCGCAACCAGTTCCGGCCAGTGAGGGGGAACGGACGGCCGCGCCTGCCAGTCCATGCCGGGTTGCCCAGCGGAATAGAACTCGCGCGCGGGCGGAGTCCCGGCACAATAGTCGAGAAACAACCGGGAAAAGCCCGGCGCAATCGCAATAGGATGACAGTCTGTAGTGGGCAACTCGTTCCTTTGTGACAATGCGGCTGTGTTAAGGATGCCACGCCGGGTAGAATCGATGCACAACTGCCTCATTGTGGTCAGCCGCGCCGACGCGGTTGTGCGTATACTTTGTATCGGATTGCTGTAAGTTGTGTTGTCAGGAGAGAAATTGGAATGCCCAGTGACGAAAAGAAACCCGCCGCGGTAAAGAAAACGCCGGCAAAGACGGTAAAGAAGGTGGCAAAGAAGTCGCCTGCCAAGTCGCCGAAGAAATCCCCGAGCAAGTTGACCAAGACGAAAGCCGCCAAACCGGCTAAAGTGCCAGCCGCAAAAAGGAAGCCGGCAAAGCCTGCGATGAAGCCCGGCAAGGCCGCGAAAGCCGCGCCTGTTGAGGAGACGGCGCAACTGCTCAGCTCTGAGGTCGTTTATCAGGGGCCGCTCTTCCGGGTACTGCACGACAGGCTGATCGAGCCAGGTGGCCGCGCCAGTGAACGCGATGTGATTCGCCACAACGGCAGCGTCGTCATTCTGGCCATCGACGCCAGGAAGAACAAGAAGAACCCCTGGGTTGTGGTCGAGCGCCAATATCGCCACGCAGCCAATCAATTTCTGTGGGAGCTGCCTGCGGGAAAGCTCGAGGCGGGCGAAGACCCGCTTGCAGGGGCAAAGCGCGAGCTGGCCGAGGAAACCGGCTACGGTGCAAAGAACTGGAAGCCGCTGCTGGAGTACTACGCCAGCCCCGGTTTTCTGGGCGAGTCAATGAAGGTTTTTCTGGCCGAAGGACTCATGGCCGGCGACGCTCACCCTGAAGACGACGAGCAGATTGATTTCCGGCTTGTCAAGCTCTCCGACCTGCTCAAAATGATCGACAAAGGCGCTATCCTCGACGGCAAAACCCTGTCCAGCGTGCTCTTGTACGCGCGCCGGTTAGGCGTCAAGCGCAAGAAGTAGTTCGATTTTTCTTCGCTTCTTTCGGCATTCTCCAACTCGCGCCGGTGGTATCCATCGGCCCACCCCAAACGAGAAATCTCAGTGCGTGGGACCGCTCTTTGATATTCAAATCAACCTTTCTTGCAGTTTTCACGTCTTAGCTTATAGCGGCGGGCGCTCCCCGGTTAACACGCTGGCCGCCACTTCACGCACGATGCAAGAAAGCAGGAGCCTGTGGCTCAATACAAAGGGAAGGTCAAGTGGTTTAACAACGCCAAGGGCTACGGATTCATAGGACGCGATGACGGGCCGGACGTATTCGTTCACTATTCCGCCATCCAACTGGACGGATACAAGACTCTGAAAGAGGGCGATGAGGTCGAGTTCGACATCGTTCAGGGCCAGAAAGGTCCTCAGGCGGACGCAGTGATCCGCTTCAGGGACACCGCTCACAACGCAGCCTAGCTGGGTAACTACCCTTCGCTTGCGCAAATCCACCCCTGCAGGTGGTCCGCCGGTTGTGCGTCTGATTTCTCTGCCTGTGTCACACCCTGCTTTCGAGTAATGGCAGGCGGGTCCTGCGGAAGCCCTGCCGTAAACCTGCATTCATGTTCGAAATCCTCAAGTCCTTCCTCCCCGGCACTTGGCTCTTGCCTGCACCCACGCCTTTCCGCGCTCTCGGCTTCGATTTCTGTTCTACTGTTCGCGGAGACTTATCCGATGGACAACCCCACCATGGCCCGTCTGCTCGAGGAAACCGCCGATCTGTTGGAAATCGACGGCGGTGACAGCTTTCGCATCCGCAGTTATCGCCGCGCCGCGGAGGCTGCCGGCCAGACTACCGTCGATCTGATGGCCGCTGCGGCGGACACCGCGCGCCTGCTTGAGATTCCGGGAATTGGGAAAGGCATGGCTGCCAACCTGCAAGCCATTGCCGCCACTGGCACTTTGCCCCTGCGCGAGGAGTTGCTGGCCAAATATGGCGCGGGACTTCTGGAACTCCTGAAGCTGCCTGGGATGGGTCCCAAGACGGTCGCGCTGCTGTGGGATGCGGCCAAGATCGGCAGCATCGACCAGCTTGCCGAGGCCATTGAAGCGGGACGCCTTTCCGGCCTGCCCCGCATGGGAGAAAAGCAAATCGAAAAGCTGCGCAAGGGCATCGACGACTATCGCCGCAGCGCCGGACGCTTCCGCATCGACGTGGCCGAGGAGGCAGCCCAGCGCATCTCGGCCTATCTGCTGGCTTTCCCCGGCATCGAGCGCGTAACCCCCGCCGGATCACTGCGCCGTGGCCGGGAAACCGCCGGCGACCTGGATCTGCTGGTCACCGGCCCGGCCTGCGCACCCGAGCCCGAGCACACCGGAGCCGCCGTCGAATATGTGGCCGCCTACCCAGGCATCCACAACATCATCGCCAAAGGCGAAAACAAGGTCAGCTTCCATCTGAGCGACGGATTGCAGGTGGATGTGCGCCTGCTACCTTCTGCCAGCTATGGCGCTGCGCTGCAATACTTTACCGGTTCCAAGGCGCACAATGTCTCGCTGCGCCAGCGCGCTCTCAAAATGGGTTACACACTCAGCGAATGGGCGCTGGCGCGGCTCGACGACGATTCAACCGTAGCCGCGGCCACCGAGCAGGAGATCTACGCCGCGTTGGAAATGGATTGGATGCCGCCCGAGCTGCGCGAGAACCTGGGCGAGATTGAAGCCGCTGCCCGGCATGCGCTGCCGAAGCTCATTCAAAAAGCCGATCTTCGCGGCGACCTGCACATGCATACCGTTGCCACTGACGGCCACAACTCCATTCGCGAGATGGCCGAGGCCGCGCTGTCCTGTGGGTTCAGCTACATTGCCATCACCGACCATTCGAAGAACCTGGCCATGACCAACGGCCTGGATGAGAAGCGGGCCCTCGAACATGTCCAGAGAATCCGAGAAGTCGATCGCCAGATGGAGGGCCGCATCCGCGTCTTCACCGGCATCGAGGTCGACATTCTGGCCGACGGAGCTCTCGATCTCGACGACGAAGTCCTGGCGCAGATGGAGATTGTCATCGCCAGCGTCCACACCCGCTTCGAGCAGAGCCGCGAGGAAATGACCGCGCGCGTGTTGCGGGCAATCGAGAACCCCAATACGCGAATTCTTGGCCATCCCACCGGTCGCCTGCTGCTGCGCCGCGAGCCATTTGCCATCGACCTGGGAGCGGTATTGCGCCGCGCAGCCGAACTGGGCGTGGCAGTGGAACACAACGCCGCCCCCGAGCGCCTGGACCTGTGCGATCGCGACCTGCGGCTGGCGAAAGAGCTAGGCTGCAAAATCGTTATTAACTCCGACTCCCACGACGCCCGCAACCTAGGAAAGATGGATTACGGGGTCCGCCAGCTTCGCCGCGCCTGGCTCGGCCCGGAGGATGTGTTGAACACCCTGGGAGCGGAGGAACTTTTGGCAGCGCTGAGGCCGCGGCCATGAAGGGAACCATCAATCATCATTACCGATGCCAGAATGCATCCGGGAAAATGGTCCACCTTTTTCCCAATAAGCGAGATAGAATAGGGGCGCGATGAGTCTACTTCAGCAGGATTCCCCGGAACTGGACGATGCTGCCCGCGGCGAGGACCTGACCAAAGGCTCCAGCCACGTGCTCAGGAACAGCGGTCTTGCCGCAGCCGTGGTGATCGTTACAGTTGCGCTCTACGTGCTCATGGGCCAGAAGCCGGCCGCGGCTACGGGTGAGATTGAGCACGTCTGGGTTCACCCGCAACGCACCGAAGGCAAGTCAGTCGACGCCAACGGCGCTTCCATGGCCAAGGAAAGCATCGACCAGGTATTCGTATTCACTCAGATCAAGCTCCATAACCAGAGCGATCACGCGCTTGTCCTGCATAATGTTCTGACCAACGCCACGCTGCCCGACGGAATCCACT
Organism: uncultured Occallatibacter sp.; assembly: GCA_964458965.1. Classification (GTDB taxonomy): domain Bacteria; phylum Acidobacteriota; class Terriglobia; order Terriglobales; family Acidobacteriaceae; genus Telmatobacter. Next base: position 7,861 of record CAYWMR010000110.1, on the reverse strand, counting down.
CAAGCTATGCGGCCATTCCGGCCGATTACGAGCGGTTGTTTGCTGCCTACCCCGAGTTGGCGTCCATTCATGGCAAACCGCTTTCCCTCGACTCCACCATCAATCCAGGCGAAACCGTTGAGGGAAATGTAGTTTCAGCTTTCCGCCTTACCAAACAGGAGTGGGACGCTCGCAAAGACCTCAGCTTCACCTTCAGCCTTCTCTACCAGCCGAGCCTGGTGCTCACGCCCCATACCGAGGTTATTTACCGGTAGAGACCGGAACGGGTGCGTTCTTGGGCACTGAAAGATATCCGGCGATGGTCCCGTTCTTTGCCCCAACGGAGTTCACCACGATTTCAAAGAGCAGCGGATCCTTGCCGGCATAGAACTGCATCGGCTCGTTCAGATTCCTGTCCTTCTTCTCGTATTCCTTGTCGTCGGCATACACCACAATGGTGACCTTGCTCTTTTTCACGTCGGCCTTCCTCAACTCCAGGCTCACCGTGCCCACCGGCTTCTTGACGCCCTTCACCAGCGAGAACTCGTAAAAGGTGCGGTCTCCCTTGTGCTTCAGGATCTCGAGCTCACTGCCATTCCGCGCGATCAGGCTGCTGTGGTCGCTCAAATCCCCCTTCATCGAGGTCAACTGCGCCACCGCGGAGGCCAGGTCGTTCTGCGTCTTGCCCAAATCCGTCTTCACCCCACCCACATCGGTCTTCACGTCTGAAACCGCGCCGGCGACGGCGCTTACCTGCTGCGCAGTCTGCTTCTGGGCTGTTGCCAGTTGCTGGGCATTCGCCTCGTTGGCGGCTTCGCGGCGAATCAACTCCTCCGCCCGGGCGTCCATCTGTTTTTGCGTCAACCCCAGCGATCTGCCTAGCTCTTCCGTGGCCACCTTCAAGCGGGCATCGGTCTCGCGCAACTCGGCTTCCAGCTTCACGTTCTGCTGCTTTGCATCAGCAAGTTCAGCTTGCTGCGACGTTAACCTGCCGCTCAACGTGTAGCTCCATATGAGCCCGCCGAGCGCGCCCACAAGGGCAAGTGCGATTACCGCCAGCAACGCGCCGGAATATTCCCGGGGAGTATTGTTGTCTTCACTCATCTGTATCCCTTTCATCTCTGCGGCGGCCCTTTGATCGAACCGCTCTTCCTGGGCCGGCCAAGGCCCTCATTCTGGTGACCTTCTGTCCCCATTAGACGCCGGTGGAAGGATTCTCGTACCGGAAATTCCAGCATCGCGTGGCAATTCCCAGCCCTTCGGGTCGAACTCTGGCGTTTCCACGCGGCGCTTCGCCGGGGAATCTACAGAATATAGAATGAACCCAGTTTGTGTCCGATTTGCTTGCGTGCGCCGCCTCGAACGCGCTGCCAAACCGGTTCCGGCGCCTTACTTCGTTCCGTGCTCCGTGACAAGCAGGGAATCGTTCCGTTATAAACATCTATACCGCATTTTTGGCGTCGAGTCTCTGCATTCAAGTAGAGACTTCCGCCGCAATTACATGAAACCTTGTCGCAAGAGGGAGATCCGAAGGCTATGTCGACTGCTGTCCAAGGAAAGGGTCTGGAAGGAATTGTCGCAGCCAACTCCGGTATCTGTTTTATTGACGGAGAAGCGGGCGTGCTGGCCTATCGCGGAATCGACATTCACGAGTTGGCGGTTAGTTCCACCTTCGAAGAGACCACTTACCTGCTCTGGAACGGAATTCTGCCCAACCACTTCGCGCTGCGCGAATTCCACTCTCAACTCGCGCTTGCCCGGTCGCTCGACCAGCGCATTGTCGACATGCTGCGAACTTTTCCCGCCACCGCAACCCCCATGGAGGTGTTGCGAACCGCAGTCTCCGCCCTCAGCTTTTACGATGCCGACGAGAAAGACAACTCCCACGACGCCAACGTCCGCAAAAGCTACAATCTGACTGCGCAGATCGCCATGATCGTGGCTGTCTACGACCGCCTGCGCAAAGGCAAGGAAATCGTTCCACCCGACCGCTCGCTCTCGCACGCCGCCAATTTCCTGTGGATGCTCAACGGGGAAGTGCCGTCGGAGACTGCAACCCGTACCCTCGATATCGCGCTCATCCTGCACGCCGATCACGAGCTGAACGCCTCAACCTTTGCTGCCCGTGTAATCGCCGCCACGCTGGCGGATATCCACTCTGCCGTCACCGGCGCCATTGGTGCGCTCAAGGGGCCTTTGCACGGCGGCGCCAACGAGGGCGTAATGCGCCTGCTCTACGCCATCGACAAAGCCGGTGCAGATCCGGTTGAATACGTGAAAAACATGCTGGCCGCCAAGCAGAAGATCTCCGGCTTCGGTCACCGCGTTTACAAGACCGAAGATCCCCGCGCCACCCATCTGCGCCGCATGAGCGAGCAGTTGGGCAGGGATGCCGGGGTTCCCAAGTGGTTTCAAATGTCGCGCGCCATAGAACTCTACATCAAAGCCGATAAAAAGCTCAACGCCAACGTGGACTTCTACTCCGCGTCAACCTACGCAACTCTGGGCATTGACATCGATCTTTACACGCCGATCTTCGCCCTGAGCCGCATCGCCGGCTGGACCGCCCATGTCATCGAGCAGTTGGACGACAACCGCCTCATCCGCCCCCGCGCCGAGTACATCGGCCCCATCTACCCCTCGCCCTACATTCCCATCGACGAGCGCGGATAGACCGGCGGAATTCCTGGCTGTCAAACCCGAATAGCAGTATCATGGGAGTTGACATGGCACACTCCGTCATCATCACGACCCCAATGCCGACACTGGACGAGATCGGGAAGGAGCTTGGCTTGACGAGAGCCGAGCAGGATTCCCTTATTCGCCTTGTCGATGAGAGGAGCGTCGGGCGGCCTAAGATTCACGCCCCGAAATCAAGGTCTGCCACCTCCAGGACTGTGCAGGCCGTGGCAACAAAAAGAGCCGGTCCGGTCAGAAAGACAAGAATCCGTGCCAGCGCAAGCGCTTAAGTTCTCTGAGAAGTCCGTATTCCTGAACATTCCTTACGACGACCGATTTCGCCGTCTCTATCTTGCCTATATCACTGGCCTGATTCACCTTGGTCTTAAGCCTCGCGCCACCATCGAAATCCCCGGCGGACGCAACCGGCTCGATAAGATTCTCGAACTGATTCGCAGTTGCCGCTATTCAATTCATGATCTCTCCAGGGTCCAATTGGACCGGACTCCACCCGCAACTCCGCGATTCAATATGCCTTTTGAGCTGGGCCTTGTCGTTGCATCCGGTAAACTCGACTCCAATCCACATGACTGGTTCGTGTTCGAGGCCGTGCATCGGAGGGCGTCGAAATCGCTCAGCGACCTGAGTGGAACAGACCCCAATATTCATCACGGAACGGTAGAAGGAGTGATGCGGGAACTCTGCAATTCCTTTGTGCGCCAAAGCCAAAATGAACAAGTCTCAGTGCCGAAAATGATGAAAACCTACCGGGCGGTCTCAAGCCTCGCCGTGGAGATTCAGCGCAAGACCCGGGCACGAAGCCTTTTCGAGGCAAGTGTCTTCCAACAAATTTACTTTGTCGCAGGCAGGGTCGCCGGCATACCGCAATCCCGCTGATCTCATACACATCGCTCGCCTACGGCCCCAGCAATCCAAACACAGCCACCCCGGTCTGTGTTCCCACATACACCTTGCCATTCACAATCAGCGGAGTGATGAACTTGTTTCCATTCCCAAAGCTGTCTCGCCCGCCGGCCGCCTGAGCGCTGTTATAAAGCTCATGCGCCAGATTTGCAGCATCGAAGGCATGCAGGACCCCTGCAGCGCTCATGCTGCTTTCCAATGCCCATACAATGCCGTCCTGGGTCCCATTTGCTGAAATACTCGGAGTCGTCCCAGGGTAGTTGAACGAATTGGAAGACTTGCTCGACGGAGTCGTTGCGAGCATCGCATCCGTCATCGGAAACGCCTTCAGCGCATCCCCAACCGCGCCATAGTAGAGCACGCCGTTGAAGAACGCAGGCGTGGAAAATACCTGTCCCGCGAGTCCGCCAATAACCTCCTGGTAAATGTTGGGATCGGTCACAATGCCGGCTTCGAATTTGCCCATATTGTCCCGGTCTGCCAGATAGATGTTGCTGTCCTTGCCTGCGCCAACCACCAGGTGATGGACGATGCCGGTTGCATCCGCCTGGTCGGGCAGCAGAACCTCCCCGCCCGATCCCAGATCCTCATCTTCATCCGATTCGGTCACGGTGTTATAGGTTTCGAAATAGTCCTCAACCGCAAGCGTGCCACTGGTCGAAAGTTTGATCATCGCATTCCCGAAGTCGCCATTCTTGGGAAAACCGCTTGCATTCAGGGTGGTATCGAAGCTCCCGTTGGCATCCAGCAGGTAGAGATTCCCACTGCTGTCCGCCGCCATCCCGTCGCCGGCCATCCAAATCGACCCCTCGCTGCCGTTCGGTGTAAGGTTCAGCACCTGCTTCTGCTGCAGGGTCGATTCTCTATAAGCCATCACCCAGCCCGTATAGGGTCTCGAGTCGCAGTGCGAAGAAAAGCCCAGGTAGATGTTGCCGTTCAATAGGAGCAGGGCCGCGCGCTCCTTGTATTTGCCAGGAGCGAAGATGACATTGCCGTTCGAAGTGCCGTCGCCGGTTCCTGGGTAGTTTGCGGTTATCTCTGTTGGGCTGCCGCCAATCTCCGCGCCAGTAGTGATATCGAGCGCATGAAGCCGCTGGTGATAGCTCCCGGATGCATCCTTGGTCATGCCCACGGTGAACAACGCGCCATTGACCCCTTGCTTGCGATCGATTACAGGCGTGGATGTGATTCCAATCTCGGGCGTGACCTGGCCGCATCCGCGATCGTCGCTTGTTGTTTCGCCGCTGGGAACAATCGAAACCATCCAGAGCTGAGCGCCATTATCGGCATCGAAGGCAAATACACTGCCATGTTCGGTGGCCACATAAAGAACATTGTGAAGGGCGCTTCCGACTACTACGTTGGCAAGGTAAAGCGGCTCCGCGTCTACCAGACCGTCGACGGCGTCAAAGCCAATCTTGCCGAACTGCGCAGAGTTGACATTGCTCAACGTCAAAATAGTCTCCTGCGAATTCAATCCATCTCGTGCGACGTCGTCGTGATACGTGATCACATCCGGAGCGTTGGTCATGGCCGCGGCCTTCACCGTCAATGCGATTGAGCTGGTGTGAGCCAGGCCGCCCGAGGTGCCCGTCAGGGTTACTGTCGCGGCAGTTGCCGGCGCGCCAATCGACGCCGTCAGCATCGTGGTTTGTGCAACGCCGGGAGCCAACTGAAGCGTTGCCGGATTTGCCGTTACTCCATTGGGCAGTCCGCTAACCGCGACTTCGACAGTACCGCTGAAGGAGTTTATCGCCGCTGCCAGCACGCTTACCGGGGCGCCGGCCGCCCCACCCACGATGCTGACCGTTGCCGGCGTCGCACTCAGCGAAAAATCGGCCACGGCATTGGGATGAGATCCTTTGTCTCCGCCGCAGGCGATCACTGCAAAGCACAAGAAGGGTAGGAACGCAGCAGAAATCTCCGCAATCATCGGCCGGTCATTGCGATGTCGAGAGGGAATGCTCATGGGATTGCCTCGCTGCGGACAATGTAGACCATTTCTGCGCGGGCCGTCCGCCTTGTTTTGGATAATCCGCCGATCATGAAGTTGATGGCGGATGGCGTTTGCGTGCCGCAGTTACAAGTTGGTGAACAATCCTTACGATTCGATGGTAATTTGTCTCGATCTTTTGGTAATATTACCGCGCTGAAGGTTGCACGGGAACTGGATGCGAATGTTAAAATCCTGCTCTCAGCAGCTGCACAGTAAAAAGCCCAATTTCTATCGGCCGGACAATGCACTTCCCCTGTTGCAAATGTCCGCTCCGGAGCATTGCCAGTTTTCTGCCCAATGAAAGGACAAATCCATGATCCTTGGTTTGAGTCTGACGCAGTTCACGTTCCTGCATGTGTTTCTAAGCCTGGTTGGAATTGCTGTTGGCGTATTCGTAATCTACGGATTGCTCACCTCGAAGCGCCTCAGCATTTTGACCACGCTCTTCTTCCTCACCACGGTTCTGGCCAGCTTGACCGGATTCCTGTTTCCGAGCAAGGGTTTCACGCCCGCTCTTTCCATCGGATTCGTGTCGCTGGTTGTCCTGGGACTGGCGATCGTTGCACTCTATGTCAAGAAGCTCGCGGGTAGTTGGCGCTCGATCTATGTTGTCACTGTCTGCATAGCCTACTACCTCAACTTCTTCGTTCTGGTCGCGCAGGCCTTTTCCAAGATCGACCTGTTCCACACCATAGCGCCCTCGGAGAGTTCGCCAGGCTACCTGATCAGCCAGTTGGCTGTCTTCGTGGTATTCCTGCTGCTCACCATTCGCTCCGTCAAAAGGTTCCACCCCGAATAAGCGGTCACCGCTTTATCCGTGGCGCAATCCTCTCGTGGGGCTAGCCTGTGGAGCTAGACACTTCTCATTCCGGCCCCACCCGGCACATGCAGCCCACATGGCTAACTTGGCGCACCCCGATCGATGGATGCGCCTGCGCCTGAAACTCGCCGCGCCTTCCACAGCAGATAAAGCCCCCACGCCGAAAGCGTGCACCCGTCGCGCACACCGCCGTTCAACATCAACTCCTCGAACTCCGCCACCGATACTGAGCGCACTACCAGGTCGTGCTCTTCCGCGTCGGGTTCATTCTCGGTCTGCGTTAAGCCGCTTGCCAGGAAGACGTGCTGCCTCTGCCTTGTGAATCCGTAGGCAATCCATAGCGTTCCCAGTAGAGTCATCTGGGAGGCGTCCAGGCCCATCTCCTCCTTCAGCTCGCCGCGCGCCAGCTCCTCCGGGTCCTCTACCTCCATCTCCCAACCGCCCTGCGGCAGCTCCAGCGCCCGCTCCTGGATGGTGTAGCGAAACTGCTCCACCAGCCAAACCCGCCCGTGGTCGATGGGCAGAATAATCGCCGCATCGTCCTTCTCCACGACGCCATAGATGCCCGTATCCCCATTGGATCGAAGGATCTGGTCCTCGCGCACGCGCATCCAGTGGTTCCGATATACTTCGCGGCTGGCAAGCGTGGTAATGCTGCGGCCGGGGTCGCCTTCAACCGGATTCATTGGTTCACCTTCCTGTTCAATCCTTTTCAATATAAACAGCCCGCAACCTTTTTCGGGGCCTTAAAGGTTCACCCGTGAGCCCGAGTTGGCGGTCGGCGGGTTCGTGACGGAATTCGATGTGGATGTGGAGTTTTGCCAGAAACGCTCCAGACGGATGTGGAGGGAATGGGGATTTGCTTCCCGTATAAATGGAGAGAACGTGCGCACGAAGGGGGAAATGGTCGATTTTAAGGGCATAAATGCGCGTTTTAAGCGCACTTTAGAGCTTGTTAAGCGACTTAAGAGCGCAAATGGAGCGCATTTCCGGCTGCACTTTGCGCGCCAGAGGTCAGCTTTCGACGAGTTCGATGCTATCGTTGCCAGCAGTGCTGGCAACATCGCGGTACGATGGCTGAGTATGGCGAAGATCACGATCCGCAATCTCGATGACCAAGTCAAGCGCAGCTTGCAGGTCCGGGCCGCGAGGAACGGGCGATCGATGGAAGCAGAAGCGCTCGCGATTCTTACCGTGATCGTGAACTCCATTTCCGAAAACGCCGGGCGGGAAATGTGCCGCAACCTCCCCGGTCCCCAAAGGCGAGGGACCGGAGCCACCCGCCGCTAAACATCCCATGGGATATCTAATGCTAAGATATTGGTGTGCGGGTTGTAATGGATAGCTCGGTTTTGGTGGCTGCGGTGCGCAGCCAGGACGGAGCTTCCAACGCGCTACTCACTTTGGCGGGGCAGGGGAAGTTGAGTCTGCTGGCAAGTCCCCCGCTGTACCTGGAATACGAA
>CAYWMR010000109.1:0-12014 GCA_964458965.1 uncultured Occallatibacter sp. | reverse complement strand
GAGCGACGCTTTCACCAGTGTTGACGGATACATGCGCAGCTCCCATCCAACCTTGCGAGCCTCCGTCTCAAGCGCGCCAAGGCGCAAGCCAGGCTGGCACACTGCTACGCCATCGGAAGTTATCGCTTCCAGCTTGTCCATCTGCGAAAGGTCCAGCACAATGCCGCCTTCAAGCGGAACGCACTGCCCGTAGTTGCCCGTGCCCGCGCCTCTCACCGTAACTGGAACTTCGTTCCGCCCCGCGTAGCGCAGCACCGCCAACACCTCTTCGACGTTGACTGGCTGCACGGCCACATCGCAGACCTTGCCGGCAAGCAACGGGCGCAGCACCGGCGAATACCAGTAGAAGTCGTGCGACAGGCGATCGAGAACCGCCGGCGCGCTTAACACTCGCGCTCCATCGCCGATCAATTCAGATAACTCTGCCGCAAGTCCGTCTCGCATTGCAGAAGACCTCTTTATTCAACTTACTTTGCGGTTAGACCAAAGGCGAAATGCCCGCAGCATTTGGGGATGGGTAAACAGAGCATAGCATTCATCGCGCAGAATCGGGCCGTCCACTGCACAAATCATATCGCTGCGCCCGGCCACCTCCGTTGCCGGAATCCTGATCTGATTGCAGTGGCGATTTGCGTCCTCGATCGTGGCGCCATAGACCACGCGATCAAGGCCTGCCCACAACGCCGCACTCATGCACATGGGGCAAGGCTCGCAGGTGGTGTAGAGCGTATATCCAGCCAGCGATAGCACCTTCAGGCGCTTGGTGGCCTTGCGGATGGCACGGACCTCTGCGTGCGAACTTGGATCGAACTCCTGCTTGACCGCATTCAACGCGCGAAGCAACAACCTTCCGGAATCCGTATGAACGATGGAAGCGCCGAACGGCCGCGGGCTCGCCGTACTCAGGGATCGCGCCGTGAAGGCAACCAGCATGGCCATCCGCTGCAAGTCGAGAATCGGATCGGGACCCAAGTCAAGAGCGGCATCGTGTTTCGCGCGTGAGCCGGGCGCTCTGAATGTAACTCCCATACTTGAAACTAGCACGGAGTCCGGCTCAAGCGCGCGATAAAAATTCCATGCCCCGCGCGGGTGCTGTTAACCCCTACAATCTTTCTATGATGACTGTCCCATGGACCATCCGCGGCCTCCGTGATGCGCTTGCCAAGGGAACCCTGCGGCCATCGATTCTTGCGGACCAGGCCCTGGCGCGCGCTAACGGGAACCCGGGCCGCAATACATTTCTTTGGCGGGATGCGGCATGGACACGTGCGGAAGCTTCGCGCGCCGAGGCCTTGCCCCTCGTCGGCGGTGGGCCGCTTGGCGATGGGCGGGACGCGCTTTGGGGTCTGCCTGTTTCCGTGAAGGATTGCTTCGACCTTGCCGGCGCTCCCACCAGTTGCGGCGTGCATTTTTATCGCGACCTGCATGGGCCGGCAGTGCGCGACTCGTGGCTGGTAGAACAACTCCGAGCGGCCGGAGCGGTGATTACTGGCAAGACCCATCTGCATCCGCTGGCCTATGGCATAACCGGCGAGAATCCCGAATTTTGCGACTGCCTGCAACCCGCCGACCCCGCGGCACTCACAGGCGGCTCATCCAGCGGAGCCGCGGCCAGCGTACAGGAAGGGTCGGCCGTAGCCGCCATCGGGACAGACACAGGCGGTTCAATCCGCGCACCCGCCGCGCTCTGTTCGCTCGCCGGCTATCGCGCCTCGCATGGCCGCGGCAATTGGCGCGGCGGCGCGCACCTGGCCGAGTCGTTCGACACCATGGGCTGGCTGTTTCGCGACCTCGAAGACGCTCCGCTGCTGGCGGGCATATTCGCGCCACCGGAAGCTCGTCCCGCTTTCACCTTCACCCGATTGGCCTTCATCGACGACAGCTTTCTTTATGACTGCGAGCCGGAGATCGTTTCAAGTATGCACGCAACCATCCGCGAGTTTGAAGCTCTCGGTCTGCGCGCGTCCACAGTAGGCGCCGATTGGTGGGCTGACTCCTTCGATATCTTCGCGCCCATACAGGCTTGGGAAGCAGCGCGCATTCACGCCGGCCACTTCCATCGTTTCGAGTCCTCGATCCACGAACGGTTGGAGTGGGGCGCGCGCATCGCATCGAATGAAATTGCCTCCCTCCGCCAACGTCACGCAACCTTCCGCGCGCGGATTGACGAACTTCTTGCCACTCATGAATTGCTGCTGCTTCCCGCAGTGCCTGTTGCGCGCCTCGCTGCCGGCGCTGACCACAGCAAGACTCGCGGACGCCTGCTTCGCTACACCACGCCGTTCAGCCTGGCCGGCGTACCGGTTGTCACGATTCCCTGCGTCGCAGGAGGGATGCAACTGGCTGCCGCTCGCGGATGCGACGAGCCGCTCCTTCAACTCGCCGCAAAGTTGGGCGCGCGAAGAAATTCGGAAACAGCCGCACAGCTTGCGTGATAACTTTCCTAAGTAGAAAGTTTTTCTTGGACACAATGAGGGCCGCGTTGAGATCAAGCAGATTCTTTCCTTATGCCGCGATCGTTTTTCTTGCTGCATTCGCGGGCTGCCGCGGCCATCAACCCGCCACTGAAAGCGGTCTGGAACCCATTCGCTTGCAGCTCGATTGGTATCCGCAACCCGAGCATGGTGGCTTCTTCGCGGCGCAGCTTATGGGCTATTACAGAGCCGAAGGCCTCGACGTGAGCATCTTGCCGCTGCCGCAGTATGGCAGCGTCGCGCAGCTTGTCTCCACCGGGAAGGCCGACTTTGGCCTCGGCTCCAGTGACCAGGTCCTTGAGTGGAACTCAAACGGCCTTCCCCTCATCGCCGTCTCCGCCACCATGCAGCACGACCCTCAGGCCATCATGGTCCATCAGGAGTCGCCCATTCACGACTTCAAGGATCTGGAAGGTCACTCTATCGCCGCGATAACCGGCGCAACATGGCTCAAATACATTATTCTCCGATATAACTTGCATCAGGTTCGCGAGATACCATCCACCCTGTCCATTGCTAACTTCCTTGCCGACCCGAGTTATGTGCAGCAGATATTTATTACCAGCGAACCCTTCTTTGCCCGGCAGGCAGGTTCTCGGGTGCGCACCCTCCCTATCAGCGCTTCCGGGTACGACCCCTACCGAGTTACCTTCACTACCCGTGAATTCGCGTCCCGGCATCCTGATCTTGTCGCCAGGTTCGTTCGCGCCAGCATTCGCGGCTGGCAGGCATACCTGCAGAATCCCGGCGCCACCAACGCCCTCTTGCTCAAGCTGAACCCTGCCCTGAACCCCGCGCAGGAGGCTTACACCGCAGAGACCCTGCGGGACGGCAGATTCAACACCGGCGGCGATCCCACCGGCGCGCAAATTGGACGCATGACTCCCCAGCGCTGGCAGACCACGCACGACCAGCTTGATTCCCTCGGCATTCTGCACACACCGGTCGACCCGGCCTCCACTTACTCCTTGAAATTCGTTCCCTGAGCCGCATGAATGCGGGTCCATGGATAGTGCCTGGTGCGGCATCCATCTGCAGAACAACCCATTTCATTCTTGCCCACAAGCGCGGTCGTGTAATGTAATCCAATAGGATGATTTCGATGCCTTCCGCAGCGCTAACCTATTCCGGCACAGATGGGCAGCACACGGTCGTCCTCGATCGCGAGGCCACTTCGATTGGCCGGTCCCAAGGTCAGGATGTGGTGATGCACGACCCCGCGGTTTCCCGAAAGCACGCGGTGATTGTGCGGGACGAGGGCGTCTACGCCGTCGTGGATCAGAACAGTACCCACGGCACTTTTCTCAACGGCGTTCGAATTCAGCGGGCTGTGCTCAAGCCAGAAGATGTATTGCAGATGGGCTCGCTGAACGGCCCCAAAATTCGTTTTCATATTCCTCGGGACGACGAATCCACTGGCGGCGAGCACGCCTCCCGGGCTGGCGACCGCGACCTGCTCACTTCGCTGCGGGAACTTCAGCTTCCCGCCGGCGAGCTTCGCACTGCGGCGCGCGAGATGGAGCAGTTAAACTGGCTGCTTCATGCGGCGCACCGGCTCAACGAGGGCGGCGCCATCGAGGATATTCTCGCCGTGCTGCTGCAACTGACATTGCAGCTGACCGGCGTAGAGCGCGGCTTCGTCTTTCTGTGTGAAGACGGTAAGATGCATTTTGCTCAGGGCCTCGGCGCCGAGGGAAAAATCGTTGAAGAAGATTTGACCATCTCGCGCCGAGCCATGCAAAAGGCCATCGATAGCGAAGTGAAGTTTTTCGTCGGCGACACACTCACAGACGACCGGGCATCGGAATGGTCAAGCGTAATGGCGAACAAGATTCGCAGCATCTACTGCATTCCGCTTCGCAAGCGCGCCTCCACCAACGCTCCGGCGCAACTGCTTGGACTGCTCTATCTCGACAGCCAGATTGGGCCCGGGTTCCTCAGCGCGGTCGACCATCAGGTGCTGGACACCATCGCCATTGAGGCTTCGGCGCTGCTCCACAACGCATTGTTGGCCAAAGCGGAGCAGCAAGCTCGCCAGGCACGCGAAGAACTTGCCGTTGCGGCCCGGATTCACAGCGGCTTGATGTCCATTGCCCTGCCGGTGCTGCCCTACGCTGCGCTGCAAGCCCGGACCGTGCCTTGCCTGGCCATCGGCGGCGATTTCTACGACGTTGCCGCGCTCGACGACTCGGTATGCGTCAGTGTCGTGGACGTTTCCGGAAAAGGCGTTCCAGCTGCAATTGTGGCGGCCACCCTCCAGGGCATCATCCACACACAGTTGCTTGCTCGGCAAAGCCTCCCGGATATCGCTGCAATGGTGAATCGCTTTCTATGCGCTCGCGACGTAGGCAAGTACGCGACCTTGGTTATGCTGCGTCTGTTTCCGGATGGGCGCGTCGAGTATATGAACTGCGGCCACATTCAGCCCATTGCCATCCTCGGCGCCGAGGTCCGGCATCTGGAAGAAGCTAACACCGTTGTGGGACTTGTCAGCATGGCAACTTATAACTCAGCGCTTGACTCACTCCGCCCCGGTGAGCGCGTTCTGCTTACTACCGACGGCGTAACCGAGGCCGAGAACAGAACCGGCGAGGTGCTTGGCGACCAGGGATTCAGCGCAATCGCCCAGCAGCGCGATATTGACGGGATATTGGATTATGTGGCCAGGTATCAAGCGCCCAACCCGGCGCAGGACGACATAACTCTCATTGAAATCCGGTATACGGGCGCGACATGAAGCAGAACTCGTCGTGACCTTCAAGGTGCGGCATTCCCCGATTTCAATGTTTGTCCGGTAACGGGCCTGTGAGCCTCGTGCCAAAGTAATGCAGAATGCTCTCTTTGTTTGGAATCTTGTACTCCTTTCGCAGTTGCTGAAGACTTGCGAATCTTTTATCGGGGCCAGACACATCGGCCGAGCCGGTTTTTTCGTCGATCATGTATCCGCCGACCGCTTCGGCAAGTGTGGCCATGAGCTTGCTGTCGTCGGCATCTCCTGGAGCCGGCGCCAAGCGATACATATGCATCCTGTAGTAGCCGCCGCCGGTTCGGGAAGTAACTTCGATCTCTCGACCGTCAGTGCTGAAGGACGCGGCATAGATGTCTTCGCCCAACCCTATGGGCTCCCCGATGGGTTTGCCCGTCCTTGTGTCCCAAAGCTGCGCGCTCACCGAGTTCGACGTAACAACCATTTTTCCATCCGGGCTGAAATAAGGCGCGGCGCGGGTATTGGCAATATGGATGGGGGCGCCTCTCCTTCTTCCGGTCTTCACATCCCATACTTGCATTAGTCCCTGACTCAAGCCGTTCTTTACTTCAGTCATCACATATGTCCCCTCTGGGTCGGGGCTGAACTGCGCGCTGACGACGATTCCCGCGTGCTGCAGCGGACTGCCGATTGGTTCGCCGGTAAAAGCATCCCAAACCTGCGCCGTGCGGTCGTCGGATGCGGTAGCTACGCGCTTTCCGTCCGCACTAAACTCCGCGTCGTTCACTGCGCCACCATGCTTCATTTCGTTGCCAATGGGCTTGCCGGAATCGGTATCCCATAATTGCGCGACCCCAAAATATTCGCTAATCACCCTGGAGCCATCGGGACTGAAGCTATGTCCCAAAATTCCATCGTGCGTGAAATGGCCCTGGGCCTTGCCGGTGGTTGCGTCGAAGACGCTCTCTGTATTGCCGCTCGAAACCAAAATGCGCTTTCCATTCGGGGAGAGGTCGATCGCCCCGGCCCCGGACAGCGGCGGACCGATCGGCTTGCCGGTTCTAAAATCCCAATCCTGGGCATCCACATAGCCGGCAACCGTCTTTCCGTCCTGCTGATAGGTCGTCTTATACCGCAGCACATGCCAGCATCCATTCGGCGAATTTTCACATCCGGTGGCAATAACCTCCGCATCGGAATCGCCAACCGGGATACTCATGTCGACATAAGCTCCCGTACTGTCCAGCATTCTCAGGTTTTTCCCGTCGATTCCAATAATGCGGAGACCCGCCGTGGTTTGTACCACCCCCAGAGCGACGAACCCTCCTGGTTCAATCGGCTTTCCGGATCCGATCCCTGGGTCGTCAAGTTCCCAAACCTGAGCCCCCGCGCCTTCTGACGAAGTCAGAATCCTGTGTCCGTCGCGGCTGACTCCGACGCTGTTCACGTTGCCGCGATGCGGTATTCGGCCTCCGATACTTTGGCCTGTTACCGCATCCCAAACCTGCACTCGATTGTCAAGCGACTGGGTCACGATGCGGCTTCCGTCGAGAGTGAACGCAGCCATCCGAAGGGCGTCATCGTGTAACAAAAATTTTGGCAAATCTTCGCATGCGTCTTCGTTTGCGCCTTCCCGCTGATCACACTTGGTCCAGTTCCAAATCGCCGCTGTGTTGTCATACGACGCAGTCACAACCGTGTTGCTATCCTTGGGATTGAATTCGGCATATTGCACGTCATCCTTGTGCTTAAGGGTGCTCAAAAGTCTCAGGTCGCCGCCAATCTTCAAAGGGGGAGCCCATACTTGTACCTTCGAGTTTGCGCCGCCAGAGGTGGATGTCACAATGAAAAGGTCGTCCCAACTGACGTTGGCGCTGTTCATCCAGGGAAGATCCGAGCCGCTCGGCGTGGATCCAACTAGCGTACCCGTTGCTGCATTCCACACCTTTGCGGTTCCGTCGGCAGATGCTGTAAGAACAGACCTTCCGGAATGGCTGAAAGTGATGTAGTTGATAATTCCTGCGTGCGTCAGGGTCGTTCCTATTTGCTTGCCGGTGGATGCGTCCCAGATCGCAGCGGTGTTGTTGGAGGCCGTCGCCGCCAGATTGCCGTCCCAACTGAAGTTTGCAAAAAAGATATCGCCGGAATGCTCGAATCTGCCCAGTGGTTTGAAGGTTCCTGTGTCCCATATCTGAGCCGAATGACCTGAGACGATCATCAGCCGCCTTCCATCGCCGTCAAAAAATAGCGAATCCAGGTGGCCGGCCCCTTTCAGCGTCTGAAGCAGACTGCCTGTGTTCGCATCCCAAATCTGCACCGTCCCATCTTGCAAACCTGTCGCAGCCAACCGCCCATCCTGACTGAGATCCGCGGTTATGACCTCATTCTTATCGAAGGAGAGCTTCGGCAGCCACCATTTCTTTTGCGTCAGCAACGTGTTCATCCACGCGTAAGTCTTAATCGAATCCGGAGCGTATTTGAATGCTCTTGCAAAATACGCCAGCGCCATCCCGGCCGGCTGATGTTGTTCAATTGCCGACTCGGCGCTTGCAATGTAAGTTGCCGCGGTTGCCCTCTTCGCCTTGGCGAGCTCGAGGTGGGCCCGCACCGCCATTGCAACGGCCGCGACTCCCAGCAAAACCACGCCACAGAAGACGGCAATCTGCCTTTGTCTCCTCAGATTCCTCGTTGCCGAAGCTGCAAGAAACTCGTTCTCTTCATTGGTCAGGGGATGGTTCCTTTTTGCCCACGCTCGCGCCTTTTTCAGGCTCTCGCCCAGAAACAGCAATCCCTCCGGTTTGCCTTGCTCTTTCCAAACAGAAGCTGTCTTCTGCAGTTCGCTCAGGTGCTGTTCAAACCACACCCTGTTGCTTTCCTGAACCGGCTTGATCAACCGGTCGTGCGAAAGTTCAAACCATGTGGCGCCGGCTCGCTGTTCGCCGCGCACCAGGTGGGCCTGGATCAGGCGCTCGATAAGTGTGTTATCCAGTCCTCCACTCTTGCCCGCCTCCAGCAGAACCTGCCCGCGGATATTTCCCCGCGTAATCAGCATTCCACCCACCCACTCCCGAATCGAGCGCTCCACGCGCTCATCGCCTCCGGTCCACTCGCGGATCGTCCCCTCAACTCGCTCTGCGGCGCCCGCCGCCTTTGCCACTTCGCCTTCGTAGTATTCGGCAAGCGCGCTTGTAACATCGCCGTACGAGTCGATGTCCGAGTCCTCAATCACCCTGCGGTCCAGCGCCATGCGCTCCCACAGGTTGCGGCAAACTACCTGCAGTTGCAGCGGTTCGATATACCGGCCAGGCTCGCTCTTGAAGTCGCCTCCCGGCTGCTGCACCTGCATCATGGCAAGGTCGTCCACAAGCCTGCCCAGTGCGTGGGACGCAAAACTGCGGCCAGCGGATTCGACCGTCTTGGCAATCGTTTCCTGTGCCGCCTTCGTCCCCAGAAGATCGAGACGAAATCGGTTTTTCAGGTGCGTCGGAAGCTGCTCAGCATAAGGATCGAACGGAGCGAGATAGTCCTCGCGGATAACGAACAGCGCCCAGATGCCGGGGTTGTCCTGGAGCAGCTTTCCCAACTGCGAAAAGAATTCCCTCTTGGCCCCCACACCAAGCGGATCCACCGTGAGTACCTCTTCGAACTGGTCGAAAATCAGCACAATGTTTTTAGGCGCGGAAGGCCGCTGTGGACGCCCCGCCACATAGTCGCTCAGCGTCAGGGAAGAAAGGAAATTCTCCTCGCGTTGCAGCCGCTTCGGAACCCCGGCCTCGAACCCAAGGTTGCAACTGCGGACATAGCGATTCACCCCGCCCAAGTCCGATTGCGGTTGCAGATTCACGCGCACCGGCTTCCACACGTCGAACTGCTGCGCGAGCCGCGGAATCAGCCCGGCCTGGACCAGAGAGCTCTTCCCCGCTCCCGACGGCGAGTACAGCAACACGATTCGCTCGGCGTAAAGCAGGTCGTAGAGCTGCGCAATCTCAAGGTCTCGGCCGAAGATAGGCTGGCCCTTCTCGATCGGCCGCGGGCCTACAAAGGGATTCAGCGGCACTTCGTCCAATCGCTCAGGGCCAGTCATCGGGATCCTTTTCTATAACTTTCGTGCCGGCCTGCCCGGCGGTAGCAACCATCTGCTGCTGTAACTGCCGCAGAAAATCGGCGGGGCTGCCCCAGTATATTGAGATACTCGGAGCATTACTGCTGTTACCACCCTGAAAGTATTTGGTTATGTACTTCACTGCCCTGTTTACATCGGCTACACTTTGCTCGCCGGGGTTTATTTGTACGCCCACATGGCACCTGCCGCTCAACGCTGCCGCGCCTTGCTGGGTCACGATCAGGCGAAACAGCACGCGAAACCTCCAGTCATCCAAACGGAACCCAAGAAACACCAGCGAGCTTTCCATTAACTTGCTCACCAGGGCCGGCAGCAATAACTTCAGTTGCGATGAAGCTATCAGGTAGTCAAAGAAATCGTCTTCGGTCAGCACCATCGAATCAGGCTTTCCGAACACACCAAAGATGTGGTAAACCCATGGATTCTCCAAAGTAGGAATCGGTGCCTTCGGCTGCGGCTTCTGCACCACCTCTGCGCCCCGCCACGCACCATAAACCGGCTCCGGATTCTTTCCCTCCGCTTTCAAAACCCTCAGCAGCATGGTCTCGTAACTCGCGTTCAGGTAGATAGGCGCGGAAAGCTCCGTTGCGCTAAGCAGCTTGTAAACATTGCCTGGATTTGCGCGGCAGCCCTCGACAGCACCCTGTAACCGCGCCGGCAGCTCACCGGGGTCAACCCCTCCCAGCCTCTTCACAATATCGATCGCAAGCGCCTCGCATGCATGCTCCCGGCCCTTGTCCACGCTGATGAATTGCGTAACTTTGGCCAGGTTCGAGCGTTCGTGCGGAGCTAGTGGAAACCGATACTTCTCCGCCAGCCGGTCAGCCTGTTCCTGCGTCGCGCCAAATAACTCATCGCCCATCTCAGGCCCGAGGATGGGAAAGAATCTCCCTTCCCGCACCTTGATGCAGATCGACTCCCAGTTATCGAATTCCTCTTTGCTGCTGCCCCCAAATCCGGGCTCGTACCAGATGCGGCCGTCGCGCAGCCGCAAGAACAGCACCGGCATCCAGTAGTCGTCCGTCTTGCGCACCTCGCCGCGCGCCAGCGACATAGCTCGATCGATCTGGCCATCCGATAGCAGCTCGGTGAAAAACCGCTTCATGAAGCTCGATGCCGTGCTCACAAAAATGTTGCCCTGCATCGCGATCACCACCGGAATCCCTGCCTCAACCAGCCGCGGTCCCAGACCCGAAAGCGCCACCCCACATCTGCCCGCGCTCTGGCACGATACAAGCACAACCATTCGCGGTCGTTTGTCCATTTCACGAATCGCCTGCACCAGGTCGATCCCCGCCGTCGCCGGTCCCTCATCGAGATACAGAAACGGTTCCTGGCCCTGCAGCCTGCCGTGACAAACCAGATACAGAATGTCGAAGCCCTGGCGCAGTGCCTCGGCCAGCTTCGTTAAAGGCACAGCTCCATCGGTGCGAAACGGCACAATCTCAATGCCGGCCATCGCCTCCGCGATTCGATCCGTCTCCTCCTTCACATTGATCTCACTCAGGTTATAGGCGCTCGATGTGCTCGGATTGGCCACCACCACAAGCGCCCGCAGCTTGGCTTTAGCGCTCAGTCGAACCGGCCGCCAGTCGCCGCTGCTCAAAAAACGCGACACCACGGTATGCTCGCCCATGAACAGCGGCGCGTTCTCCTGGTCCGCCGGAAGGTCGGGATCGCGCAGCGTCTCCCAGTGAACGCCATGCAACTCCGGCACCGTGAGATCGATGGAGAGACGAACTCTCAAGCTCAATCCGCTGCGCTCGGTCGCAACCCGAAAAGGACGAAACTCCGCCATCACCTCTGGCGTGAAAAATGCTCGGCTCAGCGTCTCGGAATAGGCCTGAGGATCGTCGCCGCTCAGTGCGGAGAAATCGAGCGCGATCACCGGCTCCGTTCGCGCCGCTTGCACAGCCTCGTCGTTTGGGCTGCTATAGCGAAAACTCAATCCATACGATCGTTCGTCCCGCCTGCGGAACACGATCTCTAGATCGGCGTATCGGCTCAGCATTCGTCGGAATCCTTTCTTGCAGGATACTTCCGCATTCAGACCGCCTCTACCGCCGCGGCAAGTCGATCCAACGCCAGCTTCAGCGCCTTGGCAGAAGACCACGCACTCAGCAATGTCAGCGGGTTGGCCACAGCCATGGAGATGGATACGATCGCGCTTCCGGCGGAAAGAACAGCCCCGGCAACCGCGGTTCGCAACTGCAACGTTTTCTCAAGCGATGCAATGTGCGCGCTGGCCACCTGCGGCGATGGCGCGCCCACCCACACGGAAGCGGCGCGGCCGTTGAAATGGATCATCGTGCGTGCAGTTACACCCTCCGCCGCTGTTTCAACCTTAGCCGTGGGAGCCAGCCGCGCGCACACTCGCTTTACCGTTGCAACCACATCGGACAGTATCTCTGCGAATTTACTTGGCTCCGCGGAAAAAGAGATTGAAGAACTCCCCAACGAATAACTCACCTGGTTTGCCTGGCCTGAAGCCACAGGCTGGCGCGCAGCCCGGTCGATGCCGTCAATCTCGTCCCGTAACTGCAATATCGTCTCGAGCCGGGCATCCACAACCGTCAAAGCAGCTTTCCTCCAGGCACCAGGCTCGCGATAGCCGCTGCCGCGGTCTTCAGCATCTCTACGCGGTTCGCCAGCGCCTTGTCGAAAATGTCCGAGTGAATCTTCCACAATGCATCGTCAACCTTGTCCTGCT
>CAYWMR010000108.1:0-12048 GCA_964458965.1 uncultured Occallatibacter sp. | reverse complement strand
AAGGGGATATTGGTGGACCTGATCGGGATCGAACCGATGACCTCTTCCATGCCATGGAAGCGCGCTCCCAGCTGCGCCACAGGCCCACGTAAGGCGGGATACAACTATTCCATTGTCTCCGCTGGTGCCGGATTCGTCAAACTCCTGCCGAACCGCTGATGCGCGGCGCCCCAAGCTCGCGCTCGATAGCAGGAAGCGGCTAAATTGGGAATACCGGCTAGGAGGCCGTGCTATGCGTGCAGCTGTAGTCAATGTCTTAGGCCAACCACCTCAATATCGAGAGTTTCCAGACCCTGTCGCCAGCGAAGGCGAGGTGGAAATCAAGGTCCGGGCAGCCGGTCTACACCCTGTGGTGAAGGCGATTGCCGCTGGATTGCACTACTCCGCCGGCGGCGTGGTTCCCGCTGTGGCGGGAATTGACGGCGTGGGCACGCTCGTCGATGGAACCAGGGTCTATTTTGGCGGCGTTCGCAAGCCGTGGGGAACCATGGCCGAACTAGCCGCGGTGCCCCAGTCGATGTGCATCCCATTGCCGGATGGAATCAGCGATGTCCAAGCTGCTGCGATTGCCAACCCTGGCATGTCTGCGTGGCTATCGCTCAAGCTCCGCGGCGCGGTTTCTGCCGGGGAGACAGTGCTCATCCTGGGTGCTACCGGTGTTGCCGGCCAGTTGGCGCTGCAGGCGGCGCGGCTGCTGGGAGCGAAGCGAGTCATCGCAGTGGGCCGAAACGTGGACGCTATCGCAAACTCCGGGGCAGACGTGGTTATCTCGCTCTTGCAGCCCGAGGATGCGGTGCGCGAGGCGTTCGCTGCCCAGGCGGCGCTCGGCATCGACGTAATTATCGATTACCTCTGGGGCAGGCCCACGGAACTGCTGCTGGAGGCGCTGGCAAAGGGATTTCGTCCCGACGCCACTCATTCCACCCGGCTGGTCGAGGTTGGTGAGAGCGCGGGTAAGGCGATTACGCTGCCCGGGGCTACTCTGCGCAGCATCGACCTGGTACTCAAGGGAAGCGGTTTCGGCTCCGCGTCGATGAAGGAGATTTTTGCGGCAATTCCCACACTGTTTTCCATGGCCGCTGCCGGAAGCCTGAAGATCGACATCGACCCGGTTCCACTCTCAAACGTGGAGGAGGCATGGGGACGGGTTGAAAAAGGGCGCAGGATTGTATTTACGGTATAGACAACCAGGAGGGCAGCGGTGACGAAAGCGCGCTCACTGCCGTGACCGGGAACACTTTGGGTGGGGTCCGGTGTCTAAGACAATAGCGGGTTCGGAACATTCGGCTTTTGGGCCCTGTTCCAACTCCCGCCCACTCCTGGGCAGCATCGGTAACCCGGCGGAGCAATGATAGCCGTTGGGCGGAGTGGTCGCAGCATCAGGCCGGGGATTTTCTCCCGGCGCAGGTTTTCCGGTTGGAAAACTTGCAATGGTTGCGGTAGTGGGAGGACACTGAATTGCAGGCGGACCTCACCATGGGCAATCTTGCAGGGGCGCTGACGCTCCAATCCGAAGAGGCGGCACTGATCGCGGAACTGCGCGCCGGCTCCGAGGAAGCGTTTGCGTGGCTGATTGCGCACTTCCACCAGCCGATATACTCCCTGCTGGCCCGGACCGTGCACGACCGCGCCGACGCCGCCGACCTGACCCAGGAAGTGTTTGTGAAAGTATTCCGCGGAATGAGCAACTTCCACGGGGAGTCGTCGTTGCGGACATGGATATACCGCATCGCCCTGCACGAGGCTTCCAATCAGCGCCGCTGGTGGATGCGGCACAAGCAGCAGGAGATTCCCATTGAGCAGGAGATCAATGAGGGGGACGGTGGAACGCCGGTGCGGTTGAAGGATATGCTGGTGGACCCGGCCGAAGGACCCTATGAGATTGCCGTGCATGCGGAGAACCGGGCGGTCGTTGAGGCGGCCTTGAGCCGGGTTCCGGAGCCGTTCCGGACCACGTTGATTCTCAGGGATATTGAAGGATTCGTATACGAGGAAGTGGCGGAGATGCAGGGCGTGAACCTGGGAACGGTGAAATCGAGACTGGTGCGTGGGCGGGCCTGTTTGAAGGCGCTGCTGATGGCTCCAGCCAGCCCGGCCCGCAGTCCGCATGCCAGAGGATTGGAACTACCTCAGGAAGAGGAGGCGCGATGAGTGGCTGCGAAGTAGTGCAGACAAGATTTACAGAGTATCTTGACAGCCAGTTAAACGGACGTGAGATGCAGAGCATTGCCGCCCATCTTGAGGACTGCCGGGATTGTTCGCGGGAGTGGATGCGACTGCGCCGGACGCAGGCTTCGCTCGCCGCGCTGGGTCCGGTGCCGGAACCGAAGGATCTGTTGCTCAGGATACGTGTCGCCATCAGCCAGGAGCGCGCGCGCAGCCGCCGCAGCCCGTTCCACGCCTGGAACATGGCCTGGCGCAACACGGTGGGGCCGTTTCTGCTGCAGGCTTCGGCTGGATTTGCGAGCGCGGTGCTGCTGCTGGGGACGGTCATTGTGCTGGTATCCATGTTTGCTCAGCCGCAGCAGTTGCAGGCCAGCCAGGATGAGCCGCTGGGGAACCCCACGGCGCCGCGCCTGGTTAGCTTTTCCAGCGGCGCGGGCAACAACGACATCGGCGCGCTTTCCGGGCCGGTGGTAGTTGAGGTCTACATCAACAAAGCGGGCCAGATGTACGACTACCGCATCGTCTCCGGACCGAGCGACGAGACAACCCGTTCCCAGGTGGAGAACCTTCTGCTTACCAGCGTATTTGAGCCGGCGCGGTTCTTTGGCCAGCCGGTGCGCGGCCTGGCGGTGCTGTCGTTCTCCGGGGTCTCTGTGCGCGGGTAACGAAGGGATTAGGGACTAGGGAATAGGGAATAGGGAATAAGCACCTTGACTCGCATTGCGGTGTTACGTCGTCAATGAATGCCCCGTCCAAGCCACAAGTGCTCTGTGCCCCATCCATTCGCTTTTTACTAGCGAATGGGTGGGAAGCCGCAAAAGCCCAGCAGAGCCTTTCATAGAGACATTTCGCTGGGGATTAGAGCCTCTCCCCAACTGCTATCGAGTCAATCCTGTTGTCGATAGCCAATCCCTGCAAAAACTTGTAGCGCTGGCCTCCATGCCGGCTGTAGCGTGGGCCTCCTGGCCCGCGCTCGCCCTATACCGATAGGAGAGATGCTCTACTAGACCTATTCGCCTCGCTCGCGGGGTTAGTCCTAAAAGAATAACCCCGCCCGAGTGCCCTTGCGGACGAGTCAGGCGGGGAGCAATTACTTAACTAGAGCACTAAACGCTCTCTTGGGTTGCAAGACATTTCTATTCGAGTGGAGTTTGTCGGTTGCCGAGGCGGCCGCTATACGCGATCTGCTGTCATTGTTCTGTGCCTCTGTCCCCTGGTCCACACCCAGCCATCCCGGACGACCGCGCACTCGAAGCGCTTAAATTCTTCGATCGCCTTGAGCAGCAGTTCCTCACACCGATCCAGCCGTCCCACACTAGCCGCGTGTTCAATGTCGATTGCAACCGAGCGCAGCGCTTCCGCGGCAACGGTGGCCGCGGCGCCCTTCAGAGTGTGAGCCTGCAGGCGTATGCCCGGTGCGTCGGCGATCGTCAGCAGCCGGCGAATGCTTCCGATCTGGGCTGGAACATCGTAAAGACAGCCCTTCAGCACGATCGCTGCAATCTGCCTGTCGCCCATCAGCCGTTGCAGCAGAGACCCGGCATTGAAAACTTCCATTGATCGATCGCTTTCCGCTTCTCCGCCGGCTATCGGTGGCGCGTCGCTGGTTGCCCGCGCTGTGGCGCCGGGTGCTGCAAGCCACTTGTCCAACGTGTTTGCCAATTGGCCCAATTGGACAGGCTTGGCGAGATGGTCGTCCATTCCCGCGTTCAGGCATCGATCCCGGTCGGCAGGCATGCCGTCCGCGGTAACCGCGACGATAGGAATTCGCGGATGGCCCGATGCGCGAATCTGCCGGGTCGCCTCGAAGCCGTCCAAGACGGGCATCTGGCAGTCCATCAGCACCAGATTGTAGCGTCCAGTCTCTACGGCTTTCAGAGCCTCTGCCCCATTGGCAACCGCATCGGCGGTGTAACCAAGTTTCTTAAGCTGGGCCAGCGCAACTGTCTGGTTGGTCACGTTGTCCTCTGCCACCAGAATTCGCGCGCCGGATTTGCGGGCGGCAGATAGGCTGGCTGCGCTTACGGGGCCGGCTGCGCTAATCTGTGAGGCGGCCGCAGGCTGCTGCCTGTCAGCAAGCCCGAAAACCGCGGTAAACCAGAAGGTAGAACCATGGCCCTCGCGGCTGTCCACGCCGATCGTTCCACCCATCCTTTCCGCGAGCCCTTTGCAGATTGCCAGTCCCAGCCCCGTGCCGCCGTATTTTCGTGTCGTGGACTCGTCCGCCTGCACAAATGGCGAGAACAGCGCCTCAATCTGGCTCTGTCGAATGCCTATTCCAGTATCGGTTACCGCAAAGCGAAGAGTTGCGTTGTCCTCCTGTTCCCCCAATGCCTCAACATGAAGTGTGATTTCGCCGCGCGCAGTGAACTTGATGGCGTTGCCGCAGAGGTTGGTTAGCAACTGGGAGAGGCGATGGGGATCGCCGCGGAGCCGGAGCGGAACCCGGGGCGACAGCGACAGGTGCATCGCGAGCCCCTTGGTCTCGGACTGGGCGGTGAACAGTTGGAAGACCTGCTCGACTGTGTCGCGCAACAGGAAGGAAACACGCTCGAGAACGATTTTGCCCGCTTCGATTTTCGACAGGTCGAGAATGTTGTCGATCAATGCCAGCAGAGCCTCTCCGCTGGATCGAGCGACTACCGCGAAACGGCTCTGTTCAGCGCTGAGAGTCGTATCCTGGAGCAACTGGATCATGCCCAGCACGCCATTCATCGGGGTGCGGATTTCGTGGCTCATGTTGGCCAGAAAACTGGACTTCGCCTGATTGGCGGCGTCGGCCTGCTCCCGTGCCTGAATGATCTCTCTTTCATAGCGTTTGCGGTCGGTGATGTCCGACGCGTGCCCGATATGCCCCATATACGCGCCGCCAGGGGACAAGCGCGGCAGGGAGCGCGTCCCCAGGATCCTCCACTCGCCGTCGGATCGCCGCACACGCGCTTCCGCGAAAAAAG
This sequence comes from uncultured Occallatibacter sp., assembly GCA_964458965.1. GTDB lineage: Bacteria > Acidobacteriota > Terriglobia > Terriglobales > Acidobacteriaceae > Telmatobacter. Next base: position 6,928 of record CAYWMR010000108.1, on the reverse strand, counting down.
CAGTGTGTTCTTTCAGCGAGCGTTGAAAAGCCGCATGACATCTGGACTGATCGGCGGGATGAATCGGCATCGGTGACCTGCCTCCATCTACCCCTTCGCAACCGATCCCGCAGAACTCGCGGAGTTCCCGGTTGATGAACTCGACGTTTCCCTCAGGACCGGTAACCCACATCATTGAAGGTGTAGAGTCGGCCATGGTGCGGAAGCGCAGTTCGCTCTCCCGCAGCGCTTCTTCCGCACGCTTTCGTTCGGTTACATCGCGTTTGATCGCAATGTAGCCGGCCGCCAAATGATTCGAGTCCTCCACCGGAGAAATGTGCATCTCCTCGCTGTACAGGCTTCCATCCTTGCGGCGATTGATCAATTCTCCGGTCCAGGTCTTCCCTTCCCGAAGCGCGCTCCACATTTTCCGATAGAACTCCGCAGGCTGGCAACCGGATTTGAGCACGCGCGGGTTCTGGCCCGCGACTTCCTCGCTGGAGTATCCGGTCATGGCCGTAAACGCGGGATTCACATACTGAATCTTGCCGTCGATGCCGGTTATGACGATTGAATCTGCTGCCTGATCGACAGCCTCCGCGAGGGAGGCATGAGCAACAATGCCTGCTTTCCTTGGCATGCTTGACTCCAACGGGCAGAGCGCCCTGATGGTTCCCTCATCGGCCTTTTGAAGTGAATCATGAGCAAAGCGGGGGGTGCGGGCGCATCGCGCAGCAGGCGCTGGGGTTACTGGCTCGGGGAAATGTCTCCGCATTAAATCAGGTTCCAGAATCCGCTCGATGCTCCCGCGGCAAGAATCGTTTGGATGGGATTCTAGACGAGAAACTTCTTCAGCGGGTCCCAGTAATGGCTGTGCCAGCCAAAATCCAGGTGGTCGTATTCGCCGGCGGGGAACCCGGTATGGTCGAACACCAGTGTGGTTTCCCCTGCGCGCGGTTTGAATTCGAAGTGGACGATGGAGTAAACGCCGGAGTCCCAGTGAGTTGGCCTCCAGGCCTGCACAATGCGCTGATCGGGGACAAGTTCGATGTTGCGGCCAACAATAAGGCCGCCAAATTGAGTGAAGGCTCCGCCGGGTGTGCGATCGATGGTGGCGGGAACGCCAGAAAAGGCGGCGAACTGCTTCTGGTCGAGGATGGCTTCGTAAAGCCGTTTGGGGCTGGGCTGGAAGTCGATCTCGTAATGGATCGAGGTGAGCGACTTGTGCGCGTCGGTGGACGGCTTTTCCGCCATGGCCGGCTGCTGGCCATGCGCGCGGACCATAGAGCCGGCGGCGATGCTGCTGAGAGTGACAGCTATCCCGCCAATGATATGACGGCGGGTGGGAATGGGCAGAGACTCGCTGGGGATGGTGTTCATCGAGGAACTCCTGGATGTTTTTGAAATGACCTTAAGGCAATCGGAACACGTAAGTGAACTATGTTCAAGATCATATTTTGATCGACACAGGAGGCCCGCCCGACGGATACTTTCCCTATCGAAAAGGGAGGAGCTATGCCTTATCCGGCAGGTCATCGCGAAGAGGTAAAAGGAAAGATTGTTTCGAGCGCGCGCAGGCTGTTCAACCGCAGCGGCTTCGACAGTGTGTCTGTGGACCAGATTATGGCTGGAGCGGGGCTGACGCGGGGTGGATTTTACAGCTATTTTGATAGCAAGAGTGACCTGTATGCGGAGGTGCTCGCCTGCTTCTTTACTGACCCGGAATGGAAGAACGGTTGGGAGGGTGTAGAGGTCGACCTGAAATCGACCCACGCGGGATCGCAGGTGGTGCGTGCGTATCTTTCTCGACAGCACTTTGAGAATGTCGAGAATTCGTGCCCGATGGTGGCCTTGCCTGGCGATGTAACGCGCAACGGTGCGAGTGCAAAGCGCGCCTTTGAGACGGTGTTCAAGGCGATGGTCAGCCTGCTGGAGCGGAGCATTTTATGGGACGGGCCCCGCCGTCATGACACAGCGCAGGCAATGGCAGCATTGTGTGTGGGAGGCATGGTGGTTGCACGGGCTATAGAAGATCGGGCGCTGGCAGACGAGTTGCGCGACGCGTGCATGGAAGTCGCTCTGGAGCTTGGCGGGTGGAGCAGCGAAAGGGAGTGAAGCCAACAAATCGGGAACACGCTGAAACCCCGTCAGCGGTTCTCGGCCACAGTCTCTGTTGATGCGGCTCTCGAATCGACCACGTTGAGCAGCGACCATGGAACGCCGGCCAGATCATAATGAAACTCGCCCTGCTTGTCGACGACCAGCTTGCTTGCCGGAAACAGAAATCCGGTGCTCTTGGTTGGGTCGCTGTCGTTGAGATCGAATTGGCCAACTACAAGATCGAAGGACCCGCTCGAAGCATCGGAGTTCCCTTCTCCGGATTTGAGCCCCCGGCTGGTGATGAAGGTGATAGATCGCCCGGTTGGAGTCACAAGCATCTGGATGAAGGCGATGTCGTAGCTGAGTTCCCCGCCAATCGTGCATTGGCCAACCGCCTTGGTGCGGGAGAGCGCGGTGACCAGGGCACGATCCTGCCCTTGCTGAAAAGCCCGCGAGAGACTCAGCAGATCGGCAGGCGTGGAGTAGTCGTAAATGACCAGCGTGACATTGATCGGATTACCCGCCTGGGCGTAGGTGGCCTGGACGGTTTCCGAACTTGCGTTGGGAGTGGCGGAGAATCCCGATAAACAGCCGATTTGGAGCGCGCTCGCGATTACGAGGCCGGCGGCGAATAACTTGCGGCTGCGTCGAGTTATGCTTGCGGGTGCCTGCACTTTGCCCTCCGGTCGAGTTTCGCGGTTCAACATGCTTACTTCTGAATGAACGTGCCGGTTGAGTGGGTCGGTTTCCCACCTTTGCGACAGGATTAAGTCGCAAAGATGGGCTCGGGCACTTGCGGGTCGGACGTCTGGGGTTCTATAGCTATGCGGCGGCTGCGACTGGACGAGGCGTCCGGACCTGGATCAGCTCGTCGAAGATTCCGCGGTATTGGATCATTGCGGTTCGCAATTCCTCGGTGGAGGCGTCCACATTTCCGTTGCGGACGGCGACATCGTGAGCGAGGCGATAGCTGCCCATGATGCGCGGGTAGCCGACCGAAACATCGGCGGCGCGCTGCTCAAAGTTGGCGACGGGATAGCCGCGCGCTTCGAGGAGCCCGTTGATGAGATCGTCCGCTTCGATCACGGCGAGCTTGGGGTGATCGACAAAACGCGATTGCACCGTGTGCCAGTCGTTGATCAGCCGCTCTCTTTCCGTGACGCCGAGTTCGCGAATTTCCATGGTATCGACGCGGGTTGCGCGGTTGGTGAGTTTGTTTTCAGCCTCGCTGGCGGAGCCGTGCTTCAGAACGGCGCGGTCATACTCGGATCCAAAGCGGTTTTTGAGGGCAGCGGTCCTCTTCTTGCGGCGTTCCGCATACAGGCCCACGGCCACGATTACGAGGATCAGAAGCACAGCCACGGCAGCCATGATCTGGAAACTCGTGAAGTGATAATACATTCCATTGATTTGACCTTGCATTTGATTCTCCAGTGCGGGGATGGCCGCGGCGATGAAACGTTGACGGTAGAAACCTGCTGGCCATGAGACGGCCAATGCAATCCATCATGAGCGCATAGGCAGTAGCATTGCTGGCCTGTATTGCTCTGCGAGTTCAAAGATCTGGAATGGGGAACACAGGAGGCGGGCGAATCCAGGCACGGAGCCGCGGCAGATGGCGGTGGCACAGTAGAGTGAACGCGCCTCCAGGTGATGCGTTGAGCAGGCGCTCGATTAGCGCCAATCGCGATTTTGTTCGAAGCGAGCCCGGCTCTCGGCGAGCCTCGATTCGGCCTCGCTCATGGATATTTCCGGTGCAAAGGGTGCGTCGGACCACGAGCAGAAGTAGTTGCGAAAGGTCGCCCTCTTTGCTTTGCGGCGAATGAAGTGCGCGACGGCGGCAAGAACGATGCCGAGAATGATAACAATGCAGTCAACAAAAACCTGAGAATTCCAAAGGTGTTGGCTCATCGCTTTCTCCTTTGCACGGGACTTGGGGATACAGCCGGGGTACGACGCTGTTCAAGGAGGATGAAGCAAACAAGACCGGGGGACTGTTCAGAATTGCTCAGGTTTGTGAAAAAAGCTGCGGCCTAACCGAAAACCTTGACCACTGGTTTGCGTTCCCAACCACATTTCGGCGAAGACGATAGTGTGAGAGTGTGCGGCGGGGCCGGGATTCCTTATCTCCCGCCGCAACCTCTTCTTTAGCGTTCAATCGACGTCTTCATGCGCGTGCAATCTTCCGGCATCAATCCATCGAGTCCACATAGTGCGCCAGAAGGACGACTTGACCTGAGGTAGGATCTTTCAGCAACAGACCCACAACTCGAACGTTGGCGCTGGCGCTGATGTCGCCGAATCGGGTAAAGCCGTCGCGGAACTGGGTTCCTCCCACAACGTAAACGGTGACCGTCTCCGGAATCAGAACGCCGGCAAAGCCGTTGATCTGCATCTGGAAGGTGTTTTGAGCGGAGTTGATGCTTTTTACCGTGCCGTTAAATCCCCAGTGCCGCAGCACGACCCGATTCACAGTTACCGCATTCGCATTGGTTGCGCCGCTGGCCGGGCCGCCCACGGCTATGTTTTGACCGGCCACCAGTTGGCTCGAGTTGAACAGGAATTCGGTGAGCGGATTGTGCCACCAGTAAATGAAGAACTTCTCGTTGCCGGTAAGGTCGACCTGGGCGATCTGGCCCAGAGTGAGGCCGGTGGTGGTGGGCAGCAGGCCGCGCACATAAAGATCGAAGCTGGTCGCAGTTCCCGTAGCCGGCGTAACGTACGTTACCTGGCCGGCGGCATAGAAGCTACTCTGGGAGAGGATCGCGACATCGTCCGCGTCCAGGGTCTGATCGGCCTGATCGAGTTCACCGGAAACCTGAACAATGCTGCTGGTGCTGAGCGAACTGATGCTCTCGTTGTTTTCCCAATCCGTTGACCCGTTCACATTGATGGTGAACTGTTCGCCGTGGGGGCCCTGCACGACAAAGGATTGTGTGCCTACGCTGATCACTGCGGCGATAAACTCGTCAATGTGCGCTCCGGCGTCTGTACGGGCGACCGAGCTGACATTGAAGGTTGGAGTTACCTGGCCGGTAATGTTTCCATTGCCATCTACCTGAATCGACTTCCGCAGGTCGAAATCCACGCGAAGGCCAACCGGCGCACCCGAATGCACAACCACCAGCGGTGTAGCCAGGTTGGCTGTGATGGTGGATTGAGTCAGCGTCGCCGCCTCGGTTTGGAGGGTTGGTGCGCCGTTGGCCTGGGTTTGCAGATAGCCAATGGATGCGGTCCCCAGGGTAATGGACACGCTGTTATAGGTGCCCGCGGGAACGTCGTTCAGATCGATCAGGGCCTGGAGTCCGTTGTAATGCGCAAAATCCACCGTGGGGGTGCCGCTCAGCAATGGCACGCTGTTGCCGCTGGCGTCGATGGCATCGACGCTTTCCACCTGCACCGCAAAAGAGGTGACGCTGGACATGGGCGCATCGGTGCCGACCACGAATGCAGGACCGGTTTCGGCATTCGAAGTTGACGTTGAGTTACCTGCATTGGAGCCGCTGCCGCAACCTGCCGCAAGCAGCACGGCAGCGGTTAGCAGAGGAAGAGCCATCCTGAAATGTTTGTCATGGAAATTGGGGGACATGTCAGACCCTTCGCTTTCTGCGGGCATACGTGACTTATGAAGAGCGAACGCTGAGTAGGCTAAAGTGCCAGCCTCTCCACCCGGAAAGGTCGTTGCCGGGACTTACTGCCAGGCGGGAACTCACATACATGTATGCGAAGACCATGCGTGGCCAACAGTCCTCGGCAATAAGTGTTAACACCGACTAATCCAGGGCGCGCTCGCGCACGGAGCCATCGCCTGAGTATACGTGCGACAGCATGAAACACGCATTCGAGTCAGCGCCAGCCGTCAATGAGTTAGAAACCCGATGTGCTGGATAAGTTGCTAAGGCCGAAAAGAAATAATTGTAAGTAACAGCGACCTTAAGGAGCAGTTAGTGCTCGTCTCTTCCCGGGCGAAGCATGAGAGCCTTGATTGCTTCGCGCGGATCTTTGCCTTCGTCGAGGATAAGTTCCATCTGCTCGGTGATAGGCATTTCGATGTTATGACGCCTTGCCAGTCCCAGTGCCGCGCGGGTAGTGCGGACGCCTTCAGCCACCTTGCCGCCCAGGCTATCCAGGATTTCCGGCAGATTGCGGCCCTGGCCCAGTTGCTGCCCTACAGTGCGATTTCGTGACAGCGACCCTGTGCAGGTCAGCACCAGATCTCCCACGCCAGACAGGCCGGCGAGGGTTTCGCGGCGTCCTCCGCAGGCTACGGCGAGACGAGTGATTTCGGCTATGCCCCGGGTCATGAGAGCGGCTGCGGAGTTATAGCCGAGACCAACGCCGGCGGCAATGCCGGCTGCGATAGCAATGACGTTTTTGAGCGCGCCGCCAAGCTCCACGCCGATTACGTCGGTCGAGGTGTATAGCCGCAGAGATTGTGAAGAAAATTCCTGCTGAATGCGCGCGGCAATCTCCGCGTCGTCAAAAGCGATGGTCACAGCGGTGGGCTGCCCCTGTGCCACTTCCAATGCGAAGCTTGGGCCGCTGAGCGCGCCAATGGGCAGGTAGAGGTCATCGAAGGAAAGAGGCGCGGGGGCAATGCCGGAAGAGCTCACTTGAGGGGCCGAATCCTCTGAAAATACCTCGAGGCTTATATCGGAGTTTGCGACGGAGATGGAGCTTGCGCCTTTGGCTCCGGGAATTTCGCCCGCGGCTTGCGGTGCGGTTTTTTGAAGGCTGGCGGCGATCACCTGGGTCATGCGCAGATAGCTGTGGTCTTCAACGCCCTTGGTGGCACTGACAATGACCTGGCCTTGATGAAGATAAGGGCGAATGCGGGCGAAGGTCGAAC
>CAYWMR010000107.1:0-12244 GCA_964458965.1 uncultured Occallatibacter sp. | reverse complement strand
TGGAGGGTGAGCGCAAGGGTTACAAGGTCACTCTGCCGGAGACCGTGGACGTGCGGGGTCTGCGTAAGCGCCTCCGTCTAAGCCAGGGGCGTTTCGCGGATCATTTCGGCTTGTCGGTGGATGCGGTTCGGCATTGGGAGTCTGGCCGCCGCCAGCCGGAAGCTGCTGCGCGCGCGCTTCTTACGGTTATTGCCGCCGACCCTGAATTCGTTATGCGATCCTTGGCTAAGAGCGCGTGTCCATCCCGAGCAGCCATGAGCGCGCAATGAAATGCGGCCATGGTCCCATTCAATCCCGAACTTCTGAAGGTCTGAAAATGAAGAATCTGTTGGCACACCCAAGTTCCACCGTCTTTACGCTGGTCAAGGTTGTCCTGGAAGTTCTCCTCGTGGTGCATTCCGCGTCCAGCGCCTCGCGAGCCGAGTCTATAACAGCGCCCGCGCCCATTGTGCTCACAGGGTCGGACATGCGGCCGGCGTTGTCGCTGAATGGCGATTGGGCTACCATCGTTGACCCTTACTCGAATGGGTTCTCCGGCTATTTCCGCAATCAAAAGCAGGAGCCGGGCGGAAGGGTCGTCGAGTACGACTTCTCGAAATCCGCCACGCTCAAGGTGCCGGGAGATTGGAACATGCAGCGTGAGTCGCTCTTCTATTACGAGGGCCCGATTTGGTATGAGCACGACTTCACTTACTCGCCCAAGGAACATACGCGTATCTTTCTGCACGTGGGCGCTGCCAATTATCGCTCCTATTTTTGGGTCAACGGCCAAAAGGTCTGCGAACACGAAGGCGGTTTCACAAGCTTCAATTGCGATGTAACAACGGCGGTGCGCAACGGCGCTAACTATGTTGTGGCCGCAGTGGATAACACTCGGCTTGCCGACGGCGTGCCTACCCTCAAGACGGATTGGTGGAACTATGGGGGACTCACACGCGCCGTGTCACTCATCGAGGTTCCAGACATATTCATCGATCAATACGATGTGCATCTCAGTCGCGGCGAAGATTCGCAGATAGAAGGTTGGGTACATGTTCAAGGCGGCCTGCCAGGCGCAAAGGTGGAAGTCGAGATTCCAGAGTTAGGCGCGAAAACAACTGCTGTTTCGGCAGAAGACGGTCGCGCGATTATACGAATGCAATCTCCCGGATTGGTTCTTTGGTCGCCCGAAACTCCCAAGCTATACAAGGTTGAATTACGCGCTGGCAAGGATACTGTAGAAGACTTGATCGGCTTCCGAACGATCGAAACACGCGGCACCGAGATACTTCTGAATGGAAAGCCGATATTTCTGCGTGGTGTCTGCATGCACGCTGAAGCGCCCTACCGAACCGGCCGTGCCAACACGGACAAGGACGCGGAGACTTCGCTGGGTTGGGTAAAGGAACTGGGAGCCAACTTTGTTCGCCTGGCGCACTATCCACACGATGAGACCATGCTGCGCGCTGCCGATCGGATGGGTATCCTGGTGTGGTCCGAGATTCCAACCTACTGGGCGATTCAGTTCGATAACCCAAAGGTTCTGGTTAAAGCAGAGCAGCAGTTGGATGAGGAGATAGGTACATCGCGCAATCACGCGGCTGTCATTCTGTGGTCGATGGCCAATGAAACACCCAATAACGCGGCCCGAACGCAGTTTCTCGAGACGCTGGCCGACCGCGCGCGAACCCTCGATCCCACACGCCTGATTACCGCTGCGCTGCTGGTGCACAACGAAGGCCACACCAAAATCGTCGATGATCCGTTGGGGAAAGCATTGGATGTTATCGGAACGAATGAGTACGTAGGCTGGTACGAAGGGACGCCGGAGACCGCCGACATCACAGAGTGGCGCGTCGATTACCAGAAGCCTCTCATCATGAGCGAGTTTGGCGGAGAGGCCAAGGCCGGCTTGCACGGTGCAGTAACTGAAAGGTGGACGGAAGAGTATCAAGCCGATATCTATCGCCATCAACTGGGAATGCTAAACCGGATTCCGCAACTTAGAGGAATGACTCCGTGGATTCTGATGGATTTTCGTTCCCCGCTGCGAAACTTACCCGGCATGCAGGATGGATTCAATCGCAAGGGACTTATCTCCGATCAGGGGCAGAAGAAGGCGGCGTTCTTCATACTGCAGAAAGCTTATAAGGATAAGACTGTGGGAAAGCCGGAGTAACGTGTAATGGAATCGATTCCCGCAATCTCTTGAATTCGTCGTCGAAGCTGTGCAAACCTCGAATTATGAGTTATCGTTTACTCATGACTGCTGACTCCATTCTTGCCCAGATCGATGCGGAAATAGCAAGGCTCACGCAGGTACGCTCCCTGCTGGCCAACACCGGCAAACTCGCTGCCAAGGTAACAGAGCGCAAAGCCAAGAAAACTGCGGCCAAGACAAAGGCCCGGAAAGCTCGTGTGTTGAGCCCTGAGGCCCGCAAGCGGATTGCCGATGCGCAGCGCAGGCGTTGGGCCGCCCTGAAGGCCAAGGGTTAGGAATCTGGTCGAATCGAATCACCTGGCTTATATCCCTCGTGTCGAAAACTCTCCACCAATAAGCCGATGGCGCAAGAACTCCAGCAACCGCTCCGCGGATTGGCCGCGGCAGTTACCTTCCCGAGGCGGCGACGCGGTGCCATCATTGCCCGGCTGCCTTGGCAATTCTGCTTTGTCACCGCGTTAACCTACTGATTTACATTGGGTTGGAAGTTAGCCGCGCAAGTTGTCCAGCTTTTCTATGCGACCTTCTAAATAACTCCCGCGAAAACTAATCCAGGTTCAGGGTGGTCTTTTTTTGGAAAGGCCTCGATGCATCCGCCTGCATTTCAGTTTTTTATTGTTGAAAACCGTGTTTTCGCCGAAATAGTTCTCAGTGAGATGCGAGGACAATCTGCGGCGGGGCGAACTGACCCGCCCCGGGTCCGTTGTGCTGGAGCCCGCGTGGACGATACATCCCGAAGCGCTTGCATGGGAGAGCCAATACTGTGACGTTGCCGACAGTCCAGCTAGGAAATAAAGCTGCGGTTCCATGGGCAAATCTGCGCCTCCCTCCGTTTCCGCAGGTGGCGATCAGGGTGTTGCAACTGGCAAACAACGAGAATGTCCAACTACATGAGCTGAGCGATCTGATCTCGTCGGATGCGGCATTTGCGAGCGAGGTACTGACGATTGCCAATTCGGCGATGTTCGCTCCCCGCTTTCCGGCCAACAGCATCCTTCAGGCAATCGCGGTGCTAGGCGCGAACCACCTCCAGGGTATGTGTCTCACCGTCGGCGCAAGAGCTTACCTGGGTAAGTCGATGAACTACCCCGCATTTCGCGAGATATGGCGTCATAATCTGGCGTGCGCATTGATCGCGGAGCAAGTGGCTTCCGCCGGATTCATGGACAAGGATATTGCATACACGTCTGGCGTGCTGCACGATATCGGCCGATTCGGCCTGGCTGTAATTCGGCCGCAGGAATATGCCCGCCTGCTGGGGACCCACCTGGGCACCGCCGAGACCATTCTGCAGGCCGAGCGCGACTTGTTTGGCTGGGATCATTGCGAAGTTGGAAGAAAGCTGATTTTCGAGTGGAAGCTGCCTTGTGAATTCGAAACAATTGTCGCTGAACATCATCATCCCAGGCGCACCGATGGCTTTTGGGGGATGGGTGAATTGATCAAAGTTAGCTGCAAAATGGCGGACACGGCAGGCTTTGCCGCTTACCCTGGGTGCGACGTAACGCCGTTTCCTGATTTGCTCAATGAACTTCCGGAGCGCGAGCGCAGTCAATTCCCGTCCGGACTGGAAATCCTGGCCTCTGAAATTGGCGGCAAGATTAAATCGCTGGAATCGGCTTGACGGGTTGCATCGAGCGGCGATTTCAGTTCCAGCCGCGAACTATCCTCATGAGGCGCAGGCTCGCCTGATTGAAACGAGGTGTTTTCCGCGGACCGGCCTCTTTTGACCAACCGCGCTGCGTGCTCAACGTTCACGCCTTCGTTCCTGTTGAGCTGCTTGTTTGGCTTTCGCTGGGAAAACTCGACGGGGCCGCGCGCTGCGCTGCTCGAAGAGCTTCATCCAATTTAGCCGCAATCGCATATACCGCAGGATTGCTCATCATCGACCGATGGTCTCCATCGATTTCGCAGGCTGTTACACCTCCCAACGCCACAGGAACCCAGCCAAGGGTGTTTTCGCGGTAAGGATGGTCATCTCGCGTCTTTGCGCTGAAGAGCAGGAGATGGCCATTGTACGGTTTGGGCACGAAAATCCGAGCTGCCAATCTGCTTGCTTCTCCTACCCGGTTCAACACGTCCACCCAATCCTCCTGGCCATCGAGTATCTCGGTCTCATCGGCCGGGTCGTCAATTGGAGACAGGCCCGCGTTCTTGCCCGCAACGGTCCGGGCCACGTTTCCTACCATACCTAGAAGCAGCGCGATACGGTGCGAAAGATAATGATTCCATTCCCGCGGCCTCATTCGACCAAGCGCCTTCAGATGGAAGCCGGCTCTCCGCAAAAGGTAACTCAGGTTGAAGTAGAGTAGCTTTGGTTTGGAAATCTGACTCCCATAGGCGAAATTCCTGGTATCGAAGAGAACCAGCAGGCTAACGACTTCTCCCATGGATCGAATGCGGCGCGCCATCTCAAAAGCTACCAGGCCTCCGTAAGATACTCCGCCTAAGTAGTAAGGACCGCGGGGCTGCACCTTGAGAATCTCGCTGACGTAACACTCTGCAGTTTCTTCGACGGTGGCAAACGGCCTGGATTTGCCATCCAGCCCGCGCGCTTGAAAGCAATAGAACGGCAGATCGTGCGGGAGGGCCAGCGCCAAATCTCTCATGCTGAGCACGTTCCCTCCCGCGCCATGAACGCAAAAGAACGGCGGACGCTGGTTCCCTTTCCGCACCTTGACCAGGAACGGCCAATCATCCTGGCGGCCTGCAAGCGTGCGAGCGAACAGCTCCACGGTAGGCGCCTGCAACACGACTGCAAGCGAGGGTTGGCATTCAGGAAACGCTTCGCGAATCCTGAGGATAAGTCCAACCGCAAGGAGCGAGTCGCCTCCCAGTTCGAAGAAGTCATCATCGATTCCAACTCGCGGAACTCCCAAAACGTCGGCCCAGATCCGGGCCAGCTCCTCCTCGATGGGGTCGCGCGGAGCATTGAAAGTGTTCGCGGGTGGAAGCTGTGACTTGGAGAACTCGAGCGCCAGCAGTGCTTCGTTGTCTATCTTGCCATTTGGCGAGATCGGAAGTCGTTCCAGAAACTGAAAGGCGGAGGGCAGCATGTAATCTGGCAGACTTTGCCTCAGGCGCCGACGTACATCCGATGCTTCCAGCGTTGCAGCGGGCTTCAGCACCAGGAAGGCCATCAGCCGCTTGCCGCCGAGCGAGCCGTCGCGGGCCAACACCACTGCCTGCTCAATTTCAGGCAGTTCCTTCAGAGCCAATTCAATCTCGCCCAGCTCTATGCGATATCCGTGGATTTTAAGCTGGCGATCGAGCCGCCCCAGGCACTCGATGTTGCCATCCGCCCGATAGCGCGCCAAGTCGCCGGTGCGGTACATCCGCGCGCCGCCCTCACGGAACGGATCGTTTACGAACTTCTCCAGCGTCATCTCAGGCTGGTTCAGATACCCGCGCGCCAACCCGTCCCCGCCAATGTACAGTTCTCCCGGCACGCCGATCGGCACCGGCTGTTGGCGTTGGTCCAGGATGTAGCAACGTGTGTTGGCCACCGGACGGCCGATCATAATCGGCTCCCGGCCATCCGCCACCTGGTAGCCAGTTGACCAGATCGTCGTTTCTGTCGGTCCGTACAGGTTCCACAATCGAGCCACCGCTGGCGCGAGTTTCGCCGCCAGCTCCGGCGGCAAGGTCTCGCCAGTACACACCGCCTGCAGGTTCGGCTTGCCGCGCCAGCCAGCTTCGAACAGGAGCAACCAGGTGACCGGAGTCGCCTGGAGAAATGTAACATCGTGCCGTTCCAGCAAAGTGCGCAACGCATTGCCGTCCATCGCCGACTCGCGGGTGGCTATCACTGTTTGTGCCCCCACCAGCAGAGGCAGCCAGACATCCACGCCTGCAATGTCGAATGAGACAGTGGTCACCGCGAGCAGCCGATCGCGCTCGCTCAACTGAAGCCACTCGCGCATCGACCATAACAGATTTGTAAGCGCACCGCGCGGAATCTGGACTCCTTTGGGCTTGCCGGTCGAGCCGGAGGTATATATTGCATAGGCCAGATCCTCAGGCCTAACGGATTGGTCAAGGTTGTCGGAACTGTTAGCAAGCCATCCCGGATCATCCAGCAGAATTTGAGTTCCAGCAAACGCGGAAAGTATCCCGCGAACACTTTGTTCGGTAACCACCAGCCGGACTCCGCTGTCTTCCATCATGAAAGCCAGCCGTCCCGCGGGCAGCAGAAAATCCAGTGGCAGGTATGCAGCTCCGGCTTTCACAATCGCCAGCAGCGCTACAATAATGGCCGCCGAGCGCTCGACACAGACGCCGACCAGTTGGTCCGGGCCCGCACCGTGCCTGCGCAACTCCCGGGCCAGTTGGTTCGCCCGCTTGTTCAACTCCGAATAACTCAGCCGCTGCTCTCCAAAAACTACCGCGATCGCATCAGGCGTCCGGTTCACCTGCGCTTCAACCATTTCCGCGAGCGGAGTCTCCCGCGGATACGGCCGCTCGGTCGCGTTCCACTCCACCAGCAACTGCCGGCGCTCTGCGGCCGTCAGCAGCGAGATGGCTGCCGCTTTCTGTTCGGGGTCCGCAAAGGCGCGTTCAAGATAACCAGTCAGGTGTCCCCAGAGCCGATCGATGGCGCCACTGTCGAACAGATCGGTGTTGTACTCGATTGCCGCATGGAGCGCCTCTCCGGAAGGAGTCAATTCGATCGAAAGGTCGAACTTCGAGGCGTCTTTAAAGACCTCTTGAACCAATGTCTCCAGCCCATGCAATTCCAGCTTGCGCATCGGGGCGTTCTGAAATACAAGCATGACCTGAAACAGCGGCGACCGGCTCGGATCCCGCTCTAAAACAATCTCGTGGACCAGCAATTCGAGAGGGAGGTCCTGATGGGAGTAGGCTTCCAGAGCAGTCTGCCGCACACGCTGGAGCAGTTCACGAAAGGAGGGATCTCCGTCGAGATTACCGCGCAGGATGACCGTGTTCGTAAAGAAGCCGACCAACTCCTCGGTCTCCACTCGTGGCCGTGCCGCAACTGGTGAGCCGATCAGGAGGTCGCTTTGGCCGGAATAACGTGCCAGCACCGCGAATAGGGCGGCAAGCGCCACCATAAATGGTGTAACCCTTTCGCGAAGACAAAACTCTCGGATTGCCGCAGCCAAGGTAGAAGTCACCGGGTATCGCCGCACAGCGCCGTGAAAGGTCTGTTGCGCGGGGCGAGGCCGATCGGTTGGTAACTGCAGCGCGGGGGAACTATTTCGCAGCTGATTCTTCCAGTACGAAATCAGCCGTTCGCCCTCCGGCCCTGCCATTTGCTCTCGCTGCCATCGCGCGAAGTCGGAAAATGAGATGGGAAGCTCGGGAAGCTGCGCGACGGTTCCCGTTACCGCCGCGTTATAGAACGCGGAGAAATCCCGAAAAAGCACGCCCATCGACCAGCCGTCCATTGCCACATGATGAACCGTCAATTGGAGTACATGTTCGCGCTCGTCGAGCCGGAATAACACGGCCCGGATCACGGGCTCGCGATTCAGAACAATGGGCCTGTTGGCCTCTGTCCGAAGCGCTGCGGATAGCATCTCCTCCCGCTTTTTCTCCTCAAAGCCACTCAGGTCCGTGAGAGGCACCGGGATCTGGCGCGGCGCGGAAAACTCAAGCCGCAGCCTCCCTTCCGCGCTGGTGATGTATTGAGTCCGCAGTGTTTCGTGGCGATCGACAAGAGCACGCAGCGCACTCTTCACAGCGCCTGCGTCAAGCTTCCCCTTCAAATGCAGCGAGAAGGATATGTTATATCGAGCTGCGCCTTGTTCGATCTGCTCAATTGCCCAGAGAATCTCTTGTCCGAAAGAAGGAACGGCATCAGCGGTTCCATCGTGTTCGATAGGCGTAGCGCGGTTCTTTGCAGCCAGAGAATCCGCAAGCCTCTTGTCGAACAAGGCTCGCTTCTCCGGTGCGAGATTTGCAATACGCCGATCGATTTCAGACATAGGCTGCTAGTTACCTTCGGCGTTCGACGCTGGCATCGCTTCAATCTCCTCAAGGAGGCGAAGCAAATCCCCATCGTTTTGGATAGAAGATCGCATTCCGTCCATAGCCATCGCCAGCGTCTCGATCGTCGGATTTTGGAAAAGACATGCAACGGGAACATCGATACCGAGGACACTTCGAATTCGAACCACCATACGCATTGCGGATAGGGAGTGGCCGCCAATGTCAAAGAAGTTCTCATAGATCCCCACTCGCTCCAACTCCAGCGATTCTCGCCAGATCGCCGCCAATTCTCTCTCGAGTGGCGTCCGAGCAGCAATGTATTCCGCAATAGTGGCGATGTTCTCCACGGTTGGCGCGGGGAGCGCGCGCCGGTCAAGTTTTCCGTGCGCAGTCAGCGGCATCGCATCCAGAAGGACATAGGCTGCAGGCACCATGAACTCAGGAAGCGTTTTAGATATGAGCGCGCGCAATTTCTTGGCAAGCGGTGGGTCTGCCTTCCGATTGCTTGTGTAGTAGGCTATCAAACGCTTGTCGCCTGATGTGTCCTCGCGCACGGTCACGACTGCGTCTCGCACGCCAGGGCACGCCTTAAGACTCGCCTCAATTTCGCCCAGTTCAATTCTGAAGCCGCGAATTTTGAATTGGAAGTCGCTGCGGCCCAGAAACTCGATGTTGCCGTCCGCGAGCCACCGGCCGATGTCTCCAGTCCTGTACATCCGCGCACCTGGCTCATTGGAGAACGGATCGGCCAGAAACTTCTCTTCTGTCAACTCCGGACGGCGAAGATAACCACGGGCTACCTGAACGCCGCCGATGTACAACTCCCCGACAACTCCCTGTGGAACCGGCTCTCCGTATGGATCCAGGATATAAATTACCGCATTGGCGTTCGGACGTCCGATGGGAACGACTTCATTGTTTGCGACCGGCGACGTACAAGGCCACGAAGTTACATCGATTGTCGCTTCAGTCGGACCATACATGTTGTGCAGAATTGCATTCGGAAGCGATTCTTTGAATCGCCTGGCCAATGCTGCAGGCATTGCTTCTCCGCCGCATAGAACGTGCTCCAGGCTTGTACATTTTGAGATGTCGGGTTCTTCGAGAATAAGTTGCATGGCCGTGGGAACGAAGTTGACCATCGAAACCTCGTTCCGCAGCATAACTCCGATCAAATATGCAGGATCGCGTTCCCCGCCATGGCGAATCATGACGACTCTGGCCCCGGTAAGAAGCGGTGCAAATAGCTCCCATACAGACACATCGAAGCCGAATCCTGTCCGTTGCAACACGATGGAATTCGACTTGAGCCCAAATGCGCTCTGCATCCAAACCAGACGATTGGCTAACCCTCGATGCTCGATCAAGACGCCTTTCGGCGCTCCCGTCGACCCCGAAGTATAGATAACATAGGCCAGATGGCTGGGATTGAGTCCGACGACGTCCGGATTGGGGTTGGACTCGGATAGTTTGTGCCAGGCCAAGGTTTTGGCTGACAGGTCAATCACAGGGAGCTTGTCGTCGATGTCTAAGAACAGTTCTTCCAGATGTTGTTGAGTTAACAGCGCAATCGGCGTGGAATCTTTGAGCATAAAGCTAAGTCGTTCGGCTGGGTAGGTTGGATCAAGCGGGACGTAAGCTCCGCCAGCCTTAAATACAGCCAGTGGAGCAACCACCATTTCGAAGCTGCGTTCGAGGCAAATGGCTACGCGCGAGTCAGGCTTCACCCCCATTTCGCGCAAATAATGAGCGAGTTGGTTGGCACGCCGGTTCAACTCGGCATAGCACATGGAAGCATCTTCGAAGACCACAGCAATCGCATCGGGGGTCTTCGCCACCTGCTGCTCAAACAACTCATGCACGCATGCAGCCGGAAACGGCTGCGGGTTTTGACCCCAGGCCAGCAACTGCGCCCGCTCTTCAAGAGTTGTGGCCTCTGCGCAACCGTTCAAACCAGGCTTCGTGTCACAGCCCAGCAATGCAAGCTGCTCAGGAGTTTCTTCCGCATTGCCTGCAATTCTGCTGCGCAATTCAGGAATCATGATTGGTGATTCTCGCAATCGAAAACCTTGTCGATCAACCAGTCAATCGCGGTTGCGGCGAAGGGGAGACGAAGTGATTCTAACATGGTCGTTTCTTTCCCTGGCATTCCTCAAAAGCAGTATCCGGTTCGCCATGCCTGCTGAAAACCTTTTGCAGCAACACGCCGAAAGGCAGAAGAAGGTAGGATTGGAGCACAACAAGGATTGGGAATGGGAAGCGATTCCAAATTTGGCGTCGAAGGTCTGAATCGCACTGCCGCGTTCGGCGAACTCTCGCACGAGAGCGAATCGGCATCCGATCGAGACCGTGTACGTAGAGACAAATGGCCGCTCCACCTATGGCTTGCGCACCCCGAGGATTTCTCAACCGAAGAGGTTGTGCAGAAGTACGCACCCCTGCTCACCGAAGATGAGCGCACACGCTGGCAGAGGTTTCGCTATCCCAGGCACCGCCGCGAATACCTCGCCACCCGCGCTTTAGTGCGTTCCGTGCTGTCTCACTATTGTCCGTTTGCCCCCGAGGAATGGCGCTTTCAGCCCAACGCTCATGGCAAACCTGCTGCCGTCCCGGACTGCGGCTTACGATTCAATCTTTCCAACTCCCTTGGGTTGGTGGTTTGTCTCATCGGAACCGGAACCGACGTCGGTGTGGACGTGGAGCCCTGCGAACGTGCGCAAAGAATTGCTGAACTTGCACCGGAAGTGTTTTCTCCGCTTGAACTGGCCCAGCTTGAAGCCTTGCCCAATGGTGAGAGACTGAACCGCGCCCTGTCGTTGTGGACGCTGAAGGAGTCCTATATCAAAGCGAGAGGAATGGGGCTGTCGCTCGAATTGAGCAAGTTCTCTTTTGTATTTGGAGGCGCTGATGGAATTCGTCTGGAAGTAGACGCGTGCTTATGCGAAGAGCCTGGACGAACATGGCGCTTTTGCGTGCTTGACCACGCTGGACACCGGATCGCCCTGATGGCCGACCGGCAAGAAGTCCCTGAACTTGAACTATGGGAATTTCGACCTTTGCCGGTGTCCGCACAACGGCTGCCGGAAACTCGTAATCCATGGTTTCCGGCCACGTAAAGAGCCGCTCCGAATCTCAGATACTTATCTTCAGGGTTCTTGCGGCAGCATATTATTCTGGACTCTCAGGCTTCGATACCCCGCATGACTCAGAATCCACACTTCGACAAGATCCGGCGCCGCCGTATGCGCCTGGCTGAACGCAAGCTCCGCCAGGCACAGAGCCGGATGGCGCGCACTGAGCGCGCAATCCAATACTGGACCAGAATTGTGGCAGACCTGAAGTATGAAAGAGTTCTGGCTGTTCAGCCGCCGCTTTGGCCTATAGAGGATACGAAAGACGAAAAGTGAACCGGGGCGGGCGACGACCATCGCAAGTTCGAATTCGCAGCGAGGATTCGGGGTTACTTTGGAGCTTCTGAGCCGGCCTTTTTCTGCGCCGCCCAGCGCTTCTTAACAGCGTCCGCAATGCGCTTCCGACCTTCAGGCGAAAGGTTCCTCTTCTTCCTGGCAGGCTTTGCCGCTGCCGGTACAGTTACGGCCGCCTTCTTGGGCACAGCCAAAATCTTCCTTGGTCTGCCGACTTTCTTCTTGGCCACCGGCGCCGCGTCACCGCTAAGGAGTGCGCGTGCTTGATGCAACTTCATAAGGTCGTGATCGATACTTGCCAGAATATCTGCAATTGCCATGTAATCTTCTCCCGGGTAAATGCTCTTGGACAGTCCTGCCTGTGCGAAGCTGAGTGAAAACGTCGCACCGGATGGATTAACTTGCCTCAACTTACAATACTCGAACGATGGCCCTTTTTCAAAACAGCGCAAAGAACTGTCCGGCCCGCAAACGCGCACTTTGCATCGCGTATTTCATCGGCAAGTCAGGGACAAAGGCAGCTAAGGCAATGTCTGGCTTTTCGCCGGTTGGTTCATGAATGCATTGGAGGGCAATCGAAATTGGTTGCGGAGAGGAGGATCGAACTCCTGGTCTCTCGATTATCGATCGAGTGCTTTGAACCAACTAAGCTACTCCGCAATGGAGC
>CAYWMR010000106.1:10831-12257 GCA_964458965.1 uncultured Occallatibacter sp. | reverse complement strand
GCCCCTTGCCCAGAACTGCGAGGATGTGCCGGTTTCCCTGTTGGCCCAGCGCTCGGTCTTCGACTCGTCCCATCCGTGATAAAGCAAGCCGGTCTTTCCATCACTCGCATGATCGTGAACCAATACAAACTGGTGAGTTATGTCGCGGAAGGCTTCAGGATGATGGAATGTGGATGCATACTCGGCATAAAATGGCTCAGCCATGTATAGCCCATCCAGCCACATCTGATTCGGATATCGCTGCTTATGCCAGAAGCCGCCGGAAGCCGTGCGCGGCTGATGCATCAACTGCTGGTAGAGCAGCGTTGCAGCGGTAGCGTATCGCTTGTCCTGGGTAACTCCATATAACAGCAGTAACTGCCGTCCGAGCAGTATGCTGTCAAGCTGATTCTCTTCTATCTTAAGCGTCGGAATGGAACCGTCCGGTGTTACAAACTGATCGACTGAACTCTTGATGTAGTTGTAGTAACGCGGATCGGCGGTGTTCAACCACACCTCATCCATGCCTTCCAGCAGCGTACCCAGTTCGTAGTTCCATACCCAGCGCTCGGCAGGCTGAGTAAAGCGGCCATCCGGCCAGCGATCGATGGTCGAGTCAGCCGTCCGCTCGGACCATGGCCGATCGCCCGCACGTGCGGCAATTGGCGCGGTGACTGAAACTAAACCGAGCAATACGCTAGCAGTGAGTCTGCGGCCAATTCTCATCGGGGCTCCCGGAATCGAGGATTGAAGGTTAGCGCAAGGAGACCTTTGCTCCCGCCACCTGCTTGATCGACTCTCCTACACCGGCCTTCACTTGAACGCCTTCGCCAGAAACCTCGGCATAGCCGATCGTTAGTCCGTGCTCGGCATCGATCTTCACATTGTTCAGAATCACGCCGGTGACGGGAGCCTCCGGCAGCCCCACAATCGCTCCAGCCGAAGTGCTCCCCGTGGCCGTCACGTTGTCGAGTTCGATGTCGTGGAAGTGCGGCGTGAGTCGAGTAATGGGTTGCGCGGTTTCTCCGTCAGGCGGCAACACCTTTGGATAATACTCGCTGATAATCAATGCGTTCTTCACGTCTTTCATGTCGATGTCGCGAAAGGTAAGATGGCTCACGTCGTTGCCTCGATCGCGATTTGCTTTCACGCGGATTCCGTTATCCGTGCCCACGAAATGAATACGCTCGGCACGGATATTCTGTGCGCCTCCTGCAATCTCGCTTCCCACTGAGAGACCGTGCCCGTGCAGAAAGGTGCAATCGGTGATGGTGATATCGCGGCTGGGATCGTCGGGACCGGGAGAGCCGATGGCGCCGGATTTGATTGCAATATCATCGTCGCCAACATCGGCAAACAGATGATCGATGTGTACATTCGAAGATGAAAAGGGATCCACCGCATCTGTATTGGGTGAGTGCTCAGGCGCCAGCACCTTGATGTTCCG
>CAYWMR010000106.1:0-10731 GCA_964458965.1 uncultured Occallatibacter sp. | reverse complement strand
GATCCACCGCATCTGTATTGGGTGAGTGCTCAGGCGCCAGCACCTTGATGTTCCGAATGGTGACATCATCAGAGTAGTAGAGAACCAGTTGCCACATGGGAGAGTTCTGGATTGTAACTCCCTCGACCAGAACATGTTTGCAATGGTCGAAGACAACAAGGCGCGGCCGCGGGTGGTCAGAACCCATTACGCCGGCGTTCTTGATCGTTCGCGCCATCTCCCACCAAGGCTGCCCGGCCCCATCGATAACGCCTTCTCCGGTTATTGTAACGTTGGCCGCATTGGTTGCGCTCACCAACGATTGCAGCCCGGGCTCGCGAAACTCGGTTTTGGCCGGATAGTCCGAAAAAGTAGAGGAACCAAGCAGCGTCGCTCCCTTGTCGAGCTGAAGAACAATGTTGTCCTTCAACACAATTGGGGCGCTCAGGTAGGTCCCGGCGGTGAGCCGGACCGTGCCGCCGCCCTGACGCTCGCAGGCGTCGATCGCCGTCTGAATCGCGGCTGTATCCTTCGAGACTCCGTCGCCCTTTGCTCCAAATTTGCGCGCATCGCACTGGCGGGATGAAGCAAAGGCGAGTGCCGGAATCGCCGCGCACAAGAGCACAAGAACGAGCACAGGATGCAGGCATCGCCACAACTTTGTAGTTCGAATCACTGCAGATCCTCGCAGAGGGGTGGTCTTCATTTCCTGTCAATCATACGCCAGAATATCCAGTGGTCATACCACGAAGCTGGTAGAGAACGCGCAGACTCGAGGCCGAGGGGTGAAAACCGGCACATTGCTATCGGGCCGAGGCGCGGGCGCGAGCCACAAACGCTCCCACCTTGTTTGGTTCCTTGCGCCCTGGCGCTGCCTCCACGCCTGAGGCAACATCCACTCCCCATGGCTGCAGCAGCGCAACAGCTTCAGCCACATTCTCTGGATTCAGCCCGCCGGCGGCTACCAACTTCAATCTTGCGGCTTCCCCGAATACCGTCCGTCGCGCCGCTTTCCAGTCGAATGTAACCCCTGTGCCACCCACCCCCGTAGCCGTCCGGGAGTCCACCAACACCGCATCCACCTGGCTGTCCTGGGAGAGTAAGGCAATCTGCTCCGCAGTTCGGTCGGGGGCTCCGGCGTCAAAATGCACCACTCGCAGGACTCGTAGCTGTGGTCCCAGCCGTGCGCGCAATTTGGCGGGCGCCTCCGGGCCGGCCTCGAAGTGGAGTTGCACACCTGTTAGTCCGCATGCGCGTACCGTGGAGTAGATTTCGCTCAGAGAAGCGTCGACAAAGACGCCTATCTTCTCCACCGCCGCGGGTAAATGCGGCACAATGGCCGCCACCTCCGCCGCTGACACACGGCGTGGGCTGGGGGCGAACACAAATCCAACAGCGTCGGCTCCGGCCTCAACGGCCAGGCGCGCGTCTTTCAGCGAGGTGTTGCCGCAAATCTTGATCCACAGGCTCATGGTTCTGATCCAAGCTCTTGCGCTACCGTTCCACTAAGTTCGTAATTGACTGGCTTTCGGCCAGCAGCGCCGCCAACGCGCACCCTGGATCGGCTTGCCGCATCAAGCTCTCGCCGATCAGGAATGCGCTGAAACCGGCCGCGCGCAGGCGCGCCAGATCTTCCGGGGTGGAGATCCCGCTTTCAGCCACGCGCACAACGGCGGCCGGCATGCGCTCTACCAGACGA
The DNA here is from genome assembly GCA_964458965.1 of uncultured Occallatibacter sp. Lineage (GTDB taxonomy): Bacteria > Acidobacteriota > Terriglobia > Terriglobales > Acidobacteriaceae > Telmatobacter. The sequence continues at coordinate 9,053 of CAYWMR010000106.1, read as the reverse complement.
AACGAGGTATCGAGGGTGACCTCGAAGGTTTTGAGGTCGCGATTGTTCACGCCGATCGCGTCCGCGCCGGCCTCGCCAAGAGCATCCAGCACCCGGTCAAGCTCAATTGCGGTATGCACCTCCACCAGCACATCGAGGGCAAAGTTGTGCGCCACCCGGGAAAAGCGCTTCAGTTCCTCATCGGTCAGCGCCGCGGCTATCAGCAGGATTGCGTCCCCGCCATGAGCGCGCGCCTCCACAATCTGATACTCATCCACGGTGAAATCCTTGCGGAGACAGGGAAGGGTTACTGCGGTTGAAGCCAACTCGAGATTATGCAGGCTGCCCAGGAAGTACGGTTCGTCGGTAAGCACAGAGAGCGCCGCCGCACCGCCTGCCTGGTACCGCTGAGCCAGCCAGGCAGCGTCGAAGTCCGCCCGGATGAGCCCTTTGGAAGGAGACGCCTTTTTGATTTCTGCTATTACGGCAGGCCCGTCGGCTGTCTGGCGACGCAATGCGGCGGCCCATCCGCGCGGCCGGTGGTTCGCGGCCCGGCGCTCCAATTCGGCCACGGGAACGCACTGCTTGCACTCGGCTACGGTCGAGCGCGTGGACGCCAGAATTGTGTCGAGGCGGGTAGACATATGCTGCGTCGAGTATAAGGCCGGAGGCGAACTGGATGCAGTCAGGAAGCGAAGAAGTTAAGAAGGGAACAAGTGCAGGAGTGAATCACTAGCGCTTGGCCGCGCGCAATCAAAACCACTTTAATTTCCGGCGGATGCAGGGGGCGCGGGATGCGGCTGGCTGCGCGGAATGAATGCCAGATCTCCGCTGAGGATGTAAATCGAGAGCGCCGCGAACATGAGAACCGCGCCTACCCAGAAGCGCCAGTCGCGATGCATTCGCTGCCAATAGGGACCGGGCCCGGGTTCACTCCCAGGTCCGCTGTTCCCTTCCGGGTTGTGCTTGTTTCCAGTCATTGTTTCTCCAGGTCCAGGCGCTACGTTGCAGCCACAGAATGCGCAGGTTGCACCTCTCACTATCCGAGGTTCGTGCGCCCTGGGTCCGGTCAATTGTGAACAGGACGCCGGATTGGTTAGATGCCAATAAATCGAAACCGGCAAAGCCGAAATCAAAACTTCCTCTTGACAATCAAGAGAAGAAAGACTACCTCTTGATTATCAAGAGGAGTTCGCACATGGGGCAGAAGCAGGGCGAGATGGTGCAGGGAACGCTGGAGATGCTGATTCTGAAAACGCTGGCTCTGGAGCCGATGCATGGGTATGGCGTGGCGCTGCGCATTGAACAGGTGAGCGCCGGAGTGTTTCGCGTGAATCCTGGCTCCTTGCTGCCGGCGCTGGCGCGGATGGAGCGGGCAGGGAGCGTGAAGAGCGAATGGCGCTCGACGGAGAATAACCGGCGCGCCAAGTACTACATGCTCACGGCGCAGGGCCGCAAGGCACTCAGGGATGAAACAGCAGCGTGGGGCCGACAGACGGCCGCGATCGCACGGATTCTTGAAGCATAAAGGAGATGGATATGGCTTGGTTGCGGAACATGGCCAGGGGATTCAGAGCCCTTCTCTCCCGTGAGCGCGTGGAACGTGAGATGGACGACGAATTGCGCGGCTTTCTCGATGCCTCTGCGGAAGCCAAGCGGCGGGCGGGTATGACGCCTGAGGATGCTGCCCGCGCGGCCCGCGTGGAGATGGGAAGTCCGAATGCAGTCAAGCATCATATCCGCTCGGCGGTCTGGGAAACCGTAGTCGAGAACCTTTGGCAGGACCTTCGTTACAGCATTCGAATGCTGGCCAAGAGCCCGGTCTTTACGCTGGTGGCTGTGCTGTCGCTAGCGCTGGGAATTGGCGCGAACACCGCCATCTTCAGCTTGATGGATGTTGTGATGCTGCGTTCCCTTCCGGTTGGCCATCCAGAGCAACTTGTCCTGTTCGGGAGCGGCAGGGCGGGTGGCAGCACCGATAGCCTTCCAAACGAGAGCTGGACGCTCTTCTCCTATCCCTTTTACCGCACTTTCAGTCAGCAGAACGAAGTCTTCTCCAGCGTCACCGCCATTAAGAGCATCGAGTTCGCCACGCACGGCGCGCTGGCGGGTGCAGGGCCTGAAATGCTGCACGCCTCGTTGGTTTCCGGCACCTATTTCTCTTTGCTGGGCGTTAACCCCGATCGAGGACGCACGTTGACGGAAGCCGACGATCAGACGCCCGACAGCGGTGCGGTTGCAGTCGCCAGCTACTCCTGGTGGCAGCGTCACGGCAATGATCCAGCAGCGGTGGGAAAGGCAGTAGCCATTGAAGGCACGAACTACAGAATTGTCGGCGTCGCTCCAAAAGGCTTCATTGGCACCATGGTAGGCGAATCGCCCGATTTCTGGATTCCCCTTTCGATGGAAAAGGAGATTTCACCCGGTTGGAATGGCCTTCAGAAAAAGTGGTTTCAATCGCTCTATCTGGTGGCCCGGCTCAAGCCCGGCATAACCGCTGCCCAGGCATCAGCCAATACAAACCTGCTCTTCCAGCAGTACATCCGCAGCGAATATCTCGGCCAATCTCCGTCGCAGAAGGATCTGGCCGATGTCTCACATGCGCATATCGATTTGACTTCCGCCTCACGCGGAATGTCGCGGCTGCGCCGGCAGTTCAGCCTTCCGCTTGAAATCCTGTCTACCATCGCGGGACTTGTTCTGCTCATCGCCTGCGCCAACCTTGCCAGCCTGCTCCTTGCGCGAGGCACCGCTCGCTCGCGTGAGTTTGCCATGCGCATGGCTGTCGGCGCCACACGGTCGCGCATCGTACGGCAGCTTCTCACGGAGAGTTTATTGATTGCGCTGCTGGGCGCGGCGCTGGGCATTGCTTCTGCCTGGAAAGCCAGTCATCTGCTGCTAACCATGGCTTCGCACAGCGCAGAAGTAGCGACAATGGACGTAAGTCCGAATCTCCGCGTTCTTGGGTTCACACTGATTCTCACCTTCTTCACCGCGCTGCTTTTCGGAATGACCCCAGCCATTCGTGCCACGCGGCTTGATCTGACCGGATCGCTAAAGCAAAGCCGAGGCTCGGCTGCTCCCGCGTCCCGCTTTTCGCTCTCCAGGGGATTGATCGTGATGCAGATCGCGCTTTCGCTGGTGTTGCTCGCGGCGGCGAGTTTGTTTCTGCGCAGCCTGGTGAATCTGGCCAAAGTTGATACCGGCTTCGACAAGCAGAATGTACTGGTCTTCAATCTGGACGAATACTCGGCGGGCCTGCCGGCCGATGCCCGCCTGGTGAACCTTCAAAAACAAATCGAAGAGCGGGTGCAATCGTTGCCCGGCGTGCATGCAGCCAGCTTTTCCATGTTCACTTTCAACCAGGGCATTTGGTCGAATGACGTCACCGCACAGGGTATCCCGCGCACCCCAGTTAACAGCGATGACGTACTCTTCAACGTGGTTGGGAACGGCTTTTTTTCAACCTGGAGCCTGCCCATTGTCGCCGGCAGGGGTTTCGACAGCGGCGACAAAATCGATTCGCCCCCGGTTGCGGTCATCAATCAGACCATGGCGCACATGTTCTACCCCAACAGCTCACCTATCGGCCACCGTTTCGGAATGGGAGACGATCTTTCGCACAGTGGCGATATCGAGATTATCGGTGTAGTGAAGAACGCCAAGTATCGTACGCTCGATGAAAGCCCCCAAACGGTAGCGTATTTTCCTTACGCGCAACGCGTGCAGTACTTCGGCAACTTCTCAGTTCGCTATTCCGGAGAAGCCGGACAAATGGTTCCAGCGGTGCGCAGCGCCATTGCATCAGTCAATCCGAATGTGCTGGTTGGCAGCTTCTCGACGCTGACTGAGCTAGTGGACGAATCGACAGCCAATCAGCGGCTCATTGCGCGTCTCTCTGCATTCTTCGGACTACTGGCCGCGTTTCTCGTCTGCATTGGCATCTACGGACTGCTGTCGTATGCCGTGGCGCGGCGCACCAGCGAGATTGGCGTGCGCATGGCGTTGGGCGCGCGGCGGTCGAATGTGCTTTGGCTCATTCTGCGCGAGATTCTGGTACTGGTTGCGATTGGAATCGCCATCGGCGTTCCATTGGCGCTGGCCGGCAACCGCCTTGCCGCGAAGCTGCTTTACGGCCTTAGCCCGGCAGACCCATTAAGTCTCTTCGCGGCCATTGCCATGATGTTTGCCATCGCCACCCTGGCGGGATACTTGCCGGCGCGGAAGGCTTCGCTGGTGGAACCGACTGTGGCGTTGCGCTGCGAATAGAAGCTGGTACCGAAGGGGAGGATGCGATGGGGTGGTTTGGCAACTTTGCTTCCGGCGTGCGGGCGCTGATGAGCGGTAAACGGGTTGAGCGCGAGATGGACGAAGAACTACGCGGATTTCTCGACGCTTCTGCTGAATCAAAGACGCTCGCGGGGATGGACCCTGCGGACGCTGTGCGTGCGGCGCGGGTCGAGATGGGAAGCGCAAATGCGGTGAAGCATCGCATCCGTTCGGCGGGATGGGAGACCGTGGCCGAGAATCTTTGGCACGACCTACGTTACAGCGTGCGCATGCTTGCCAAGAGTCCGGCATTTACGCTGGTGGCGATTCTGTCATTGGCCCTGGGAATCGGCGCCAACACAGCCATCTTCACGCTCATTAATGAAGTGCTGCTGAAGCAGTTGCCCGTTCGTGCGCCCAGGGAACTTGTTTCATTTGGCAAGGCCATCAGCGGGGGCGTGCTGGGCGGAGTCGACTTGGGAACAGCCGATCTCTATCCCTATGACTTTGCCCGCCAGTTGGAGAAGCAGCCGGGGCCGTTTGAAGGGATTTTCTTCTATAACAGCAGAATGCGCAAAGTGGGCGTGCAGGCCGGCGAACATCCCACTGGCCACGCTGCGCAGGAGCTGGCGCACCTGGTTTCAGGAAACTACTTTGACGTGCTGGGTGTGCCCATGTTCATGGGCCGTTCCATTCAACCGAGTGATTCTCAAACCCCAGGGCGCAATGCTGTGGTGGTGGTTAGCTACCACTACTGGCGCGAATCCATGGATGCGGATCGCGGCGCAATTGGCAAGGTGCTAACCGTCAACGGCGTTCCCTGCACAGTGGTGGGTGTGGCGCCGGCGGGGTTTTACGGAATCGTGCTGGGGCCGGAGCCGCCCGACTTCTGGGCGCCCCTGACCATGCAGTCGGAGTTGACACGCGAACCCACAATGCTTGCGAACAATGGGCCCTATTGGCTTCATCTTGGAGCCAGGCGCGCGCCCGGTTCCAGTATTGCGCAGCAGCAGCAATGGCTGAATAGCCAGATTCGTGCGTACGTGCTGGCGCACGAGGGTGGGAAGATTGCGCCCGACCGGCGCAAGGAGATTGAGCGCATTGCGGATCCACTGGTGCCTGCGGGATCGGGAGTCTCCTCTCTGCGCATGAACTTCGAGGCGCCATTGCTGATTCTGATGGGAGTGGTGGTTCTGGTGCTGCTGGTGGCCTGTGCCAATCTCGCCAACTTTCTTCTCGCCAAAGCGGCGGCGCGGGAACGGGAGATTTCGACCCGCCTGGCGCTGGGATCGACCCGGACACGCATTGTCCGGCAAATACTGATGGAGGCGCTTCTGCTCTCGTCCGCAGGCGGAATTTGCGGGTTGGCGCTGGCGTTCTTTGGCACCAGAGCGTTCATCGAGTTTGCGGCAGCCGGCGCAGCCAACACGACACTTGACCCAATGCCGGATCTTCACGTGCTGGCATTCACCCTGGGGGTTTCGGTGCTGACGGGGCTGTTGTTTGGCCTGGCTCCGGCGCTTCGCGTTGCCGGCAGCGATGCAGCACCGGCGCTGAATGCGAACGCTCGAACAGCCTCGGGCAGCGGCGGGCGCCAAGCCCGGTTGCTGCCGCGAGCGCTGGTCGTGGCGCAAGTGACGGTCTCGGTGGTCCTCCTGGCCGGCGCAGGATTGTTTCTGCGGTCGCTGACCAATCTCAGGCAGCAGGAATTCGGCTTTGACCGCACGCACTTGCTTCTGGTTACTCTCGGCGACAAGTTCGGCGGCCTCAAGTCGGATCAGCTTGCCGGGTTCTATCAAAGTGCGCTGGACCGCATCAACGCGCTTCCGGGTGTTAAGGCTGCGGCATTCTCCAGCGCCGCCCCAATGAGCCACAGCAGTTGGACCTCGACCTTCAAGCTTCAAGGGTATGTGCCGGGACCGAAGGAAGACATGGGGGCGATCCTCGAGCGGGTGTCACGCGGCTACTTCGAGGCAACAAGCATTCGCATTGTCCAGGGCCGTGCGCTGGGCAGTCAAGACGCGCCGAACGGAGCCAAGGCGATCGTGGTAAACCGCGCTTTCGCGAACCACTTCTTTCCTCGAAACGACGCCGTCGGCCGCCAGCTCACACTCGATGACGATTCCAATGCCGGTCCTTGGCAGATTGTGGGCGTAGCCGCCGATACGCGCTATTCCGGCCCGCGCGAGAAACCGCAACCGCAGATCTATTTTCCCGTGCAGCAGTTAGCCGTTGGAGAGAACAGCTACGCAGAGTGGCTGCAGGTGAGTACCACAGGCGATCCTGCCAAGATGACAGGCGCGGTGCGCGCAGCCCTCGCGCAACTGGATCCCGATCTGCCCGTGCTTAGAATTCAAAGCATCGGAGATCTGACCGACCGCTTTGTCGCTAATGAGGCGCTTGTATCCAGGCTGTCCGCGATCTTTTCCGCGCTGGCAGTCTTGCTGGCGGGAATCGGGCTCTACGGTGTGATGAGTTATAGCGTAGTGCGCAGGACCAATGAGATCGGCATCCGCATCGCACTCGGCGCGCAGAATTCTACGGTGCATTGGATGATACTGCGCGAGTCGCTGATCTTGCTGGGCATAGGCTTGGCGCTGGGGCTGCCGTTGTCATTGGGCGGACTGCGCGTATTACAGTCGCAACTGTTCGAACTGAGCGCATCCGATCCGCTCACCCTGAGCGGCTCCGTTCTAATTATCGCTTCGGTTACATTGTTGGCGGCATGGATGCCGGCGCGCAGGGCAACAAAAGTGGACCCGATGGTTGCGTTGCGCTGCGACTAACGCCAGGGAACGTCTGAATATGTTCCCCTGGATGGGCCGACCTTCCCGCGGGGCGAAGAACCTGTCTGGAAACTGCGACTCCCAGGACTGATTTGAAACGGCGCCACGGGTGCGGGGCACCCCCATCAGCGCTAAGGTAATAGAAATTGCTTCCGGATTGCCGGTCACTCGCTCGGAACAGCGTAGAGTTCGGAATACGTGCGAAAAGCCGACTTTTCGGGGAGTAATTGGCCCCAATGAGTGCATCGGCGATTTGGCATAAACTGACCGAGAAAATGTATGGCGGTGTGCTTGCGACCTTAACCTGAAAACAGACGCCGCAAGGCTCCAGAGCTGGCAAAACGGGGCATGTTGAGCCCCAGATGGAAGATCTGATTACACTCGCATGGTGCGGCCTTTCTTAAACGCACGCTCCTTGTTGTATTGTCCTTGCATTGGGCCGACCCCTGGAGTAAACAATCGGATTGATTGAAAGTCACTTGCCAGGGTTCCAAAGGGGAAACAGGACATGAAACGAAGGGATTTTCTAAAGAGCGCGACGCTAGTCGCTGGAGCAAATGCAGCTTCAACTTTCGCAATCGCGCCTCAGAACCAACCTACGCCTGATTCGGTCAAGGGAAAGCCTCTTGGGAAGATCGCGCTCGAAGAACACTTCATGTTGGCCGATTTTGTTGAGTACTTCGCGGAAACGTATCCAAACATCAGCCCTGAAATTGCGAAGATGGGCCTGGGAGTCTTACCCGATTTTGGCGACAAACGAATCGAAGTCATGGACCGGAACGGGATCGACTTCGTGGTCCTGTCTCTTGCCGGACCCGGTGTTCAGGTTGAAAAGGACGTCGTCATAGCGCGGAGAAAATCAAAATCGGCGAATGATTCTCTGGCAGGGGAGATTCAGAAACGTCCAACCCGATATGGTGGATTTGCCCATCTGGCCATGCACAATCCCATCGAGGCGGCAGACGAACTCGAGCGCTGCATCCATGATCTCAAGTTCCAGGGAGCCCTGATCAACGGTCAGACAAACGGCGAGTATCTGGATCTGGACAAGTATTCCGTCTTCTGGGAGCGCGCGGCCGCCCTGGAAGCTCCGATTTATCTTCATCCCGCAAATCCCGTCGATCATCCAGCGACTTATGCCGGCCACACCGAGCTTTGGGGCCCGGTCTGCAGTTGGGCTTTCGAGACTGCAACTCACGCGTTGCGTTTGGTATTTGCCGGCGTGTTCGAACGTTATCCAAAAGCCAGACTGGTGCTCGGTCACATGGGTGAGACACTGCCTCTCAATCTCTGGCGGTTCGACAGCCGCTGGGCGGTCTGCAATCGGGGCACGAGAACTCTTCCTCAGATGCCGACTTTCTACATCAAGCGAAACATCGCGATCACCACATCGGGAGTTTGCGCCGATGCCCCGCTGCGCTGCGCGCTGGACGGCATGGGGGAAGACAACGTGATGTTCTCTGTCGACTACCCGTTTGAAAAAACGGAACTGGCGGCTCAGTTCATCGAGCAGGCGAAGATCTCGGAGAATGAACGGATCAAGGTCGCCTACGCGAACGCAAGGCGCATCCTCCAACTGGATCGGCGCATAGGCTAGAAAGCCAGATGTGTTCAGCGTTCTTCATCTCCCCACGGAGATATGTTCGGAGATGACAACAGGCCAAGTCACGCATCGAGCCCCCTGCAGCCTCGAAACGTGCATTGGCGATTGTGCGTTAAGCGAGAATCGTCCCCGGTGGCATGGGCCTTATTTGCTCCGCATTCTGAAGCTTCTGGTTAGACTTAGAAGGATGAAGCATCTCGCACCCCTCGCTTTCGCAACACCCTTCACCCCGTCTAACCACCTGAGGGGCGAATCATGGTAACTTCCACTCTGCTTGCGCCCATCTCCAGGCGTTCCAGATTTAAGACCGTTCTCTGGATCTTCCTTGGTCTCACTGCGCTCTTTGTCTTCATCACTTCAGAAGTTTTTCTCGTCACCGATTACCCCATGTACCACGCTTACCGTCTGCAGGTCAT
>CAYWMR010000105.1:0-12370 GCA_964458965.1 uncultured Occallatibacter sp. | reverse complement strand
AAGAGTACCCTGCCTGCTTCAGTAAGTTGCGCTTTCCGCCCATGGATTTCGAACAACCGAACGCCCAGCTGCTCCTGCAGGCGGCCGATTGCGTAACTGATGGTCGATTGAGACCGATTGAGCTTTTTCGCGGCGGGCGCAAATCCCCCCAGCTGCACCACGGCTTGAAGGATCTCCCAGGCGTCGAGCGTCGTATCCATGCTTCGAGAATACATCGAATAAATCGATGTACTAAATGAAGAAATGCGACTATCCTTCGAGAATCCCGGTCAGGTAAGATTCCGCTGTCCTGAAAACTGCGGCGCCTGCGACATCAGAGGATTCGCGAGATCATCTCCACGAATGCAATCGGACCTGGGAGTCAGGCCCGCGGGCAATTGGGCGACGATGCCAGGGATGGATAGAGACCGACTTAGGGATGGAGACGATTAGATGAAAAGGCTTGCGATCGCCATGGTTCTGCTTTCGAGCTGCTGCTACGCACAAACTTCCGACGAGTTCCAGCCTGCGTCAACCAACGTGTGGGGTGCGCAGTATCCCCGTGTCGACTCCACGGGACGAGCTGAATTCCGCATCAAGGCCCCGAGCGCTGCGGCAGTGAAACTCAACTTCTGGAGCAATCCGAAACTGGACATGGTAAAGGGAGCGGATGGATTCTGGACCGCTACTACGCCGCCACTGGTTCCCGGTTTTCACTATTACAACTTCGTCATCGACGGAGTGGATGTGAACGACGCGGGGAGCCATGCCTTCTATGGCGGCGGCAGGGACGCAAGCGGGATCGAGATTCCCGAACAAGGGGCAACATACTATCTTCCCCAGGACGTTCCGCACGGCGCCGTGCGCGAGATCTGGTATTTCTCAAAGGTTACCGGGAGTTGGCGGCATGCCATGCTCTATCTGCCGCCGGGCTACGACGCGCAGACGAAGATGCGTTATCCGGTGCTTTATCTTCAGCACGGTGGCGGCGAAGATGAAACAGGCTGGATCAAGCAGGGTAATGCCAACTTCATCCTCGACAACCTGATCGCGAGCGGAACCTCGAAGCCAATGATTATTGTGATGGCCTATGGCTATGCGCGCCGCGCCGGTCAGGTAGATCCCGACCTGACGGGCAAGCCCTTCGGCTCGCCAGAAATGATGAAAGCAATGCAGGAGATGTCGCAGGCCTTTGAGGACGACCTGACCCAGGCCCTGATTCCGTACATCGACTCAAACTTCAGGACAATCGCCGATCGCGATCATCGCGCCATGGCCGGGCTTTCCATGGGCGGCATGCAGACCTTCCAGGTCACGTTCAACCATCTCGACCTCTTCTCTTACATTGGCGGATTCAGCGGTGCGGGGGGAATGATGATGCTGCGCAGCGCAGAGAAGCCCGATCTGAAGACAGCGTTCAACGGCGCTCTGGCTGATCCCGCCGCCTTTGCAAAGAAGGTTCACCTTCTCTGGATCGGCGTGGGAACGGAAGAACCAGCGCAGATGCATGCAGGCATCGTCAAGCTGCACGACGCCTTCACAGAGGGCAACGTCAAGCACGTCTTCTACGAGTCGCCGGGCACATCGCACGAGTGGCAGACATGGCGCCGCGATCTGAAGGATTTCGCGCCCAGGCTCTTCCAGTGAGGGATTACCGAAAGGGGGCGAGGCTTGGAGAACTTAGCTGAGACTCGCCTTTTCGGCTTCGACGCACGTCTCCAGTTGAGAGGCCTGATTGCATGATGTGTAGATTCAGCCCCATCCGACTGGCCCCGCTCGTGTTGCTTGCAGCGTCCCTGACCATCGCGAGTGGCCAGCCCACGCCTTTGGTTGCGTCGCCGGTCGCATCGTCGGCTTTGGTTCCGTCGGCCGGATCACTCCCGTTGCTCAGCCCCATTTTCGGCGACAACATGGTTCTTCAACGCGGCAAGCCCGCAACTATTTGGGGATGGTCCGAGCCAGGTGACAGGATTCTGGTCGAAATCGGAGAAGCGAAAGGGTCTGGTGTGGCCGGGCCTGATCGCCGCTGGCAGGTTGCAATTCAGCCGCCTCCACCAGGCGGCCCTTATACCGTCAAGATCGTGGGACGCCAAACCCTTGAACTTCACAACGTGATGGTGGGGGACGTTTGGCTTTGCGGAGGCCAATCCAACATGGGTTTGCCGCTCCGCTTTACGCTGAACGGCGAGGATGAAGCCAAAGCTGCAAACTATCCAGACATTCGTTTCTTCACGGTGGCAGGTCATCCAGCTTACCGTCACACCGACGTTGTGCAAGGCAAGTGGAGCGAGGTTTCGCCTCAGACGGCGAACTGGGTTTCCGCCGTTGCCTATTACTTCGCCCGCAGAGTTCAGCAGGACATTCACGTGCCTATTGGCCTGGTTCTCGATGATGTTGGGGGAACGCCGGCCGAGGCCTGGACAAGCGCCGATGCGCTTGGTCCGATGAAGGATTTCGATATCCCGCTAGCCGAACTAGCCAGACTAACCGCTGCCGGTGCGCCCGAATATGGGAACTTCGTGCTGCATTGGTACGATGAGCATGATATCGGCATCAAGGGCAGTTGGGCTTCTCCAGAGCTCGACGATTCGAGTTGGAAGACAGTCGAGGTTCCGGGTGGATTCTCTGAACTCGGGGTGCCCGATACGCCCGCGGTGGTTTGGTTCCGCAAGGAAATCATGCTTCCGGATCCGCTTCCACCGGGACGGGCGACGTTGCATCTTGGCATTATCGAGCGCATGGACACCGCATATGTCAACGGCAAAGAGGTGGGTGGCAGCTCGTGGGTTGAGAATCCGCGCGCCTATTTCCTTCGCGACGGTGTGCTCAAACCAGGCCGCAACATTATCGCGCTTCGCATACTGAAGACCATGCCTGACGGCGGGTTCATGAGCAAGCCTGACGATCTGAACCTGGTATTGAATGAAACGACAAGCATTCCGCTGGCCGGCAAGTGGAAGGGCAAACTGAGCGTGGATGCGCGTCCGCCCATCCAATTGCCCATCGCCTATGAAAACTGGCCAGTGATGCTGACAGTTCTTTACGAGGGGATGCTGAAGCCCATCGCGCAGCTCTCTATCGCAGGCGCCATCTGGTACCAGGGCGAGCAGAATTCGCCGCGCGGCTACCAATACCGCAAGCTTCTGCCTGTGATGATCGCCGACTGGCGCAAGCTCTTTGCCCAGGGCGACTTTCCCTTCTACATCGTGAGCCTTCCGGCCTTCAAGCAGCGAAGTGCAACGCCGGTTGACGGGGACGAATGGGCGGAAACGCGGGAGTCCCAGGCGCTGACTGCGGCATCGGTTCCAAACTCCTGCCTGGCCGTAACCATTGATACCGGCGACCCGGACAACATCCACGCGAAGGTTAAACAGCCGGTGGGTGAGCGGCTGGCATTGTGTGCATTGGCCAACTATTACAAAGAGCGCGTTGTTTATACGGGACCGACCCTGGCGTCCGTCGATCGGCTGCCGGGTTCGATCCGATTGCACTTCGCACATGCGGATGGCGGCCTGGTCGCGAAGGGAGCGAAGCTGGAGGAGTTTGCGATTGCGGGAGATGACCGGAAGTGGTACTGGGCCGATGCGCAGATCGAGGGCGATACCGTTGTGATCTCGTCTTCTTCGGTTCCCAATCCAAGAGAAGTCCGCTACGCTTGGCAGTCGAACCCCACTGCAACTCTTTTCAATGGGGCAGGCCTGCCTGCGGGTCCATTCCGTACCGACAACTGGCCCGGGATGACCGACGGCCATCGGCCATACTAACGACTTTTCGGCGGGAAAGATTTTCGGTAAGAACACATTCAACCTGGAGGCTCGACATGAAGAATAACGTGACACGAATAATAACGAGAGTGGTCGGGTGGACTGCGCTTTTCTTTGGCTTGATTGTGCAGTTCGCAATTGCCCAGGACACCGCGAAACTACCCTATATGGATCCCAGCTTATCGCCCGAACAGCGCGCTGCCGACCTGGTGCAGCGCATGACTCTCGCCGAGAAGGCATCGGAAATGCAAAATAATTCGGCGGCTGTTCCGAGGCTCAATATTCCTGCATACCAATGGTGGAGCGAGGCCCTGCACGGAGTGATCAACGATGGTGTAACCGAGTATCCAGAGCCAATCGGGCTGGCTGCAACCTTCGATGCGCCGGGTATTCACACTATGGCGGGACAGATTGGTATCGAGGGACGAATCAAGCACGTGCAGAATGTACGTGAGGGACACACGGGCATCATGGGAGGCCTGGATTTCTGGTCGCCGAATCTGAACATTTTTCGCGACCCGCGCTGGGGCCGTGGTCAGGAGACATACGGCGAAGATCCGTTCCTTACCGGCCGCATGGGCGTAGCCTACGTGACGGGATTGCAAGGCGACAATCCGAAATACTACCTGGCGATTGCGACACCGAAGCACTATGCCGTGCACAGCGGACCGGAGCCCACGCGACACTTTGCCGATGTGGACGTAAGCAAGCACGACGAGGTGGATACCTACGAACCTGCATTCCGCGCTGCCGTCGTCGAAGGCAAGGCCGGCTCCGTCATGTGCGCTTATAACGCAATCAACGGCCAGCCCGCATGCGCCAACCAATACCTGCTCCAGGACCAGTTGCGCGGCAAGTGGGGCTTCCAGGGTTACGTGGTTTCGGATTGCGACGCGGTAAGGGACGTTGGCGCCAATCATCGCTACCGTCCAACGCAGGCGCAGGGCGTGGCCATCTCAGTCATCCGGGGCATGGATAACGAATGCGTCACCTTCACTTCGAGGTTCGGCGACCCGGTCGAAAAAGCATATATCGATGCTGTGCAGCAAGGATACTTGCCTGAGAGCACGCTGGACACGGCGCTGATTCGCCTGTTTACGGCTCGTATAAAGCTCGGCATGTTCGACCCGCCGGATATGGTTCCCTACACAAAAATCGACGAGAAGGAACTTGACAGTGCCGAACATCGCGCCCAGGCGCGCAGACTTGCCAATGAGTCCATGGTGCTGCTGAAAAACGACGGTCTCCTTCCCCTCAAGCCGGGAATCAAGAAGATTGCTGTCGTAGGTCCACTTGCGGACCAGACCAGGCCGCTGATCGGAAACTATGCCGGCCAGCCGACGCATATCGTCTCAATCCTCGAAGGCCTTCATGCTGAGTTTCCCAACGCCGTAATCACGTTTGTCCCCGGAACCCAGTTCCTGCGCACGGACGGAACTCCTGTGCCTGACGCTCTTCTCACCACTCCCGATGGCAAGCCTGGCCTGAAGGCCGATTACAACGAAGGCATGATGAGAGGCCGGCCCATGCCTGGCGCGGGTACCACTCCCATCGCCAGCCGCACTGAGCCCAACGTTAAACTTACCGAGAGCAATTTACCGCCGGAGATTGCGGGGAGAAAAACCTTCGGCGTTCAATGGTCAGGATTCCTGACGCCCTCTGAGTCCGGCGACTTCATCCTTGGTATTCGCGTCGCAGGCTTCGCAAGGCTCACCGCGGACGGCAAGCAGGTAGCAATGGCATTCGGCGGCGGCGGTGGCTTCGCATCGGGTGTCGGCCACATCCACCTTGAGGCGGGCCGCAAGATCGCTCTCAACATCAACTACGGAAGCGGGAACGGCAGGCCGCACGCAGAACTGATATGGGAAAAGGTGAACAACGCACCTTCGCCTGAAGCCATTGCGGCTGCGAAGAATGCCGACGCCGTCATCGCGGTTGTGGGAATTACAAGCCAGCTCGAAGGCGAAGAAATGCCGGTGACCGAGCCAGGATTTCTCGGCGGAGACCGCACCAGCATCGATCTTCCACAGCAGGAAGAAGATCTGGTCGAAGCCGTCGCTGCCACTGGGAAACCGCTCGCCGTAGTTCTGACGAATGGCAGTGCGTTGGGGGTCAACTGGATCAACGAGCATGCCAACGCTGTTCTCGATGCGTGGTATCCGGGCGAAGAAGGCGGCGCTGCTGTGGCTGAAACGCTGAGCGGCAGGAACAATCCCGCGGGACGCCTGCCAGTCACGTTCTACAAAGACGTTACCCAGTTACCCAACTTTGAAGACTACGGCATGGCAAACCGGACCTACAGGTACTTCAACGGCAAGCCGCTCTATCCGTTTGGCTACGGCCTCAGCTACACGACCTTCAAGTACAGCGACCTGAGCGTTCCGACGCAGGCGGTGGCAGCGGGGCAGCCAGTGGACGCCGAAGTGACGGTCACCAACACCGGCAAAGTCGCGGGGGACGAGGTTGTCCAAATCTATCTCAAGTTTCCCGCAGTGAAAGGAGCGCCCCTGATAGCCCTTCGTGGATTTCAGCGCGTTCATCTGGAAGCTGGCGCGAGCCAGAAGGTTCACTTCGAGCTGAAGGACCGCGATCTGGGCATGGTGAACGAGGATGGAAGTCCAATCATCGCTCCAGGGGATTACACGATCAGCATCGGTGGCGGGCAGCCGGACACAACTGCGCAAGTAGTTACCGGAAAATTCCATATTGAAGGCCAAATCGACTTGCCGGAATAACGGGTGATAGCTGATTTCTGCAAGGAGCAAAGGAGCGTTTATGCAAAGACGGGATTTCTGCAAACTGCTTGCAATCGCTGCGGCATCGAAGGCTGTTCGCTCTCAAGGGGAGAACGCGCAGGAAAGCCTTCCTTTGTTACCGAGCGGGTTTAACCGGTACACGCAGGACTACGCACAGTTTTGCGCATTGCCGCCGGAGAAGAGGGTTTTCTACAAGGTAAGCGACGGAAAGATTGTGGAGGAACGGCTGAATGAAGCGACCTGGCAACAACCGGCGTGGAACTACAATGCGTTAGCGCAAACTGTCGCAGGTGGGCTTTGGGACGATGTACCCGTGCAGTCGCCAATTCCCGATCTTGCGGGCGACGGTCCGTTCAAACCCACCTGGGATTCATTGCTTGAGTACGAGGCGCCGGAGTGGTACCAGGATGCGAAGTTCGGCATCTGGGCTCACTGGAGTCCCCAATGCGTGCCCGAAGCCGGCGATTGGTACGCACGCAACATGTATGTCGAGGACCAGAGGCAATACAAGTATCAGCTCGAACACTATGGGCCGCCGTCGCGGTTCGGGTACAAGGATCTCTGCGCTCAGTGGACTCTGCTGAACTGGGACCCGGACGAATTGATTACGCGCTACAAAAATGCCGGCGCGAAGATCTTCATCGCGCTCGCCAACCACCATGACAGCTTTGATGCCTGGGATTCGAAGCATCAGCCCTGGAACTCCGCCGCTATTGGTCCGCATCGCGATGTTGTTGGCACATGGGCCGGGGTAGCGAGAAAGCAGGGTTTACGGTTCGGAGTGACTGTGCATCAGGCGCGCAACTGGTGGTGGTTTCAGGCCGCGCATGGCGCCGACAAGTCAGGCCCACGAGCCGGCATTCCGTACGATGGCCGTCTCACGCAGGCAGACGGGAAAGACCAGTGGTGGCAAGGGCTCGATCCTCAGCAGCTCTACGGCGTGAAGCACCCGGCCGGATCACTGCCTGACACGTCGTATGTGAAGAACTTCTACGATCGAACCCGCGATCTCATCGACCAGTACAATCCCGACCTGCTTTACTTTGACAATTCGCTGCTGCCGCTTGGCTGGGGTGGAATGAACATCGGCGCCTACTTCTACAACAACAGCCGGAAGACGCACGGCGGCAAGCTGGAGGCCGTTCTCAACGTCAAGGATGTTCCGGACCGGCTCGCCAAAGCTGTTGTCGCGGATTATGAGAGAGGGCTGACTGCTGAGATCATGAAGTATCCCTGGCAGTCGGAGACCTGCATCGGCGCCTGGCATTATCTTCGCTATCTCTACGAGAAGCCGGGAGAATACGGTGGGTATATGCCCCCGCGCGATGTGATTCATTGGATGATTGACACCGTGAGCAAGAACGGTACGTTCATCCTGAATGTTCCCGGCAGGCCAGACGGGACCATTGACAGCAAGGAAATCGCGGTACTCGATGGCATCACAGCCTGGATGCAGACCAATGGCGAGGCAATCCATGAGACTCGGCCGTGGAAGGTTTACGGCGAAGGCCCCAACAGCATAAAGGCGGGGTCCTTCCAGGGAGGGAGCGTGAACAAACTGGGAGAGAAAGACATCCGGTTCACGCGCAACAAGGCGAATACTGTGATCTATGTGCTGGCGCTGGGCTGGCCGGCAGGGTCGATTGCCGTGCAGTCTCTGGGACTCTCAACGGCGACAAGCCCAGGGAGAATTGGCAAGGTGAAACTTCTGGGAACCGACCAGGAAGTCAGTTGGAAGCAGCAAGCCGATGCTCTGCAGGTGGAGCTTCCAAGGCTTTATAAGCCGGCGGTTGATTATGCTGCGGTGCTTCAAGTCACATTGGCGTGAGCGGAAGTGGGGTACAACGGATCTAAGATAGTAAGACCGTCTTTAACCGGTCGAAGATCGACCAATTCTTACCACTTGCCGCTTGCAGCCCCCGGGCTTTCGTCGAGTTCGGCTCGGGGTTTAGAATTTAATCGCGAACGCTGGTTGGTAAACGTTTACCAAATACGTCAAAGGGGCTTCTCTATGAATCGATTTGCAGGCTTGTTCTTCGGTCTTCTCCTTTCTTCGATTGCACTCTCAACAGGGGCATGCGGCGGCAGCGGCCAGGGAGGCGGGGGGACGACGACTCAGAATCCCACTACGCCAACAGTTACCGTCACACCGGCATCCAGCAGCATCACTACCGCGCAGTCGCTATCCGTGGCCATTGCGGTCGCCGGAACCAGCGGCACGCCGACCGGATCGGTGGTGCTCTCGAGCGGCAGTTACACTTCCGCCGCGACCGCCCTTGTTTCCGGCTCGGCGACCATCACAATTGCAGCAGGGTCGCTGGCCACGGGCTCGGATACGCTAACCGCCAAGTACACGCCGGACAGCGCCAGTTCCGCGACCTACAACAGCGCGTCGGGAACCGCCTCAGTGGCCGTGACGGTGCCTGCAGCCACGCCTACCGTGACCGTCACACCGGCATCCAGCAGCATCACCACCACGCAGTCGCTTTCCGTGGCCATTGCTGTCACGGGAACCAGCGGCACGCCGACCGGCTCGGTGGTACTCACGAGCGGTAGCTACACTTCCGCAGCGACCACCCTCAGCTCCGGCTCGGCGACTATTTCGATCCCGGCTGGGTCGTTGGCTACAGGTTCGGATACGCTGAAGGCCACGTACACGCCGGACAGCGCCAGTTCCGGGGTGTACACCAGCGCATCCGGAACCGCCTCGGTAACTGTCACCGCGAATAGCGGCACCGCGGTGGCGGTCAACATTGACACACTTGCGAACCGGCATACGATCAGCCAGTTTGTTTACGGCAATAATGACCAGACAATTTCCGACATATCCGATGCAGGCTTCACCTATTCGCGATGGGGCGGTAATGACGCGTCAAACTACAACTGGCAGTTGCAAACCCGGAATGCCGCCGCTGACTATTACTTCGAGGACTACGGAGGCGCGGGCGACCAGGTCCAACTGATTACCGATACCCAAAACGCCGGCAGCCATGTGCTAACGACAATGGCAATGATGGACTGGGTGGCCAGGGAAGCCGAGAACGGCACAAATCGCAACTGGAGCTATTCCGTCGCGAAATACGGAGCTCAGTGCTCCGTCGATCCCTACAACACCGACGCCGGAAACGGCCAGATGACAGATTGCCAGACCCCGGTAACCACCGACGCTGTGACCACCGCCTACTATCCACTGGTCGACACCGCCTCGCAGTGCCCGTCGGGGAGCACGGATGGAACTACCTGTTTCGACCGCGAAACCTGGGCCAAGGCGCTGGCCGCGGCCTTCGGAAGCGGAACGTGTTCCGTGCCGTATTCGACGATCACTTCCTGTCATTTCTATGACATGGACAACGAACCCGACATCTGGAATGGCACACACCGCGACGTTCACCCGGCCCCGGCAGGATACGATGAACTCGCCAACGTCTATGAGACAGAAGCGACAAATCTCAAGAGCTGGGATCCTGCGGCAGTGCGCTTTGGGCCGGTCTTCTGCTGCTGGTGGTTCTACTGGAACGGCGCCAACGGCAATGACAAAGGCGCTCACGGCGGTGTGGACTTCCTGCCCTGGTGGCTGAACCAGGTTAATTGGCTGGATCAGATCAATGGCGTGCGCACCCTCGACGTCTTCGACATCCATGAGTATGCCGACGGCGGCACCACTACAGGATTTACCAACGCACAGCTTCAGGCGGTTACGGCCAAGGTTGCCGCCTATTACTGGGATCCGGCCTTTGCCCCGTACCAGGGATGGACTACGACCAGCATTCAGCCTGACCAATTCGTTGGCTTTTCCATTCCGCGCTTCAAGGCCATGGTTAACGCCATCTACCCCGGAACGCCTCTTGCTTATTCCGAGTGGGGATATGGGGCAGCCGCGAACGTGAACAACGAACCAGACTTCTCAACGGCAATCGCCGATGCGGACACTCTAGGCGTCTTTGGACGTGAGGGTCTTGGCTTTGCCTCGCGCTGGGGCGGCCCGTCATCCAGCACTCCTCAAAATGCCGAATACCTGGCCTGGAAGATGTACACCAACTATGACGGCGCGCACCACAGATTTGGCACGGTGTCTGTAGCCGACACGAATAGCGGGAATTCGGATCTCTTCTCCAGCTACGCCGCGCTTAACGCAACCGGCAACATGATCACCATCATGGTCCTGAACAAGGATCCGGCCAACACGGCAAATGTCACATTCAACCTGTCCGGATTCAGCGCGTCCAGCTTCGTGGCCTACACCCTGGCCTCAACCGCTTCCACAACGATCACGGCCTCCAGTTCGGCAGCCTGGAGCTCTTCGCAGAGTTTTGCGCCTTACAGTATCACGCTTCTGGTAATCAACGGAAGCGAAGCCTCCACACCTGCATCGGAGTGGTACCTGAACCCCGATGACCTCATGGTTCCCGCTTCTGGTACCGCGACGCTGCATCCGGCGATCAACAGCGGCAGCGCGAACGTGACGCTCTCCTCGGCTGTCTTCGACGCATACGCGGGCGCCCCTGCCTGCAGCGGTTCGCTGGCGCTGAGCAACTCCACCATCACCCCCACACAGCCCGGAACCATAACGGTGAATGCGGGAAGCACGCCCGGCTTCTGCCACTATACCGTCACAGGCAGCGACGGCACGGCAACCCAGACCCAGGGCGGATGGATTGTTGTAGGCAATCCACCAGCAACACTTGCCCAATCGGGCAACAACCAATCGGGCAGCGCTGGTGCGGCTCTGGCTCTACCTCTCACCGTCACGCTGACTCCCGGCCAATCCGGAGGCTCGGCCAATGGCGCGGGAATTCTGTTCACTACTTCGGCCGGCACGCTCTCCAACGGCACTACGAGCGGGGCCAGAGTGATAGCCCAAACCAACTCTTCGGGCGTTGCCTCGGTCACCCTGACGCTCCCTTCTACCCATGGAACTGTCACTGTCGCCGCGCAGGACCAGATCGCACTCGGCGGAGCTTCGGTCACGTTTACCGAAACTGCCAACTAATCCCACGCCTACCTACCTGACCCTCCATGGCCTCATCGAGCCGTGGAGGGCTGGATAGATTTCAAACACATTCAACATTTTCTTGCCTCCATGCCAACGAAGGACTTCATGAGAATCAGGATTCGGTGGTCAGGTTGTCGGCAATGCCCGGGGGCCCCTGTAAAGCATCTTGCGCTTTCCCTGGCTGCCGCATTGGCTGTAAGCGCATTATCAGGCGCACAGGATGTTAACGCACATCCCAACTGGCCAGGACCGGGACAGCTTTTTGTCGGAACCTGTTACCAGCCCATCGATCGTTCACCGGAGCAGATCGATCGCGACATTGCGATCATGAAGCGCGCGGGGTTCAACGTGGTGCGCATGGGAGATCTGTCGTGGGACTCGTTTGAACCGTCGCAAGGGAAGTTCGAATTCGAGTGGTTCGACAAGATCATGGACAAAATGCAGGCCAACGGGATCAAGGTAATTCTGGACATTCCGGGTCTGCCGGCGCCGATCTGGCTGCATCGTGGCTACCCGGGAGTCGATATCGTCAGCCAGAACGGTACGCGTCTTCCGCCCGCGGAGCGTTACATGGATAACATCAGCGATCCGAACTATGTGCGGGAAGTGGGAATCCTCGCCGATACGCTGACGAGGCGATACGCCCATCACCCAGCGATCATCGCTGTCGGCTACGACAACGAAATCGGAAACGGATTCATGTCGTATTCAGAAGCTGACCGGCAGCGCTTCATCGCATGGCTCAAGAAAAAGTACGGAACCATTGAAGTACTCAACAAGGCATGGGCCACGCAGCGATGGTCACGACGGCTGAACAGCTTCGAGGATGTCGACCTGCCTCTCGCGGACGGTCCCGGACCACCCGAACGCTACTTGGA
>CAYWMR010000104.1:0-12484 GCA_964458965.1 uncultured Occallatibacter sp. | reverse complement strand
ACCGGATTCGGCGTATTCCACTGTCCCCATGCCCCACGCGCTGTCAAACCCGCCAATCCCAAGCCAACGCAAACCCCCAGCAATCCCATCCGCCTCATCGCAAGCAACTCCTTCTCCATAGCTTTTGCAGCCCGAACCAGTCTACGCCCGCAGCCCAAGTCCCCGGTGCCGGATTGAAAGCCGTTCATTCTCAACCCCGCGCCGTCCCTTGCGATTTACAGAGAACAGCGACCCGTTCCATTCCTGTCCCGCTACCGCCGGTATCAGGAATCAGAAGCATCGCCCGGCCGAAGGCGAATCGTAACGTTCACTGACCAGCGACTTAAAAATAGCCGATGATTCGGCCTTAATCGGCAAAGGTATCCGGATTGCGGGGCTCCTGCCTTTAACCAACACGAAAGCCTGGATGATAAGCGCTTGAACATATTTTCAATTTTGAAATATAATTCTAACTAGCCCTCCAGTTCGCCGCTTCTTCCCGCATGGGTCTAACTGGTTTCTATAAATGATCAATATTGATCTATATCTCAAAGTAAAATCTATTTATCTCGAATATGTCTATTATTGGTCAGACAAAGTGTGTAGTATCGCGAACATGAAACATTCATTGTAATTCTCTTGGTTGATCGCCTTGGCGGTTGCAGTGCGAGAGTAGCATTGGCGCGTTGAATGAGCAAGCCTGCAGCAAATGGCTGCCTTGTCAACCATCCAGTACTCGCTGGCTTGAGCCGGAAATAGATCGGTGTTCCAGAAATGTATGTTCACTGGTCCTGCCGAATGTACGCATTGTAAAGAGGTTGCCGAGTTATCACTTGGCGCATCGCGCCTTCTGTCTCTCAGACTTCCCAATATGCTTATCCGGGCCTCCGCTTCACATTGGCTCCTTTGCTGACTTGGTGCGGCAAAAAGGAGTTATCAGGCAATATCAACGCAGCATTTACTGTGTTATGTGCGCCCGAAAGGTTGGACACGATCATTATGAGAACTACCTATCCCCTTACTCTTGCGGTGCTCGCCTGGGCCGTGCCGGCATTCGCCTCTGTTTCACCCAGCGTCATAGTCGGCAGCCCCATTGCCGGCGCCAGAGTCGCTACACCGTTCATTGTGGATGCAACCACGACTCCCTGCTCCGGTCAGCCGGTAGCCGCCACCGGCTACTCTCTCGATCAAGGCGCCACCACGATCGTCAACGCAACTTCCATCAACGCAGAGGTATCCGCAACCCTCGGCGCGCACACACTCCACGTCAAATCCTGGGGAAACGCGGGCGCAGGCTGTGACACAGACGTCTCCATCACCGTGTCCGCAGCGGTCGACCCCGCGCTGTTTACCAATGTGATCGTGAGCCGGCCCGGCGCCAACGCCGGCCTAGTTTCGCCCTTCACTCTCATCGCATCCGGCACTCAATGCGAGTCGCAGCCCATCGCGGCCATGGGTTTCTCCATTGATGACAGCTCCGCAACTTCCGTCGTTTACGCTGCAGCTGTCAACGCTCTGGTCACTTCAGCAACAGGCGTACATACCCTTCACGTCAAGTCCTGGGGAAACTCGGGCGCAGGCTGCGACACCGATATCGCCATCCATGTTGTGCCGTCCCCGGTTTCTACGCTGCCCGCTAATGCCATTGCGGTCCACTCCATCCAGACGATGGCAAACTGGCAGGCCGCAATCGACACAGCAACCGATGCCGCCAAGTCAACAATCGGCGTCAGCCGCCTCATTGCCGCGCCCTCACTTAGCGGTGCAAGCCGCGAATTTGCCACCACCTTTGCCGGTATTGGCGGCGAGCGTTACAACGTGTCGTTCGGCGCCGACACTTCAGCCACCAACTTTCTCTATGACACCTGGGTCTACATTCCCAGTTCGTCAACCGATGTCGCCAATCTGGAGTTCGACCTGAACCAGGTGATGGCCAACGGGGATACAGTCATCTTTGGCTTCCAGTGCGACTCCTGGTCCAATACCTGGGACTATACCGCCAACGCCGGAACCCCGCAGGCTCCCTCCGATGTTTGGCGCCACTCCACATCCCCATGCGACGTGCTGAGCTGGACCACCAACACCTGGCACCACGTTCAGATCACCTACTTGCACGACTCCCTGGGCAATGCGACCTACCAGTCCGTGTGGCTGGATAACGTTGAACAGGATCTCAACATCACCGTGCCCGATGCATTTTCACTCGGTTGGAGCCCCGCCCTGCTCACTAACTTCCAGGTCGACAGCATGGCCTCAATCGACGCCACCAACACCGTCTACCTCGACAACCTTACCGTCTATCGCTGGTAAACCAACCACTCGCAGACGGCAAACGTGGAGCGGAGTGCGAAAACCTCGCATGCTCCGTTCCACGTGGCGTCGGAAACAGCTTCACGGACCGATCCATAAAGCATTCCGGAGGAAACGGGAGGAATGGATAGATCGTCCCTGCGGAGCGCTTTGCCAGTGTCCGGCCCGGATCGCCGTCGCAGCAGTCTCGACTACAATGTTCAGCACAGGTAGGAACGTGTCCTCAAGGCACTCGAAAGGCGACTGAAACAAAATGAAGAACCTTATCCGCGGAATGATCGTGTCATCTGCCCTGGCGGGCGCTGTCTGCTTGAGCGCGCAAACTCCTCTGACCGCGCCAACGGCCGACGAAATCGTTCAGAAACAACTCGCAGCCATTGGAGGCAACGAGGCAATCGGCAAGGTGAAGTCGATCTCCATGGACAGTACCGCGCAGATCAATGGGATGAATGCCCCCGGCACGACACTCGTTCTGGACGGCGTCGGCTCAAAGAGCGAGACCGATTTCAACGGCGCAAAAATTGTGACGTGCTACACCGCCAAGGGCGGATGGATGGTAAATCCCATGGCGGGAGCATCCGATCCTACCCCCATGCCCGACGATCAGTACAAGTTGGGGAAAAGCGGCATCTTCGCCGGCGGGCCGCTCTATGATTACGCTGCCAAGGGAAACAAAATCGAGCTGGTTGCCAAGGACGACAAGACCTTCAAGATCAAGCTCACCACAAAGGATGGTGTCGAAACCGCCTACGTGATCGATGCTGCGACCTTTCTCATCAAGTCCCAAACTACCAAAGGCAAAATGCAGGATCAGGACGTGGACATCACGTCAACCTTCGCCGATTACAGGAAGACCGACACCGGCTATCTGCTTCCATATTCCATCGATTTGGACTTCGGCGGGCAGTTCTCTTTGAGCATTACCGTGAACAAAATCGAGGTGAACAAGACCATCGATCCAGCGGTCTTTGAGATGCCCAAGCCGCCGGCGCCAAAGCCAACTGCCAACCCCGCGTAGACCAGTTCGCAACCGCAGTCGACCCGAGGCGGTTTGCAGTGCACCTTAGGCCGGCTGGTCGCCAACCCGTCGCTAGCTCTCCGGTAAATTGCATCGAGACTGCGGAAGTCCCTCGGGAGCATCCAGACTCGCCGCGCCGAGTTACGCCTTCAATGAACTCGCTGTCCGATCCACAAATGCGCCGTGCCCCATTCATTCGCTTTACCGGGGTCCCCGCGGACTGGTCTTCGTCCGTGGGGTGGTCAGGCGAATGAGTGGGAACCCACAAAACTCAACCGCCCCGCTCATGAGGAGCAAACCGAAGCCGCCGCTTCCCTACTTCAATTCCACGCTGAACGTGGCGTGGCAGCGCAGATCGGGCCTGAATTCCACCATCTCCTGTTTGCCATCTTTGCTGATGGTTATATACATAGGCTTCTTCACAGCCTCGGGCAGATTCGTGATCTTCAGTTGCCCGTCGGCGCCCGTAAAAGCTTCAAGGTCGAGTTTCTTCACGCCCAATGGCCCGTACCGGATGCGCGTTGCCATTTTTGCGGCGTAAACAGGCTTCAAGTCGCTGCCGGTTACAGTGATGAGCGCGGAGCAGGTTCCCAGGTCCGCAGAAATCTCCGCGGACACAGGTGCGGCTGCACCGCTTTGGGCGCTTCCCGAAGGCGCAAAGAACGCCGCGAGATTCAATAGCACCGGGATAGTCCAGAACGGGCTGCGCATAATTCCAGTATAGTGCCGCGCCTGTAAAGCAGTCCCTCCGCCCGTTACATGCCTGCCCGGTCCTGCCAATCTTCAGTGAGGAAAAACACATTCCCGGTTGCCTGCTATTGCGGTACACTTCCAGATGCAATCCAGCAAAGGAATCTTCCATGCGTATTCGCCTCTTCGTGCGTCTCGTTCCTGTGCTCCTCGCCATAGCCGCGCCGGCACTTGTTCAGGCTCAGTTTCAACCCCCCACCAGCGAAGAACTTAAGATGACCGCCGACCCGGCATACCCTGACGCCGCCGCCGTCTATCTCTACCGCGAAGAAAAAACAGACGATATCATCCACTATCGAAGCGAGCTCGTCCGTATAAAAATTCTCAAGGAAGCCGCCAAGGACCTTGCGACGGTCAATCTCGGCTACCTCAGGGGAATCCAAACCGTCGCCGCGGTTTCCGGCCGAACCATCCACGCAGATGGAACCGTCATTCCCCTCACCGTGAAGCCCGAAGACCTCATGCGCCTCAAGGAAGGTCAGATCGAGTTCCACGGCGTCGTATTCAACATGCCCAGCGTCGAAGTGGGCAGCATCATCGAGTACTACTACCAGATCCGATCAGACGCCTATTGGGACGTCGATTGGGAGATTCAAATGCCTTATCCGGTTCGCAAGGCACACTACGTTTTCAACGCATTTCCAGGCTTCTTCGGCGGCGCTTCGACGTTTTCTTCCTACATGGTCGATCAACACGGCTCGCCTTTAACCGACCTCCTGTGGTACCCCAATCTGCCGAATCCAAAAGCCCTGAAAAACGACAATGCCGGCCACTTCAGCCTCGACATTGCCGATGTTCCACCGCTGCCGAATGAGGAGTGGATGCCGCCCATCGAGAGTCAGCGCTACCAGGTCAAGTTCTACTTCGCACCGGGCAATTCCGCCGCTGCCTACTGGACAAGCGAAGCAGGCATCTGGCTCAAAGAAGTCAACAAATTCGCCGAGCCTACCAGCGACATCAAGTACGCGGTAACCACCCTCGTCGCTCCTGGCGATTCCGACCTCGACAAGGCCAAAAAACTTTACGCCGCCGTACAGGCACTGGACAACACCGACTTCTCGCGCGCCAAAAGCAAGACCGAACTCAAGCAGGAAGGCCTCAAAGCTGCCAAGCGCGCTGAAGACACCTGGAAGCAGAAAAGCGGCACAGGCGAAGACATGGCCATGCTGTATCTCGCGTTGCTTCGTGGCGCCGGCCTCACTGCATATCCCATGAAGCTCGTCAACCGCGAAAACGCCATCTTCAATCAGAACTATCTCAGCTGGTGGCAACTCAATGATGTCGTCATCATCCTCGCTACGGGCGGCAATGAAATCGTGCTCGATCCCAGCGAGAAGATGTGCCCATTTCAGATGGTCGCCTGGCAGCACTCCGCGGCCGGCGGCATCCGGCTCAGCGATAAGGGAGTTGTGCCCTGGACGACTCCCATGTCGCCGTACAACGTCAACACACTCACACGTATCGCCGATGTCACCGTGAGCCCGGGCGGCGGCGTTACAGGCAAGCTGCAGTTTTCTTTTGCCGGCCAGCAAGCGCTTTACTGGCGGCAACTCGCTCTCACCATCGACGAGGAGACCCTGAACCACCGCTTCGATCAATGGCTCTCAACCCAGCTTCCAAGCGGTGTCGCGGCCCATCTCACCCGTTTTGCCAGGCTCGACGATCCCAGCTCCGATCTGGCCGCCTTTGCCAGCGCAAACGGCGCTCCAGGCTCCGCTACGCCCAAGCGCCTGTTGCTTCCCGGCACCTTCTTTTCCAACAGCAACGATACCCGTTTCATCGAACAGCCCAACCGTACCCAACCCGTCGATATGCACTACGCCCAGACGACAAAGGATGGGGTTATCTACCACATGCCCACCGGCTACATGGTCGAGACCCTGCCTCAGGCCACGTCCCTTCCCTGGCCAAACCATGCCATGCTGACAATCAAGTCGTCCAACGCCGGCAGCGATGTAACCCTGTTGCGGACCTTCGGCCGCGCCTTTACCGTCCTCCAGGCAAACGAGTACGGCGCTCTCCGTGACTTCTACCAGAAGGTTGCCGCTGCGGATCAGCAGCAACTCGTCCTGGACGCTCCCGCGAGATGAAATAGACGCCGCGCATTCCAATTCGGGGAGTGTCTTTCATGCAGAATGATCAGCCCGCGAGGGAACCAGACACTCTCCAACTTGGGATCGCTATCAACACAGTTGCCCTTGCCAGGCTACTCATTGACGGTGTAACTCTTTCCGGCCAAAGTTAAGAAGAAAAACTAGCTGCGAGTCAGTTCCGGTTCGCGGTACACTTCCACTTAACCACCTGCAAGAGGGAAAACCAGATGCGGATCTCCGCCGTCCTGCGCAGTCTCCTTCCACTCCTCGCCATGGCTGCGACGCCCCTCCTTCGTGCTCAGTTTCAGACGCCCACCCAGGAAGAGCTAAGCATGACCGCCGATCCCAAAGCCCCCGGCGCCGCCGCGGTCTACCTCAACATCGATGAAGTCTCCGACGATCAACTCCACTACTACAGCAAGTACGTGCGAATCAAAGTTCTTCAGGACAAGGGCAAGGAACTGGCCACTATCGATGTTCCCTATCTTCATGGCGAAACCAGGATCAACGACATAAAGGGCCGCACAATCCACCCTGACGGGACCGTTATTCCGCTTACCGTCAAGTCCGCGGACCTCTTGATTGCAAAGAGCGGGGACGAACAGGTGAACCGCAAGGTGTTTACGCTGCCCGATGTGGGCGTCGGAAGCATCCTCGAGTACCGCTATCAACTCGACTACGACGAGTACATTTACTCCTCCCCAACCTGGGAGATTCAACGCCCCTACTTCGTTCATCAGGCGCAATATAAGTTCACCCCATTCAAGGCGTTCCTGCGCGGTACGCAAAACCAGACCAGCAATTACCTCACCGATGAACATGGAAATGTTGTCAACACCCTCATCTATTGGCCGATCCTTCCACCAGGTGTCCAGGTGGAGGCCGACGCCATCGGCCGCTACAGCATCGACGTAACCGACATTCCTCCCGCCCCGGATGAACAGTGGATGCCGCCCGTCGACAGCCTTCTTTACAAGGTCGTCTTCTACTACAAGAACGCCAAGAGCCCTGCCAATTTCTGGATCGACGAGTCAAAGTTCTGGTCAAAAGAAACGGATCATTTCGCTGAGCCTACCAAATCCATCCGCAGCGCAGTGGCCGGCTTGATTGCTCCAACCGATTCCGATCTCGATAAAGCCAGAAAACTCTACGCAGCCGTTCAGGCTCTCGATAACACTGACTTTTCCCGTGCAAGGGAAAAGGCGGAGCTCAAGCAACTGGGCCTGCACGCCGCTAAACGCGCCGAAGACACCCTGTCCCAGAAAAGAGGATCTTCCAACGACATCGCGCTCCTCTACCTGGCCATGCTCCGCGCTGCCGGACTCACCGCCTACGACTTGAAGGTCGTCGATCGTGAAAAAGGCATTTTCACCCCCGGCTATCTCTACTTCGGGCAGCTCACCGACGACGTAGTCGTTCTCTCCACCGGCGGCAAAGACATCCTTCTCGACCCCGGCGAAAAAATGTGCCCCTTCCAAACCCTCAGCTGGAGGCATTCCTCTGCCGGGGGCATTCGAGAAGCCTCGGGCACCAGCGAGTTCGCCACCTCCTCGATTCAGGCCTACACAGCAAACACCCTGCTCCGTGCCGGCGATATCGACCTCGACGCTCACGGAGTCATCACCGGCGACTTCCGCTTCGTCATGGCCGGACAACAAGCCCTCCGTTGGCGTCAGGACGCTCTCCGCTACGACCTCGACGAGGTCAAGCATCGATTTGACCGCTGGCTCCAGTCAATGACCCCAGAAGGCGTCGAGGTCCACGTCGATCACTTCCTGGGCCTCGACAATCCCGATTCAAGCCTCATGGCTATCATCAAAGCCCAGGGTACCCTGGGAGCGGCAACTTCCAAACGCCTCCTCATCCCCGGCTTCTTCTTTGAAACCGGCGGGCGCGTCCCGTTCGTCGATCAATCCCGGCGCATCCAGCCCGTCGATATGCACTATGGCGAACAAATCACCGACCAGGTCGTCTATCACCTGCCAACAGGGCTCGCCGTGGAGAGCGCCCCTCAGGACACCAAGGTAGCCTGGGAGGGCCATGCCGCACTCGTCGCCAAATCGAAAGCAGAGCCTGCCCAGGTTACTGTCGTTCGTCAGTTCTCGCGCGCCTTCACTCTCGCCAAACCCGACGAATACCAGGACCTCCGCGCCTTCTACCAGAAAGTAGCCGCCGCCGACCAGCAACAGCTCGTCCTCACAACATCCGCACCAGCGAAAGGGAACTGAGCAGCCTGAAATGCGGTACACTGCAACGTAACAACAAGCAAAGGGAAGCTGCATGCGGATATATGCCGTCCAGGGCCAATTGCTTCTGCTCCTCGCCCTTTCCTCGCCTGCCCTCGCCCGCGCCCAGTTTCAGCAGCCCACCAGTGAAGAACTCGCCATGACCGCCGACCCCAAGGCTCCCGGGGCTTCCGCGGTTTATCTGAACGTTTCCCAGGTTGCAAACCGCTTCCTGAACTTTGAGAGCTATTACGCCCGCATAAAAGTGCTCACGGAAAAGGGCAAGGAACTCGCTACCGTCGAGCTTCCTTACCAGAAGCACATGTATGAGGTGGCCGACATCCGCGGCAGAACCATTCAGCCGGATGGAACCATCGTTCCCCTTAACGGCAAACCTGCCGATCTGCTCAAGACCAAAACCAAAGGCTTCCAATCGGGGCGCAAGGTCTTCACTCTGCCCGAGGTTCAGGTGGGAAGCATTATCGAGTATTACTTTCAGATTCGCTACGACGAAGGCTTCATTGCCAATCCCTACTGGGAACTCCAGTACACCTACCTGATTCACAAATCGCACTACCAGTGCATCGGGTGCCTGGGCCTTTCCTATTCCTCCAAACTGCCCCCGGGCGTCAGCCTGGCTCAGGACAAGGCTGGAAACCAGACCCTTGACCTGGTGGACGTTCCCCCCGCGCCGGATGAAGAGTGGATGCCGCCCCGGGGAGGCATGCTGTACATGATGGTCTTCTATCGAAGTTACGCGCAGACCGTTGACGAGTTCTGGCAGGACGTCGGCGACAGTTGGTCCACCGGTGTGAACGAGTACACAAAGCCCTCAGTCAGGTTTCAGGGTGAGATTACCAAATTGGTCCCCCCCGGCGACCCTCCCCTGGAAAAGGCAAAGAAGCTGTATAAAGCCGTGCAGGCGCTGGATAACACAGACTTCTCCCGCGAGGCCGGCAAATCCGAGCGAAAGCAGCTCAAGATCAAGGACATCAAGCACGCCGAGGATGTGTGGACCGAAAAAAGCGGCACCAGAACTCAGATCGCCCTCCTCTACTTGTCCATGCTTCGGGCAGTCGATCTGACTGCTTACGCCATGCGGGTGGTCGATCGTAACCTTGGAGTTTTTATGCCCGGCCTGTTGGACTACGACCAGCTCGACGACACCATCATCGTCCTCAGCATCGACGGCAAGGAGATTGTCCTCGATCCAGGCGAGAAAATGTGCCCCTTCCAAACGGTGCGCTGGACGCACTCGAAAGCCACCGGCATCCGCCAAAACGCGAAAGGAAGCGTGATCGGTACTTCGCCGGGGCAATCCTACGGAGCAAACACCATTCAGCGCGTCGCCAACCTCAAGCTCGATAGCCATGGCGAAATTGAAGGTGACCTTCGCTTCATCATGGCCGGCCAGGAAGCACTCTACTGGCGTCAGAAAGCTCTCCAAAACGACGAGTCCGAAGTCAAAAAGCAGTTCGACGAATGGATCGAGAAGATGGTTCCCGATGGCGTAACAGTCCACATCGATCACTTTCTCTCGCTCGACGATCCGGATACCAACCTGGTCGCCGTGGTCAATGTTCACGGCACGGCAGGCACCGCCACCTCCAAACGCCTTCTCGTCCCCGGCCTCTTCTTTCAAACCCGCTCCAGCCATCCATTTGTCGATTCGGACAAGCGCCTCACTCCAGTCGACATGCAATACGGCGATCAGATCACCGACGAAGTCACCTATACCCTCCCCGCCGGCCTTGAAGTCGAGAGCGCCCCACAAACCAGCAAGATTCCCTGGGAGGGTCACTCCGTCCTGATCATCAAGACCCAGGCCGCACCCGGCCAGGTCACCATCACGCGCACCCTGGCGCGCTCTTTCACCCTCGCCAGCACCAGCGAATACCAGGACCTCCGCGCCTTCTACCAGAAAGTGGCCGCCGCCGACCAGCAACAACTCGTCCTAACAGCTGCATCCTCCGCAGCGAAAGGGAACTGATGAACACGCGTCTTCGCAGTCTTCCAGCTCTGGCCATTGCGGCCGCTTGCGTCGCCTTCACCGCCATCCCTCCCGCTGCCGCCGGAGAACATCCTCAACCCGCCCCGGATTGGGCCGTCGAAGCCGCCAAAACGCCAACCCCCGCCTTAGTCGGCAATGCCCCAGCCGTCATTCTTTTCGATGAGTACCTCATTACGGTCGACGACAAGAACCATGCCGTGGAGCGTGAGCGCAGCGCCGTGCGCATTCTCAAACCCCAGGGCCGCGGACATTCCCACTGCTCCATCGCCTACGACGTCGACGAGAAGCTCAATTACTTCCGCTCCTGGACCTTTACGCCCGACGGCAAACAGCTTCAGGCCATGGAATCCGATTTCCTCGATAAAGGAGAGGCGGAAGCACCAGAGCTGCAGTTCACTGAGCGGACCCGCACCGTCAATCCACCCGCCAGCGATCCAGGCGCGGTCGTGGTTTGCGAAACCGAGAAGCACCTCCGCCCCTACATGGACGAGGAGGACTGGTGGATCCAGTCTTCCATTCCCATCGTTTCCGAGGCACTTGAGCTTTCGCTTCCTCCCGGTGGCCATTTCGCTGAGTCGTGGGGCAAGTATCCGCCCGTCCAGCCCTCCGAGGTCTCCGCCAACCACCTTCGCTGGCAAATCCAGAACATGCCCGCTCTCGATCTTGAAAACATCTACAGCACTCCCGACTGGTACGCGCTGGTCGCCAGAATGTCGGTGAAATGGGGCGAGGTTGCCGTTAAAGGCGCCGATAACCAGTGGCGTGAGATCGGCCTGTGGACGGAGCAACTGGAGGAGCACCGTCCCGATCCCACTCCTGAAATCACGGCCAAAGCTCAAGAGCTTACTGCCGGTGCTTCCGACCTCTACTCCAAACTCGGACACATCACCGATTACATTCAAAAAAACATCCGCTACTTCATCATCATGCGGGGAATCGGCGGACAGCAGGCGCACTATGCCGCGGACATCTATCGCAATCGCTACGGCGACTGCAAAGACAAAACCACCATTCTCATCTCCATGCTCCAGGCCGTGGGCATCCGAGCCCATTATCTTCACGTCGATTCGCGTCGCGGCGTCATCGATCCCGATGCTCCGTCCATCATTGGCGATCACATGATCGCCGCTATCGAGCTGCCCGACGGCCCAATCGACCCCCGCCTCATGGCAACCGTCAAGGCGGCCAACGGCAAAACCATGCTCATCTTCGATCCCACCGACGAAGTCACTCCCGTCGGCCTCATCCGCTCAGATTTGCAAGGCTCCTATGGCATCCTCGCCAACGGATCGAACAGCCAGGTTTTGCGCATGCCGGTGCTTTCTCCGGAATCGGGCGGTCTCAGCCGCAAAGGCTCTTTCACCCTGACCGCAGACGGCGCGCTGGCCGGAGATGTCAATGAGGTCTTCACCGGCGACGACGCCACCTGGGCGCGCTACGGAATCAAAGAAGCCGACTCCAGGGAGCTTCACGAATCACTCGAACGCTCTCTCGGTTCCGATCTGCCCGGTCTGGCTTTCAAAGGATTCGAATTCCACCAGACGGCCGATCTCGATAAACCCCTCGACCTCGATCTGCACCTGGCGGCATCCAACTACGCCCACCCCGCCGGCACCCTCCTGCTGCTGCGCCCGCGCGTCCTCGGTTCTCACGTCCGCTCCGTGCCCGACGTTATGGAGGGCAAAAAGCGTGTCTATTCCATCGAACTCGGCCATCCCGGCCATTTCCACGACAGCTTCGATATCGCCATCCCGCCCGGCTACGTCGTCGATGAGACACCTGACCCCGTTAACATCGACCTCGACTTCGCCAGCTATCACTCGTCCGTCTCGGCCAAACCAGGCCTCCTCCACTACGAGCGCGAATACGTCGTCCGCCAGGTCGAGATTCCTCCCGACAAAGCCTCGTCCTTCCGCCTCCTCGAGAGCGCCATCCTCGGCGACGAAAAAGGCACCGCAGTCCTTAAGAAGCAGTGATTAGTGATCAGTAGTGGACTGGCTGTTCATCATGAGCGGTGAAAAAACTCACTGGCCCCGAAAGGGCACTACTTCACATGCTGCGAGGAGACTCATCGCTTTGAAAGGGCACGACTTCAGTC
>CAYWMR010000103.1:0-12605 GCA_964458965.1 uncultured Occallatibacter sp. | reverse complement strand
ACCCGATCGCAACCGGTGAAAGCAAGAACAAAAGCAAGTGGTTCATCGTCCTGACATCAGCAACAGCAGGGGCTGCGACTTGGTAAATGTATACCCCCTGAAATGTTAAACTGCGACTCCCTCCCCGGCAGGGGCCCCTTTGACTTTATGCCCATGAATGCATTATATTGTAACGTTATTGAAATCGCGAAAAGAGAGTGGGTGTTTACCGGCGTGGCAACAACTTCATAAGCCTAAATATATGCTGAAATTGTGGATTATTGATTGAATTACTCTGTGGTAATGTTATTGTTTATGAAGCTGAGATAGAATGTTTACGCTGGTTATCAAAGGTTCTAAACGCCAAGGCCGCTTTCGCTTTAGCCGGAGGCGGAATGATGCCACGGGCATTTGAATGCGGCGGCGGGTGCAACGTGGTCAGGAGAAGGCGGAGCGGAATCCATCTGACAACACTGCGTTCGGGCAAGATGTGATTTTTCAACATTCAGCTAGTCCATCGCCCGGAGGGAGCGAAAACCGAAAGCAGTGAGCAAAATCCAGGCCACATTTTCAGCAACAAGACGGATTCGGATACGCCCGAGTAGTGGAGTGCGTTGGGGAGTGCGGCAGTCTCCGTCCGATCTGTTAGAGATCGCAAGCCGAACATTGAGTGAGTCTATTACTCCGGCAGGTTCGACGACGATTCTGTCGACGCATCCAGATCCGACGTTGTATCTGGACTTGGAATCAGCCGCAAAATCGAACGGGCCTGACTCCCGCGATGCACAATAGAGACAGAGACCACGGCTCGAAAACGGAACTGGAGGAGAGATTGCGATGGACAAAACACCCTACAAAACAGACCGCCGTACGTTTGTGAAGCATGCAAGCCAGGCGATGCTTGTGGCGGGTATGGGCATGGATGCACGGTCGTACGCAAGAGTGCTTGGTGCAAACGACCGGATCCGGTTGGCACAGTTGGGTTGCGGCGACCGCAGCGAGGGCCATGTGCACATGGTTCAGTTGGCCGCAAAAAAAACGCCGGTGGAGACGATTGCGGTTTGCGACCTCTGGAGCGTGGCGCGGGAGCGGCGCGCAGCTCAGGTTAAGGACGCGTTCAATCTCACTCCGCAGCTTTATAAATACTCCGAGGAGATGCTCGCACGTAAAGACATTGACGGGGTGATGATAGCCACTGGCGACTTCCAACATGCCATCCTATGCGCGGAGGTGGTGCGCGCCGGAAAGGACTGCTATGTCGAGAAGCCATTTGCTAATGTTCTTTCCGAGGCGAAGGCAACACGGGACGTGGTCAGGGCCTCGGGGCAAGTGGTGCAGATTGGGTCACAGCATCGGAGCGAGCCGTATCAACTCGCTGTACGGGATATAGTCCGTTCCGGGCGCATCGGAGCCATCGTACACATTGAACAGGAATGGAACGTCAATCAAGAGCGTTGGCGTTTTGTAGAACTGGACACGGGGTTCTCGCCCGAGATGCTACAGGACCGCAATATGGAGTGGAAAAAGTGGCTCTATGATCGGCCGTCGGTGCTGCGAGAGCAAGATACAGACTGGAAACGATGGCTTCTTGGCAAACCATACCGTCCGTTTGACCCGCATGTGTATCTGGAATTCAGGTTGTACAAAGATTTCTCGTCGGGGATTTTCGACCAATGGATGAGCCATGGGAGCGATCTAGTCCACCTGTGGACTGACGAGAGCTATCCGGAAAGCGTTGTAGCGAACGGCGGCATCTTCGTCTGGAAAGACGGACGCGAAAACCCGGATACCTGCATTGCGGCTGTGACTTATCCGAAGGGATTTCTGTATACGTTTAAGACGATGTTCGGAAACAGCTATCGGAGTTTCTCGCGGATTCAGGGCCGGGACGGTACGATTGCCAACTATGGCGGAGAAGGAGCTTCGCTCTTCACGGTGAGCAAAGAGGGCGGAAGGGACGAGTTCGACGGATCCGTGAAGAGAACCGGGCTTCCGATAACGGCGCCGGCGGCAGACAACGAGCAGATTGTGACAGTTCCAGGGGAGGACCCTCCGGATTCGGAGGGTCCTGGGGATGACAGCGTCATCCACGTAATGAACTGGCTTAATTCGATAAGATCGCGAAAGCAGCCCAATACGAATGTAGAGCATGGCTTCTCTGCGTCCATTGTCACAATCATGGCAGCCCAATCGTACTTGAGCGGCAAGAGGCTGTACTGGGATCCGAAGACCGAGCAGATCCTCGATCATCCGGCCTGAGATGACAGTTTCTCATCGCATCTGGCGCTGCTGATGATCGGAGCACAGCATTAAGTTTCGCATCGCAACCGCGGCTTTACCGGTGCCGCGCAAGAGCAAAACCTGAATCCTATGAGGAGCGCGGAGAATGAGACGAGCTGGATGGAAACTTGTTATAGGTCTGGTAGCGATTCTTCCGATAAGCGTAGTTATTGCCTCCAGCCAAACAACGGCCGAATCAGTGCAGCCGGTGCTGGACGGACGGGTAGAACCCACTGAGGTAGTGGCCTACCAGTTGCAGGAGTATTTGAGTCATCGTATCCCCGCTCTGCCATCGCCCGGCAGCGCGCGCGAGTGGGTGGACGAGAAACAGAAGTTACAGAAGCATATTCTGGAAGACATCGCCTATCACGGGTGGCCGCGGGAATGGGTCGATGCAATTCCGCACTTCGAGCAAGTGGGAGATACGATATCTGGAAATGAATACCGCTTGCGCAAGCTTCGCTATGAAATTGTGCCGGGCTTCTGGGTCACGGCCGTTCTGTATGAGCCGGAGAAGATGAGCGGACGCGTGCCCGCGATTCTCAATGTGATCGGCCATGAGCCCTTGGGCCCGGCTGCGGATTATGAACAGAAGCGGTGTATCAACTTTGCCAAGCATGGCATCGTTGCGCTCAGCATGGGATGGGCCGGATATGGCGAGATGGCCGTGAAAGGTGATAACCACGATGACGCAGCCGCCTTGGACCTGGTAGGTTCAAATGCCCTGGGCTTCTTCTATCTCAGCATGCGACGCGGCCTGGATTACCTGGCGAGTTTGCCTGAGGTAGATCCTGCACGCCTGGGAGTGACAGGTTTGTCCGGTGGAGGATGGCAAACGATCCTGCTTAGCTCGACCGACGATCGCGTGGCAGTGGTTGTGGAGGTAGCGGGATTTGGCTCCATGCAGTCCAATATTACCCATCCAGTCGACACGGATGAGATAGAGGAAGATGCCACGGACTTGACTCAGGGAGAGGACTACACGTTCCTTGTCGCCATGCGCGCTCCGCGACCGACATTGCTCATCCACAACGCTGAGGACGACTGTTGCTTTCGCGCGGCCCTGGTCAAACCCTATATCTACACCCAGATAAAGCCATTTTTTGAGTTGTTCGGCAAGTCCGATGCGTTGGGGTGGTACGAAAACACCGATCCTGGCACGCACAACTATGAATTGGAGAACCGTCGGCGCGCATACAGCTTTTTCGTCGAGCACTTTCACCTGCCGGCGATCAACGATGAGATATTCAGTTCTCTTGAAGTCAGGAGCCCGGAAGAGCTTGCAGCGGGCCTTCCTGCTGATAACTTAACGATTTCCGGGCTGGCCAAAGAACTGGCAAAGACCATCGCCAGACAGGCCATTCCGGCCGGTGGAGAGGCGCGCAGCACCTGGATCGCCGCACAGCGGGAAAGGCTCAAGCAAGTAACACGCTACGCACCGGTTTCCGTTCAGAACGCATGGAGGATGACGAATACCAGGCGGAAGGCGATTCAAACCGTGGGCTACCGCTTCGATCTCACGAACAGGCTGAGCGCGAGCGGAATCTGGCTGCAAGAGATAGGCGCCGCGGACGACGCTCCAGCGACAATCGTCCTCAACGACAACGGCTATGCTGCATCCGGTGAGGCGGTTTCCAAGCATGTGAATCGCGGCGAGCAGGTCCTGGCTTTGGATTTGCTTTTCAATGGGTCCATGCGCCCCCAGACTACTTATCGCGCTGCCTGGGAGATGCTGGTGGCAAGCAGCGGCGACCGGCCGCTGGGCCTGGAGGTGGCCCAATTGCTTGCCGTGGCCAAGTGGATGCGAGCCAACAATGCCAACACTAAGGTTCAGATCGAGACAGAGGGAATGCGCTCAGGCGTGATCGCCACCATTGCAGCGGCGATTGATCCCGGCGCTTTTTCCGTGGTGAGCAGCGTGCATGGCATGAAGAGCTTGGGTTATCTGCTGGATGCTCCTCTGGCTTTTCGCTCCGCACCCGATCTGTTCTGTCTCGACCTCTATAAGTACTTCGACATCGATTCCATCTCGGCAATCGCGGAGCCAACTAGCTTCAAGAACGCCTCGCCCTTGCCATAGCGTTAAAAATCAGAGGATCGGGACGCGATGAATCAAGCCGACACAGCGGAGAGGGCGGGCAAGCCACACAAGCCTCGTAGGAAATGCGGAATCAGAAGAACCTGTTATGGAAGCATAGTTTGTGATGGTGCATGAGAGACCCATGCGAGCGCAATTTCAACAAAAACATGGAGGTGGATAAGTGCAGAGTTCTCAACGAATTTGGCAACAGGCCGTGACTTACATCGTAGCATTGATCTTTGCAGGAGGCCTTTTAGCGCGGGTACTTCCCGCGCAAACGCTTGCGCGCTCTCCTGACAGCGACAAACATCCTGTCGCGGCGATACAGGATACAGAAACCATGGCGCAGCGTAATCAGCGTATGGCCTGGTGGCGTGAGGCGCGGTTTGGGATGTTCATTCACTGGGGTCTCTATGCTATTCCGGCCGGCTCCTGGAACGGCGGGCGCATCGATGAGACATACCACACGCCCAACGGGCGCGATGAAGGGGGCCAAGGCGAGTGGATCATGAACACTGCGCAGATTCCCGTGGCGGACTACAAAAAACTGGCCGCGCAATTCAATCCGACGCGATTCAATGCCGACGAGTGGGTCTCGATGGCAGAGGCATCGGGCGTCAAGTACATCGTCATCACAGCTAAGCACCACGATGGCTTTGCAATGTTTAAGTCTGATGCCGATAAATTCAACGTCGTGGACGCCACACCCTTCAAGCGAGATCCGCTTAAAGAACTTGCCATTGCCTGTCACAAGCAGGGAATCCGGCTAGGGTTCTATTACTCACAGGATCAGGATTGGACTGCGCCGGGCGGGTCACAGTGGGGTGGGCCTTGGGACAAAGCACAGCAGGGAGATTTTGCTGCTTATCTGCATGCAAAAGTCATCCCTCAGTTGAAAGAGCTGCTTTCGAACTATCAGTCTGAGGATGCTCCCGTGGATATTTGGTTCGATACGCCCACCGATATGGATCCCCAGTTAGCAGGCGAGATTGTCACGCTTCTCAATCGGTATCCCAACTTGGTATGGAACAGTCGTCTCGGCGGAGGCTACCAGGGAGACCACTTCACGCCGGAACAGTCTATTCCTGCACAGGGACCATCCGGAAGAGACTGGGAAACCTGCCAGACGATGAATGATACCTGGGGTTACAAGTCGTACGATACGAACTTCAAGTCCACACGCATACTTCTTCAGAACCTGATCGATATTGTGAGCAAGGGTGGCAACTATCTGCTGAACGTGGGGCCGGATGCGAGTGGAGTGATACCGGAGCCCGAACAGGAACGACTGTTGGCAATCGGCAAGTGGCTGCAGGTGAACGGAGAAGCTATCTATGGAACCGTGCCTGGACCTTTCAGCGTCGAGCACGGCGTGTTCCAATCAACTCCGTATAGTGAGGCGCAGAAGCAAGAAAGCGGCGAACCCTTCTGGACCACGGTGTGGGATTGGCGGGCAACTGCTAAGCCAGGAAAAGTGTTCGTTAGCATCTTTCAATGGCCGAGCACGGCATTAACATTGCCGCCGATCCAAGCCAAAATCACGAACGCATACATGCTCGCAGACGCTACGCATGCGCCATTGAAGTTTTCACAGAATGCAAAGCAAATAGTAATCACCTTGCCAGCGAAGGCTCCAGATCCGACCGCGAGTGTGTTGGTGCTGGAAACTGCAAAGTAAGTCAGTACGAACGCAATCTTACACGGCAGTATGAAGAACATGGAGGCATATGAAACGGGTTTTTGTGTTATTGACGATTTGTGCCACTGCGCTATTCGCGGCAGCGCAGGCGCGCCTGCCGATCACAGAAAAGATCGAGTGGACCTGGACCGACCGGCCTGAGACGCCTGTTGCGGGCCTGCCCAACGTGCTGCTGGTGGGCGACTCCATTACGCGTGATTACTATCCAGCAGTCGCGGATGATTTGAAGGGTGTGGCCAATGTCTATCTCTTCGCCACTTCCGCCAGCAGCGGCGATCCTCGCATGCCGGAACAACTGCACGACTACTTCAGCATGATGGGCCTGCACTTTGCCGTGGTCCACTTCAACAACGGCATGCATGGTTGGGGCTACTCAGAGCAGCAATATGCAGCGGGACTTTCGGACATAATTGCCGCGCTGCACACCGGTGCGCCGGATGCAAAGCTGATCTGGGCCAACACGACGCCTGTACTGCACGACTCCAGCCCCGCCGAGGCGAACAACGCTCGTATTGATGCGCGAAACAAGCTGGCCGCGGAACTGATGAGCCGCGAGGGCATTCTCAAGGATGACCAGCACGCGCTAATGCTCAAGCACCAAGATCTGCACGACGGAAACGTACACTTCACAACCGCCGGAAGCGCCGTACAAGCGGAGCAGGTGGCGGCAACGGTGCGCGCGGCGCTGGCCAAGCCGTGAGTTTCCGCCGTTAGACGACTCTTACGGAATGCGCGCGGCGAGTTGAGCGGCCAGGGAAACAGCTTGCTGGGAATCAGGCAGGTTCGCGTATCCCCCAATGGTTCGCCCCTTGCGAAAGATACAGATTCCGCCCAGGTACTGCGCCTTAGCCTGGAATGCTTCGTCGCCAATCTGCGCGAGGGATGCGCCGTCAAAATGCTCCCGGAGTTTCTTCATGACCTCGGTAGCAGATGCCGGCGAGTCCTCCAGCACGACAAACGCCTGCCCCTGCTTGTATTTCGCCACGTAGCCGCGCTTGAGCAGCCGCAGCCCCAGTACGCTTTCCGGAACCAGGCGGATGAAGGCGAGGTTCTCTTGAGGAAACCACTGTAATGCCTCCGGGGCGGTAACCCGGCCTTCAAGGCGCTGCTCGATGCCGGCGACAAAGGCCTTGAGAGCCGCAGTGCGATCACTGTCCGGTCGGGCTGCGATGACGGTCATTTCAACGTAATACTTGCCCTTTGCGAAGCTGGCGCTTTGCGGTTGCACCTGCCCGCCCATGCCGATGGCGGCGATGGGCAGGATGGGATCACGGTTGGCGGTGAAGACACCGTATGCTGAGTCGGAGTCGTTCATCTCATAGACGTCGATGGTCAGCATGTCGCCGCCGGAGTTGCAGTCGATTCCCTGCATGCGCGCGAAGCCGTAGATCAAGTACCCTTCGGCGGCGCCATCCTTGTAGTCGAAGAGGTTATCGGCGGCATATTGGCGTTTAGGGCCGGACTGTTCCCATCCGGGCGCGAAGTGGCAGTTGAGGTAGTCCTGTGCGTGCGCCATGCCTACCGCCAACAGGATGGGCAGCAGCAATCCGGCAGCCTTCATGCGAACAATTCCTGTGCGCGTGCCATGCGGCTTTGTACCTGAACGCCATGGGGACAATTCACCGTACATTCGGCGCAGTCACCGCAGCGGACTGCAATCTGCTCAGGGGGCAGCTCAAGAAATCTCTCCCGCCCCAGCGCGAATTGCCGATAACCGTCGGCATAGGTTAGGAAACGCAACACATCGGCGACCGGCAGGCCTTTTTGACAATCGCCATCGCACTGGCCGCACATGCGGCAATAGAGCGGCCGGATTTGCTCGAGGTGCGCGGCCAGCAGCTTTCCATCGCCGGTGGAGAATGGATGCGCCATAGCCTGCAGGTTCTCGTCCAACTGGTCCATATCCGTCATGCTGGGAATAGCTGTCGCGACGTTGGGTTTGTTGATGACCCACTTCAGCGCGGCCAGCATGGCGCCATCCTGCCGCAGCTTCTTATAAAGGGGATCGTCATGCTTCAGGTCGCGAAAACCTCCGGCCATCACTTTCATGGCTATGACGCCCATGCCAGATTTGGCGGCCGCCGCAATCGCCGCCTCCATACCCGGATCCATACAGAAGTTGTAGGCTGTCAGGACCACGTCGAAGACGCCTTCCTGGGCCAGCCAGGGAAGCAGTTTCTGCTGGCCGGTGTGCGTGCTGACGCCGGCGAAGCGAATCTTGCCCTGTTTCCGGGCTAACTGTTGCGCTTCGATCATGTCGTCGCGAATATCGGCCGCAGAATCCCTCTCATGGAGATACCAGATGTCAACGTAGTCGGTGTTGAGCTCGCGCAGGCTAATATCGAGTTGCTTCAGCAACCTATCCTTGTCTTCAGCGGCCGACTTGGTGGAGAGGATGACCTGCTTCCGCCTGGCGCCAAGGGCCGCGCTCACCATGCGCTCATTGTTTCCATTCTGATAGCCGCGCGCGGTATCAAAGTAGTTGATGCCGATATCGACGGCGCGCTCAATCACGCTTGGATCCGACGTGATCATGCATCCGAATCCAAGCGTGGTAACCTTCAGGCCCGTGCGGCCTAGGGTTCTGAATTCGAGTTTGGCTGGGGAACCGGCAGCCTTTAGGGCGGGTTCCTCTGACGGCGGCCAAAGCCCCATATGGGAACTGGCGCCCATGACTGGCAGCGTTAACCCGGCAGAGAGGCCGGCGGACAAGAAATCGCGGCGAGAGGTTTTTGAATTCATAAATGAAGGCACCTTTGCTAGGAACTTGATAGATTACACCTAGATCGTGTCGCGTGGATAGCACGCAGATCACAGGGTGGGCGTATTCAAACCAGAATTTAATACGTCATTTTGTGACGAACTTCCGGGACACTAGCCGGCCCGTTCCTCTGTAATCAGCTGGTCCTGAATCAAATCCCGTATGTGTCCCATCTTTTCGTGCTTGGTGCGGAGGCAGCGCTCGAAGCTCTCCTGGGGCTCGACTTCGGTGGAGAAGCGCTCGACGACTTTTAGGTGCCAGCAACCGTAAAACCACCGGCTCTGCCGGTGGATACTTACACAGCTTGTGTGCATCTTCCATGCGCCTGAGAGGTAAAAAACTCGGAAAAGTCATCTATTTGGCTCAGGTTTTGTTACTGTCGTCAGTGCGCGCCTTCGGGTGGAGCGGGCAGTCCCAGGGCCGCAGGTGAAGGCAGATCCTTGCCGTTCTGCCAGCCGCGAATCCCCGCCCGGATCTGATTTGCACGCAATTGCCACTTTTGGATCTCAAGGTCATAGCGAACGGTGACGTTGTTGAGCCAGTAGGGGCGATTTTCGCTGAGCCACACTTGGCTGTACTCACTCTTCAGTGCCGAGTAGGCATCCCGCAAATCCTGGCAGCGGCCGTTGGTGCCGCTAACCTGGGTCAGTGTCTCGCTCATGATCTCGCTCGGGGCGGAGCCTTGCGTTTTATCGTGCTGCCGGGCGAAGGCCTGGGCATACAGCGCGACCATCTCCTGGGCAAGCTGGAATTTCATGCCGATGAGGTCGAGGCGGCGAGCGCCCAGGTCCATGGCGGCGAGCGCATCGGGTTCGGCGAGATTGGGATTATTCTGGCGCACCTGTGCTAGCAGCACGATGGCGCGCTCGGCATGGAGACGCAGATCGTGTGCATGTGGCAGGAGTTTTACTGACGCATCCTGCCCCTCCGCGCTCCACGGATCGATCCAGAATAGCGTGTCGCTGCTCATACTGATCCCGGTGTCGCCAAGGACATCCTTGGCGGCCATCAACTCTTTTTCCGCCTCACTGATGTTTCCACTGGGGTCGCGGTGGAAGGTGGCACCGTAGGCCTCCTGGTAATCAGCGATTGAGCTCTCGCCCGGCTGCCAAGCTGCCACTCCGCCAAAGAGCACGCCGTACCAGTCCATGTTGAAGAGGCCTTCGCCATCGTCGTTCCAGACCGTAACGAGCGCGCCGGTGGATCCCAACCGCTGGCCGTCGCGAATAAAACCTTGAATATTCCCGAGCGCATTTCTGGCAGAGGGATAAACCTCGTCCCAATTCGAGTCACCGGGCGCGACCCAGGTTTCAATGCCAGCTTTGACAAACGGCTCGATCAACCTTTTAAAGTTCGTCGTGCTCTCGTAATTCCATGGCACAGCGATCATGTCCTTGGGCAGGCCTGCAACGGCTGCGGGATCGGCGTCGCCGATGTCGCCCCAGAAGAGTAGACGGCGATGGAGCGGCGCCATCTCATCGTCGACCTGCTTAAGGAAATCGACGTAGACCCGCCCATAACCCTTGTGCTGCACGGCATCATGCGTGCGGCCCAACCCCAGGTCGAAGGTCTCATCGGCGCCGAGGTGGATGAAGGGCGACGGGAACTCCTGCGCGATGTCGGTGAGCCAATCCTTGAGCAGCGACAGCGAGACAGGCTGTCCAGGAGCGAGTACGCGGCCGTGCGGAGTTTCGGCTACATCCTGGTATATCTCGTACTTGAGCGCATGATGCAGATGGCCGAGAGCTTCCTGCTCGGGGACGATAATAACGTGATACTGGCGGGCGTAGGCGACCAGATCCTTCGCTTCGGACGGCGTGAGCGATCCGCCGGGAGGCGCCGCCAGCGGATGATCGGGATAGAGAAGCGTGTGTTCGAAGTAGGGCGAGTAGACGTTGATCTTAAATGAGGCGAAGACGCGAATCTGGTGCTTCTGGAATTCGAGAGTTGGGAACGGGCCACGGGAGAGATCGTCGTCGATGCCGCGATAGCGCATGGCGGGCCAGTCGCGAACTGTGCCCGTGAGCAACACGCGCGGCGCGCCTGGCAGTGGCAACAACTGCTCGAAGGTTTGCACACCGTAAAAGACGCCCGCACTCGTCGTTGCAACGAT
The DNA here is from genome assembly GCA_964458965.1 of uncultured Occallatibacter sp. Taxonomy (GTDB): domain Bacteria; phylum Acidobacteriota; class Terriglobia; order Terriglobales; family Acidobacteriaceae; genus Telmatobacter. The sequence goes on along the minus strand of CAYWMR010000103.1, from coordinate 1,693 downwards.
TGCTGCGTCGTGCGGCGCGATAACGAGGATGTAACCCTCCGGCTCCATAACTGGGTCGAAGCCAAGGTTGGCGCGCGCCAGAATGGTCTTCGCGGCGGCTGTGCCGGTGCGGAGAAGCGTTATGCGATAGGGTGACTGCGCGACGCCGTGCAGCGCGTTCGCTGCCGGCGTAACGCGCTGAAACGCTTCCTCGAGATCGCGCCCTGCGAACTGGTCTTCCGCATCGTGGCCGGGAACAGTGACGAAAACCTTTGCCGGCAGAGCCGTCGTCTTGCCGAAATGCGCCTCGCGTGGCGCTGGCAAAAGCCTGACCTGCGCCTGCGCGGCGCCGAGCATAGTGCCAACAAAAAGGATGATAAGTGCTGCACCGCGCAGAGATGAGGAACCTGTAGCTTGAGTGAGGTTTGGCAATCGCAGCCTCTTTAGCTCTAAGAAATGAGCATCTTGATCATAATATAGAGAAACAACACAATTTCCTCAAAGGCTCACCCAAATGCGATAGATCCTCCGAAGCTCGCTCTGCAGACTACTCGCATCCGGGTGCTTTCGTGCGCATTGAGCTTTTCGTCAAATGGCTCCTGCAATCGTGACGAACGGTACGTTCAAACCACGCACGATCAACGCGGCGTCCAAGCGACCTGATTGTGGATTGAAAAGCTCGGGATCTGGAACCTGAATTGTTTTTACCGCAGCTATTTTGATGCCTTTATGCAGAACACTTCTCCCATTGCCTGTCCGAAGCATGGCGACAGCCCCACTCGCTTCGGGAATCCTCAGCGCAATTATCTCAAGCCGTCCGGACGCGGTTGGCATAGCCGAGAGCGGTGATGGCCAGGAGCAGAATGCCGACGCCCACGGCGAGTTGCCACTTAGACCGAGGAGGCGCGCTCTTCCACTCACCGGTGAGAATTCCCAGGGCGTTCGCCACCAAAACCATGGTGGACATCAAGATCGCCCAGCCAAGCGATGTTCCCAGCGCACCAAGCCGGCGCGCTCCCGCACCGTAGGTGGCCATACCAGCCAGCCAGATCACTCCCATGAGCAATCCGAGAAAACCGTTCCACCCCGGGCTGGTCCCAAAGCGTGGGGCGGTACGGTTTCGTTTTAGAAGCCAAATCGCGTAGCCGGCGTTGCACAGAAAGACAGGCACGGTCAACAGCGACCAGAGGGCATTGCCAGCGGACGCGTCTGCAGCACCCAATGCCCGCGCCCGCTCCGCGATGCTTGCGCCGAACGTAAAACCGAAGTTTCCACACGCAGAGAGCAGGCCCGAAGCCACGCAAATCAACACACCCTGACTGTATGATCGCCTGGAGGCGCCCTCCCCGGATTTCTCCTTCCAACGGCCAGCTAAGGAGCAGACTAGTACGCCCACCAGCATGAGGGCAAGGGCCGCCGCCGTGATCCAACCCACCCGCCAGGAAAATGCCGGCGGCGGATCTACCAGCAGCGGCAGCACAGTTCCGGCGGTGGCCGCTACCCCGAGAATGATCGCGTATGCCAGCGCCAATCCTATCGCATCCACGCCTAACCCGAATGTCAGAGAACCTAGACCCCAACCGATGCCAAACAACATAGCCCAGAATAGCGACAGCAGAGAGACGCCGCAGTAGACTTCCGCCAGATGTGGCACTGTGGCATACGCCAGCGCCCACGGGCAAATCAGGTAGGCAAACGCGGAAAAGACCAGCCA
>CAYWMR010000102.1:0-12663 GCA_964458965.1 uncultured Occallatibacter sp. | reverse complement strand
CCGAGCCGATTGCGGTCACTATCACCAGGAGTTGGCTTGTGCGCATTTGTGCTCCCAAGCGCAAGATAGCAGATTCACCCCGCGGATTCGAAAGGCTTTTCGCCTACCGCACAGGACTTGCGTACCCAGTCGCCGCCCACCACCCATCGAACGCCACCAGCGCCCGTTCGCAGACGATCCGATGCCGCTCCTTCTTGTCCCGAACCTTCTTGCGCAGCTCCTCCTCCAGCTGCTCCAGCAGGTCGAACGTGATATTCGCCGGTTGAAAGTCCTTCGCATCCGCATGGGTGATGTAGTGCACCAGCGAGCCAAGCGCACTGGCTCGAGGCGCAGGCGCGGGTTCTTCGCCGCGCGCCAATGCTGCCGCATAGTTCCCCGCAAGCATCCCGGTGGCGATCGATTCGGTGTATCCCTCCACGCCGGAAAGTTGTCCCGCAAACATCAGCCACGGCGCTTTTTTCAATCTCAGGGTTTCGTCCAGCAGCACCGGCGCCTGGATATAAGTGTTGCGATGAATCTGCCCGTAGCGCAGAAAGCGCGCGTTCTCAAGGCCGGGAATCAATCGCAGCACACGAGCCTGCTCGCCGAATTTCAAATGGTTCTGAAATCCCACCAGGTTGTAACTGTCCGCGCGAACATTCTCTTTGCGAAGCTGCACTACAGCCCATGGTGTCTTACCGGTCCGCGGATCGCGCAACCCAACCGGCTTCATCGGCCCGAACCGAAGCGTGTCGCGTCCGCGCCGGGCCAGCACTTCGATTGGCAGACAGCCCTCGAAATACTCCAGCTTCTCCCACTCCTTCGCTTCCGCGGCCTCCGCCGCGAGCAGCGCATCCAGAAAGCGGTCGAACTCCGCGCGGTCCATAGGGCAGTTGATGTAGTCGGCTGTCCCCTTATCCCAGCGCGCGGCCATGTAGACACGCTCCATGTCGATTGTCTCCGCATCCACAATCGGCGATATGGAGTCATAGAAGGCCAGATGGCCCGAGCCGGTGATGCGTTCAATCTCGCGGCTCAGCGCGTCCGAGGTTAGCGGCCCAGTCGCCAGAACAGTCAGACCATCCGCCTCATCGAGCCGCGTTACCTCTTCGCGTATCACGCGAATGCCCGGCTCAGCCTCAATCGCCTCCGCGATCCGCCTCGAAAACTCCACGCGATCCACGGCCAGCGCATGCCCCGCCGGCACGGCTGTCTCGTCGGCAATTCGCAGCAGCGCCGACCCCGCCCGCCGCATCTCCTGCTTCAGCAGCCAAGGCGCGGTGTTGGGCGATTCGCTCTTCAGCGAGTTGGAACAAACCAGTTCGCCGAACTCCACGGTCTGGTGAGCAGGGGTCAGCCGCGCCTTTCCGTCCACCACCGCGCGCATCTCGTAAAGGTCCACCTGGCAGCCCTGCCGCGCCGCGGTCAATGCAGCCTCAGGACCGGCCAGTCCTCCGCCAATCACGCGTATCTTCACTGCGCGTCCTCGCCCGTCGCAGCCCCAGACAGCCTGGCCAGCGCTTCACCGCTCACCCGCACATTGCGCCATTCGTCCATGAACTCGGCGCCCATTGCCCGGTAGAAGTCGATCGCCGGCGTATTCCAGTCCAGCACCGCCCACTTCAGCCGCGCACACCCTTTCTCAACCGCGATCCCAGCCACCTTCTCCAGCAAAAGCTTCCCAATTCCCCGGCCACGAAGCTCCGGGTACACAAAGAGGTCCTCCAAATAGATTCCAGGCCGTCCAAGCCATGTCGAGTAGTCGAAAAAGTACAGGGCGAATCCGGCAGGCTGGCCGTCGAGTTCGGCAATCAGGCAGCAATAGAACGGGCTAGGACCAAAGCCGTCCCGCAGCAGGTCCGCTTCGGTAGCCACCACCGCCTCCGGCGCGCGCTCATAGTCCGCCAGAGCCTGGATAAAGTTAAGGATTTGCGGAATGTCCGCCGGTGTTGCGTTTCGAATCGTTGTGCCCATGCATTCATTCTAGTGTGGTGATTCTGAAGCTCATCTCATAGAAGCTGTCATCCTGAGCGACCGCAGCGAAGCGAAGGGAGTCGAAGGACCTGCGTTTAGCGATGCCGGTTCGCCAAGAGCGCTCCAAGAATTATGCTGCGACCTGAAGACTCAGTAATTCTAGGCTGTGACGCAGGCCACACACTGCCGCCGTTAACGGCACTACCATGTTGAGATGACCGTGGGGCGCTGTCCTTTGCGGGGTTTCCGGAAGTGACGTGTTGCAGCCTGCAGGCCGGATAATTCGTCCGTTCAACAGGCCTGTTTGCAACTCGTGGCGGGACCACCACAGGCACATTCTGCCGCAGCCCCTTGTGTTGGGCAGCCGATTGGATTTAACTTGGGTCTGCTAAAGAGAACCGTCCGCAGACCGCGCTCCGCGTGGCGGGTTGAAGGCCACCGCCGTTTCCGGCTGCGCGAATTGAATTGCTGCCAGATGCTTTGGCCGTGTGTTTGACATTTGGATGGAAGGGCATACTCACTGGAGAAACCCCAATGCGGCGAACCGTGAGTGGGCTGAAAAACACGACTTTATTGAGCCCGCGGGCAGCTTCGTTCCCGCCGCTCTCAAGGAGAAGAATATGAAACGGAACATTGCACTTTGGCTGGGCCTGCTGGCCTTCGCCCTCATGCCCGCGCTTGCGCAGGCGCCCACGGGCAAGATTCACGGCCACGTAACCCTTAACACCACTTTTTCTGCGACCAAGGGTTCGGTAAGCCTCTCCAGCGACGATGGCCATACATCGAAGTACACCTTCCCCGTCGATGACAACGGCAATTATTCGGGCGAGGCATCGCCGGGAACCTACATGTTGATATACCGCGCCCCTGAGACGCCGCCAGACAAGATGGTCGACTCCTACCCCGGAGTGAAGATCGTCGCCGGTCAGGATGTGGTGCAGGACATTGACATGTCCCGCAAAGCATTTCTTGACGCAATGTCACCCGAAGACAGAAAAAGGCTGGAAGAAGTCAAGAAACAGAATGCCGAGGTCATGAAGACCAACGAGGTCATCAAGAGGCTGAACGCTGACATCAAGACAGCATCCGCGGACTTCCACGACTGCGACAGTGCGATGGCAACGGCGATCGCCACCCTCGGCGCCACTGCCTCCAAGGCCGACCTCGATGCCAAGGCAATCGAGATCAAGAACGCAAAATATACCGAGGTCGAGGGCCTTATGCTCGCCGACACTCAGGCACGACCCACCGAGTCGGCCCTGTGGGCAGACCTGGGACAGGCGCAAAAGGGCTTGAAGAAGTTCGATGTGGCAGAGACGTCCTACAAGAAAGTCCTGGAACTTGAGGCCGCTTCAAAGAAGCCGAATCCACAGGCTCAGGGAGCGGCCTACGAAGGCCTGGGCGAAATCAATGCTCGCCAGGGAAAAATTGCCGAGGCCAATGCGGCCTATGACGCGGCTGCCAAGGCCAATCCTCCCCAGGCGATCATCTACCTGAAAAACGAAGCGGTGATCTTCTATCAGGCCTCCCAGACCAGTGGCGACCCCAAGACGATTGTGGCCCAGGTGGCTGCGGCAGATGAGGCAATCGCAGCCAATACCGACCCCAATAACACCAACACCGCGATACTCTACTACCTCAAAGGCCAGGGCATGATCAGTGCTCCGGACGCCGTCAAGGAAGATCCCCAGACCCACAAACTGACGGCGCCTCCAGGAGCCATTGAGGCCTTTCAGAAGTACCTTGCGCTGACACCCACAGGTCAGTTTGCCAATGACGTGAAGGGCATTCTCGCAGGCTTCAACGAGACCATTCAAACCAGCGTGAAGGTCCCGAAGAAGAAATAGAAGCCTTCTCTCCAGGCAGAAGCAGGGGCGCTCCCACTCCGGAGCGCCCTTCCTGCTTCAGCGATCCTGTGCATCTGGTGCGCAGAGCCTTGCCAACCCACTACAATCCAATCCATGAGCTCCGCTTTGCCAGGCTACGAGCAAGCCGCGGCGATGGTTGCCGCCTGCATCGCGCAACTGCGCCCATTGCGCCACCCCACGGAACGAATTGAGCTCGCTCTGGCCGCGGGCCGCATACTCGCCCAGCCGCTTATTGCCGATCGCGATCAGCCTCCATTCGCCCGCTCCACTCGCGACGGTTACGCATGCCGCGCTGCGGAGGCTTCGTCGCACCGCAAACTCGCCGTTGTTGGTTCCTCGCGCGCCGGCGAAGCCCCAGCCGGCCCGCTTACACCCGGCGCAGCCTGGGAAATCATGACCGGCGCTCCGGTTCCTGAAGGCGCCGATGCCGTCATCATGCTGGAGCACGTCGAATTGGCCCGGGGACAAGTCAGCCTGCTCCCCCCCCGCACCGCCAAGCCGGGCGACAACATCGTCTCCCAGGGCGTCCAGGCCCGCGAGGGAGACGAATTGCTCCCCGCCGGTACGCGAATCGAGTTTGGCCAAATTGCCCTCGCCGCCAGTTGCGGCTACGCTGCCCTCGACGTTTTTGCCCGTCCCCGCGTAGCTATTCTCACCACAGGCGACGAGTTGGCGCCCGTCGAGTCTTCCCCCGGCCCAGGCCAGATTCGCAACTCCAACGCCCCCATGCTCGCTGCCCTGGTTGTCGCCGCCGGCGGTGTTCCGCTCGTCCTGCCCACCGCAGCCGACAATGCCCAGTCCCTTGACTCCGCCCTGGTCCAGGCAGCGGACGCAGATATGCTGCTGATCTCAGGAGGCGTCTCCGCGGGCAAATTCGATCTTGTTGAGCCGGCCCTTGCCCGCGCTGGAGCCCGCTTCCACTTTACCGGCGTTCGCATTCAACCCGGCAAGCCGCTTGTCTTCGGCGAACTGCCCGTCAGCAACGCTCACGCACAAAACGAGAACAATACAAAGTGCTTCTTCGGACTGCCAGGAAACCCCGTCTCCTCCGCGGTAACCTTCCTGCTCTTTGCTGCGCCGGTATTGGCTGCTCTCGCCGGCAGCAGTCAGTCGCCGCCGCGGTTTGCCTGGGCGCGATTTGCCGCGCCCGCCGGCAAGCACAGCAAGAAAGACCTTACCCGTTTTCTGCCCGCATCCTGCAGCTTCAAAACCATGGCAGGATCACTTCCCGAAGTCTCCCTCGTCCCCATGGAGGGTTCCGGAGACCTGCCCGCATTGGCTCGCTCCAACTGCTTCCTCGTCATTCCGGAGGGCGCGCCAGCATTCGACGCGGGCACAATCGTCCGCATCCTGCTCACCTGAGGACCGTCCCATGCCCGAAACCCCGCCGCAGTTATCGCACTTCGATTCATCCGGCCAGGCCCACATGGTCGACGTAAGCGCCAAGCAGCCTGGCCGTCGCACCGCCACCGCCTCCGCCTTTGTCGAGCTTTCCAGCGCGGTCCTCGCGGCCTTGCCCGCCAATCCCAAGGGAAACCCGCTCGAGGTAGCTCGCTTCGCAGGCATTCAGGCAGCAAAGCGCACCGCCGATCTCATCCCCATGTGCCATCCGCTCGCTCTCTCGCATGTCGATGTGCAGGCGAAGATCGTCGCCGGAGGCGTCAGCATCACCGCAATGGTCGCCACAGTCGGCCCCACCGGCGTAGAAATGGAGGCGCTAACCGCCGCCTCTGTTGCCGCCCTCACCGTTTACGACATGACCAAAGCCCTCGACAAGGCCATCGTAATCCGCAACATTCAACTGGAAGAAAAATCCGGCGGCAAGAGCGGAGACTTTTCAAGACAAGGCGGCCGCGCCTGACCGCCCCACTTCAATAAGCAGCCGACCAACTAGCTCCGATCTCAAGCGCGATCCAACCCTGACGAGGGTGCCCCCGGTCCCTAGCACTTGGGGACCGGGGATGGCTGCCAGTTCGCACTTCAATAAACAGCCACAAATCCAAACACACCCGGAGTCTCAACACCCCGTAGCACCCCACTCAGAGGATCGATCGCTCCCAGCACCGCGGTTCCTTTTACATTGCTCGCTTCCTGTTTCGACCTCTGCTCGAAAGCAACTCCCGACGCCTGGAGCTTTTGCAGGAACTCCGCATCGTAAGCCCCTTCCGGCACCAACTCCGGTTTCGTAAACCAGGTCTCCCCTGCTTTCATCGGCTCCGCGTTCATCAGCAGCGGCGGCGCTGCCATCACGTCCAGCGGACCCAGCCGATTGGCGAACGTCGCAACCACCAGCCGAACCGCCTCCGGAATCAACGACTCGCCGACATTCGCAAGGGCCAGCACCGGCTTCGAACCCGTCATTGCAATCAACGGCGTCATATCCGTGGGAACCGGATCGCCCGGCTTGATCGCCGCCAGCCCCGCCTGCTGAAATCCCGCCGCATCCGATATCGGAATCCCGCCCACAACCATGCCCGTTGTGCCCCACAGCACGGTATTAATCGTGTGCGACAGCGCTGCAATGTTTCCCCACCGATCGATCACCACAACCGCATCGGTGTGGCTCGGCGATCCCGGTTGCTGGGCTGCAATCTCCCCTTCAATCTGCGCAGCCGCCTTTTTCGCGTAGGCCTTTGAGAGGCGGTCCTCCATCAGCGCGCTCATCCCGTGCGCCCGCAGGTAATCGTCGGTATATTTATCCGCCACTGCCTTTCGCACTGTGCGCGTGAGCGCCGAGAATGCCTTGGGATCCTTGAAGTAAGGCCCCATCCCATCCAGCTTCAACTCTTCCGCCAGGTTCAGCGCCTCCAGCACCACGGCTCCGTTGCCATTGCTCTTGCCCGGTGCGTAAACGGTGTGCCCCATATAACTCGTGCTCTGCGGCTCGTCCCAAATAGGCTCATAGCGCTTCATGTCTTCCATGGTCGCTTTGCCGCCCTCGCGCTCGACTGCTGCAACAAACTGCTGCCCCCACGCGCCTGTGTAAACGTAGCTGGCGCCATCCTTCGCAACGCCCTTGAGCGTCTTCGCCAAATCCGCCTGTAGAAATCTGTCGCCCGATTTCGGCACCCCGTCTCCAGCCTGGTTCATAAACGCCCGGCCTTCCGCGGTGCGCGAAAGAAACTTCTCGCGCGATTTGAAAAACGCCGCCAGCACCGGCGAAATCGTCACTCCGTTTTCCGCGTACCAGATTGCCGGTTGAAAGAGCTCGTCGAACTTCAATCGGCCAAACCGTTTGTGCATGGCCTCTATCCCGGCCATGAATCCAGGCACCAGCGTCTTGCGTCCCTCGGCGCCTTCGGTCGGCTTTGTGCCATTTGCCAGCGGGCCCAGGTCGTCCACAGGAATGCTCTTCGGATCGGTCTCGCCAAGATACGAGTTCCACCCCGCATTCAGCGAATAGACCTTGCCTGTCCTGGCCTCGTAGTAAACCAGTTGCAGCACCCCGGCGTAGGAGACATAGGACCCCAGCGCCGTGGTGATCTGCGTCAAAGCCACGGTAGCCGCAGCGTCGGCTGCCGTGCCGCCCTGTTTCAGTGCTTCAACCCCGGCACGAACGGCAATCGGAGACATGGTCCCCGTCACAAGTCCCGACTTCCCTTCAACCAATCGTGCCTGCGCCGGCGAGGGCGACATCTCCCCAAGTTCAGCTTGCGCCTTCTCGAGGGCCTTCCATTTCTTTGGAGACAGGTCCGCTCCAAAGCCTGATTCAGGTACCAAAACCATACACAATACGATAGCGACAATTTGTCTCTGCAACGTCATTCCCTGCCTCCCGATCCTTACCGGTTCGCCGGAATCCGGGGTTAACCGAAGATCGGAGACAAATTGCATTTGCACCGCCACCTAAAGCACAGTCCTGCACTCCCTCAAATAAAATCCCGCTTCCGTGACTGAAGATAAAACGCCAATCCCAGCATCGCGAGAATCAGACCAAACTCAACCGCCAGCAACATTGTCGCCGCTGGACTCCAGTAGATCGCTTTCTTCCACAATCCGTTCCCGATGCTTGGAATGTGAGCCACGAAATAACCAACCACGTTGAGAGCCAGATTCCCCGCCATGATTGCCCCGATCGTCCAGCCCTTCGACTCCGAGACGATGGCCACCGCAATCATCATGCAGGTACTCACCAGAATCTCGACCGCCATAATCACGGTGAAGGCAAACAGGCCATGCATTTGCGGCACAATCACGATCAGGCCCAGGCACCCACCGGTCAATGCTAACCAAAAGGGAACGAAAATGATCAGGTTGCTCAGAATCTTCGATGCGGTGTACTCAAGATAGGAGATGGGCAGGCTCATTACAAACGCCAGCGTCTGATTCTCCCGCTCTCCGATCACATTGCCCATCACCATCATCGCGCTGATCATGGCCATAATACTTACCAGAAGAATCAGCCCGATCGTAAAACCGGCCTCGCCGCCCAAGACGACGATTCCCAGCGACAATGCTCCGCCCGCCAGCGAGAGCAAAATCGCTGTGCGCTGAAAACACCAATCCTTCCCAATAAGACGCATCACCATGGAATAATTCATGCTGTTTTCCGCTCCCTTCTGCTGTGTACGTTGGCTACAAAAATCTCTTCCAGCGTCATCGAATCCACCGCCTGGACGGTCGCTCCCATCTGTGTGCATGCCGAAACCATGGCTGGCTCGTAGCTGTTGGTCGTGAGCACGGGCAGCCGGCCGCTTCCCCCCACTGCCACAATCCCATTGAGGCGCGGTACAACACCGTCCGGCGGCAGCACCAGCCGCAATCGCCGCCAGCGGTCCAGAAATACCTCTTTGTCGTAGGAGTCGATAATCCGGCCGCGGTCGATAAACGTAATCCGGTCGGAAATCTGCTCCACGTCCAGCGTGTTATGCGACGAGAACAGAATCGTGCGCTCCTCGTCAGCCAGCACCGCCATCAGCTCTTGAAGCACTTCCACACGCGCCACCGGATCCAGTCCCGTGGTCGGCTCATCCAGCACCAGCAGCCGCGGACGCCGGGCCAGCGCAAGCAGCAGCGCGGCCTTCACGCGCTGCCCGTGCGAGAGCCCTTTGATCCTCTGCTGCGGCTTCAGATCGAAGCGGTCAAGAAGGCTCTCGGCATAAGCCTGGTCCCACCGCGGATAAATCGGCCGCATGAAGTTCATGTGCCAGGCCAGCGTCGCCGGCCCATAGAGCCTCATATCCTCCGACACAAAGCCGATGTCCAGCTTGGCCGCGGCCTGATCCGCCGGCATTTGGTGGCCCAGCACATTCACTTGGCCCTTATCCTGGTGGATCAGCCCCATCAGGATGCGGATCGTTGTCGACTTGCCCGCCCCATTTGCCCCGATAAAGCCCATAATGCTTCCCGAAGGCAGCTCAAGATCGATGTTCGTGAGAGAGAAGTGAGGGTATTTCTTGCTCACTCCCTCGAATTGAACGCAAAATTCATTCATACAGTCTCCTTGGCGGCCCGGGCGCCGTTAGTCCAGTCCGCATTGATCCGGTTCGCATCTGTCCGGCTCTCGCCCAGCCGCTTTGTCGCTTCCTCTGTCCGGCGGGCAATCTCTTCGCCGCTCAGGCCAAGCAGCGTTCCCAGCCGCGCCGCCTGCTCAATGTGTTCCACAAACTCTTCGTCATAGAGCCGCGCGCCCAGCTCAGGATCGGGTGCGACCACAGACCCCTTGCCCTGCTGGGTCAAAATCACGCCCTCGCGCTCCAGTTCCAGATAGGCGCGCTTCACCGTGATCACACTCACTCGCAGCCCCACCGCAAGCTGCCGAATCGAAGGAATCTCCTCGCCCGGCCTCCACTCCCCCACAGCAACCCGCTGCTTCACCTGCTCCATGATCTGCAAGTACATCGGTCGTCCGTCGGATTGTGAGATTACGATGTCACTGTGCATGTCAATATACTGAGTATATACAGTAATCAGAGGAAGTCAAGCAAATAATGCGCCTTTGACGCCGCACCGAGAATAACGAGTAATTTCCGGATTGCCGACAACACAACCGGAACCCACGATTGCAACGTACACCTGCAACCCACGGCTGCGATACTAGGCCCATGAAAAGCTGCTACAGGTTCGGAAATCCATACCCGGAAGATCGGCAATTCAAGTACCCAAATGTCTGGGCTGTCGAGAAGACATCCGACGGTGGAAGCCGACTGGTGATTGCCCCTGAGACCAATCAAGTCGAATTCCTGATCCGATTGCTCGACGCAATGCCTGGGCCGTTCTGGTTGCTATATGTGCTCGTCGTCAATCGAGGTGACAGCGAATTGGGCAGGTATCAGAGCCCGGAGCCTCAGACGAAGAAAAATGCGGAAGCATTCTTGAAGGACTTCCAACCATTCCTTGAGAATGATGGACGCCATAACCTGTGGGTTGCATCAGCATCAAGTTCGGAGATGCTCATCTATGATCGGCATAACGTGATCTACGCCTACGGCGCCCTAAGCAAGTGGCAACTTGTGTTATCGGAGACGGGGCTTAGCGAAGTGCCACTTATTCGCTTTCCATCCCCGCACTCGCATCATTACCACGAATGCATGGATGATGAAGAACGTCGCATGGTCGGGCATTGGAACTGGAATTACACACCATTGAAGCCGTCTGACGAAGATTAAGGCCGGTCCGTTGATTACTGTGGCAGCGATGAAATTCGGAAAAAACGCTGCACGGGATACCGCTGGGCTGAGGTCGTGGTAGTATCACCGCCAATCCGAAAGTTATGCAATCCCAGGTCTAAGAGGCGAGACAGGGGCATCCGGCAACAAAAACCCCATACTCGATGCTGGTATACAATATGGTAAAGGAGAATCGGAATGCCTGTAGCACGGAAGATTACCGTGGAAGTTCCCGCAGACCTTCTCAGCAAGGCGCAAAAGGCAAGCGGCGCCGGGATCACTCAAACCATCCGTACCGGGCTTGAACTGGTTGCGGCAGGGAGAGCATACGAGCGTCTTCTTCAACTTCAGGGGAAAGTTCGATTCTCAAAAACACTTGAGGAGTTGAAGGCAGACCGATGATCGCAGCCGACACCAGTACCTGGATCTCATTCTTCGAGGGAGAGCAGGGAGAGGACGTTCTCGCGCTGGCCAGGGCGCTTCAATCCCGCCAAGTCGTAATGCCCCCTCCGGTACTCACAGAATTGCTGAGTGATCCTGAACTCTCTGCTTCCGTAGCACAAACACTCCTCGAACTCCCACTGCTGGCGTTGAAGGACGGATTCTGGCGCCGAGCCGGAAGACTTCGCGCAAAGGTTCTCGCTCAGAAAAGGAAGGCTCGGCTTGGCGACGCCTTGATCGCACAATGCTGCATTGACGCCGATATTGCCCTCATTACCCGGGATGGAGATTTCAAGGCATTCCCGGCGGGCTTGAATTTGCTTTAGGGGGCCTGGATCACCTCCCTGATTGCCGCCCCCTCTCCGGCTCAAAAGGCCCGTCTTCGAGCAAAAACCGCCCAAAAACAGGCCCTTTTGAATCGGCAAACGAATTCCGAAAGCGCCCTGAAACGGGGCTTGTCGCTCTTTTGCCCTTTAGCTTTTTATAAGTATCTGTCATCCTGAGCGGAGCCGAAGGACCTGCGTCTCTATAGCTCTTTACAAATCTCTGGCTCTTTACGAATACGTGTCATCGCGAGAGCCGGCCGCTCCGGCTCTCGCTGCTTACACCTGCGGCGCCAGCCTTATTTCGGCTGCGGCGGCGGGCCCTGAGGAGCCCCTTGCCCCGGAGGCGGCCCGAAATGGTCATGATCATGCTCATCCGGCGGAAGGACAAACACCTCCGGATCCAAATGCCCGCGATGGCAAGTGCCGCAGGTGACCTTTGCGTCGGAGTCGGACAGCTTCGACACATAGCTCTTGTTGATCTCCTCGGTCATGGAGTACATGATCCGCGCGGTCGCCTTATCCTCCTTTGAGTCGTCGGCGTAGTTCAGCCGCGGCCGGCCATTGGGCCCAATATCGTTGGGGTTTGCCGCGTGGCAGGTGCTGCACTTCACCCCCAGCGAGCCCTCCCAGGTCTCCATCAACTCGTGAACCTGCTCGCCGGTCATCGTCTTCGGCAACACTTTCAAGTTGGTGGGAGCCGGAAAGCTGCGCACGCGTTGCGGCGGCGCGCCTCCCGCGGCGGGCGGTTGAGCCTGGGGAGCCGGCGGTGCCTGGGCAAGGGTTGCAATGGCGAAGGCGGCCGCGGTCAGCACAGCAACGGCGGCAGTAGACAGGGACAGAGTGGTTGGCTTCAAGCGAAGATTTTCCTCGTGGGTCGGGATGTATTTCCTATGGACGGAATTCTATCCAATTCGGACGCGTTCTCCGGTCAGTCTTTTGGGACCCGAGACGCAATGGTGTTCAGGAAGCGCAAATCGCAGCGGCAAATCCGCCGCCACGTTGATCCCGATTCGCACCGTAACCAACACTTCTGAGACCTGAAACCCGTCCTCGCGTACCTGCAGCGGACTCGCCAAGTCGAGCAAATCCAGCCCATCGTGCGCCGCCCGGTTCAGTCCCAGCGCCTGGCAAAGCCGGCTGGGGCCACTCGTGAGCTGCTTACCCTGCGCACCGGCTTTTAGTCCTCGGTTGCGAGCCATCTGTTCAGCGCCAGCCACTGGTTCCAGCGCCCGCAGCAGCACGCATCCGGCCCGGCCAGCCGTCTCGCACGTAATGTTCATGCAAAAATAACGCCCATAAATCGCATACACATAAGCGTGCGCAGCCGGACCAAAGAGAACGCGATTCCGCGGCGTAGGTCCGCGATACGCATGTGCCGCAGGGTCAGGTGGATCGTTGTGCGGACCCAGGTAGGCCTCAGTCTCCACAATTCGCCCGGCCAGCAGCCCGCCGCTCGTCCTCAGGGCC
>CAYWMR010000101.1:0-12822 GCA_964458965.1 uncultured Occallatibacter sp. | reverse complement strand
ACTCCGCCCGTCACAAAGACATACTTTGCCGACATCGATGCAACCTCTTGATTGAAATGTTGGGATTGGACGTACCTGGTGGGCACAATCAAGTATGGCAGAGTTGAGGGCGGAAAAAAAGGGCAAATTGTGCCGGCTGATGAAAAAGGGGTCGTATCCATGGATAACCTCTTGGGGACCATACGCTTGCAATCGGGGCGCGAATGGCGAAAGAGATCAACCATCCTGTTGGAGAGGGCGCCGGAAGCAGAAAACTCGGCTGGCGCGAGCAAGGAATTTGCCCCAAGCGGACGGCAGGCCTACGATACTTCGAGAAACAAACGGTGATACGGCCGATGATGAAACGAATCGAAATCGTGAAGACCCGCATTACCACCCTGGCCGTGGATGCGATCGTCAATGCGGCCAACAGTTCGCTCCTGGGTGGAGGGGGCGTGGACGGGGCGATTCATCACGCGGCCGGCCCCGAGCTGGTGGACGAATGCCGCCTGCTGGGAGGGTGCAAGACCGGCCAGGCAAAGCTTACAAGGGGGTATCGTCTTCCCGCCCGGTATGTGATTCACACGGTTGGGCCGGTGTGGAACGGCGGAGGACACAACGAGCGTGAGTTACTTGCGAGTTGTTATGTTTCTTGTTTTTGCATAGCGCGAAAGCATGGGCTGCGAAGTCTTGCCTTTCCGGCTATCAGTTGTGGCGTCTACAGGTTTCCAGTCGAGGAGGCCGTCGCAATTGCGATGCGTGAAACTGTAGCCGAGCTGGCGGGAAACGATTCAATCGATCAAGTCATCTTCGCGTGTTTTGGTGAGTTAGTTTATTCCTCTTATTTACAGGCTGCGGAGGGGCTTTACTAACTCGGGGAATGCGATGTTCCGGCATTCGATGGAAGCGGAATACTTCGAGAAACCGGCCATCATATGTATGCTTTTCCAACTCCGGGTAGGCTAGACTGCATTCTGTCTTTCGGATATGTGAGAATCGACTGCGCGGATGGAGTTTATTGTATTTGCAAAGGGAGAACGCGCCCTGCGTTTGCAGCCCAATAATGATTGTGGAAGCGGGGCAGATTGGCGAATCTGCCCCTGTGAGGGATTGCCTGTTAGAAGTTCAGCGTTACCTTCGCTGTCAGCGCGCGCGGAGTTACATAGTGCGTACCGCTGAACGTAGACAGGAAGTTATACAAGGCGTACTTGTTGGTGACATTGATGGCTGTCAGATCGAGGTCGACCTTGTAGTGCTCCTTGTGGAAAATGTTGTTTTTCCCCAGCGATGCGTCGAACAGGTCGCGATGCTGAATGCGGGGCGGGTCGTGGTCGTTGTCGCCTGCGCCAGGAGCGGGAATATCGATGAGCTTCGAGGTTAGCTCATTCGCCGGGCAGGTGGAAAAGTAGGTTGCAGGATTGTTGATGTTAGCTGTAACTCCGTTGCATGCGAAACCTCCCTGAAACTCTTCATCCAAAGTTAAAGGGAGGGCGACACTCGCTCCAGTCACTGGGTTTGTGGTCGCGGCTATGTTGTTGTCCACCATCGCCACGCCCGCCACGCCGCCCGGCAGAGTGATGGAAGTGTTGGGGCAGGCAGAGTTGGGATCGGTCGGGCTGTAGCAGGGCGTTGATCCGGCCACCATGCCGCTGTCGAAGCGCCAGTTAAATCCACCCCAAAGTCCGCTTATGAACTTGCTGCCGGGTATTTCATATTGGATGTGAGAGTTCTGATTGAACTTTTCATCGTGGTCGATGCGGAACGGATTCTCGGTAGCTCCCTGGGAGACACCGCCAGTAGCTCCGGCTCCGGCGACCTGGGGGGGCGAAAAGCGAGCGGCTACCGAGGAGGTAACGAGATACGCGCTGAAGTTGTGATATTTGGGAATCTCAATGTTTGCCGCATAGCCTGGGATCTTTGAGCTGTGCCAGTCGATCGGGAAGGTGATGGGTGTGTTGCCCAGTACGCTGAAGTCAAAAGCATTGTGGGTGTACTTCCAGATGTACTCGCCGCTGATAACAATCCTCTGTCCGAGGGCTTGCTGGAAACCGGCATGGAACTCGTTGCGAAAGCCGGGCGCAAGGTTCTTCGATACGACTCCGGCAACATCTGAGGCACAGTTCAGCAGGGGAGCGAGCACCGGGTTGGAGCAGCCCTGGCTGGAGAGGATCAGGTTCTCGTTGAAGGGTGTTTCCAGTGTGCGCGCGTAGGAGATACGCATTACTGTGGCGGACGGTTTGATGTTATATGCGATGCCTACACGAGGTTGAGCCTGGCTGGCCGCGGCCAGGCCGTTATAGATGTCGCCGCGAATTCCCAGGTTGAACAGCCAGTTGCCGGCCTTCAGCTGGTCTTCAATGAACATAGCCATTTCTTTTATGTCGGTGTGGCCGGCGAAGTTGTAAAGGCTGCCACCGCGGGTTAAGTCGTAGGGCGCCAGGACTGGAAGGAAATTTGGATTCTGGAGCGCCACTTCGCCGTCGCAATCCGCAGGGCCGGCGTAACCCGGAAGGGGATTGCCATTTACATTCATGCAGGGTGAATTATAGGTTGCTTCCACCACGCCGAGGCTGTCGCTTTCATTGAGGAATGTCTGTCCGTATTGTGCGCCTATCTTGAGATTCTGGATTCCTTTTACATAGGAGAAATCGGTGTGAACCGCGGAATTGGTGAGGGTGCGGTACTGGGAGATGGAGGCGGTTTGCAGGTTGGAGGCGCCAAGGTCAGCGAGGGGATTGCCGCTGGGATAGTAGTTATATTCGTCCCTGCGAACAAATGCGCCAAGGTTGAAGACTGAGTTAGTGCCGATAACTCGGGTGTAGGTGGGCGAGATGTTGATGGTCCCAATTTTCGACCGCTGATCGGCGTCGCCAACCGTGCCAAAGGTGGGGTTGGCGCTGGTGTCTGCGCCAATCACGTTTTGGACGTTCAGGTTGTCGTAGGAGTTGGGGGTCTGGAACCAGGAGCGGCTGTAGTTCACGTCGAAATGAACTGAGCTGATCGCCGAGAAAGTATAGTCCACACGATCGAAAACGTTTTGCTCGTTGCCTTTGTCGTGGAAGACAGCGAACTCAGGGGGATCGAGAAAGCGTCCGGAGTTCATGCCGTCGGCTTCGGCAAAGTTGCCCCATTTTGTGCCGCCGTAGGCCAGGTCTAAGCCAACACCAGCCGAGCCGAAGGCGCCGTAGGAGCTGCTGATGCTGCCCGTGGGCTTGGTTACGCCCTGGCCGGAGCGCGTGGTGGCAACAATTACCAGGCTGGTTTTGCCGCCGTATTCGGCCGGTGGCGCGCCAGAGATGACCTCGATGGATTGAATCGAGTTGGCCGGAATCTGGTTGGAGAAGACCTTGCTCTGCTGGTCGGTGATGGACTGGCCGTCCACTGAAAACGAGTTGGACGCGTGATCGCCGAGGCCATGGAAAAGGCCGTTGGAGTCGGACGCAACGCCGGGAGTGGTTTCCGTAACCAGGGAACTGAGCGAGGAGGACTCGCTCTCCATGGGCACCTTGTTAAACAGGTCGCGGTCCACGTCGGTATGGAAGGTGGGGTCGGTTTCAACCAGGTCGCCGGTAGCTTCTACGGTAACGGTGGTTGCGGAAGTTTCGATCTGCAGAACGAGCTTCAGATTCGTTCCCACAACCGAGCGAATCTCAAGGCTTTGGCTGGAAGCAGCAAACCCATTTGCCGTGGCTGTTACCTGATAGGGATTGAAGGGGACATTGGAGAAGACGAATTGGCCTGTGCCGTCTGAGATTGCAGTGCGATTGAGACCGCTGGATGCGTTGCTGAGATGAACGGTCGCACCGGGAATGACTGCGCCGGACGGATCGGTGACAGTGCCTCGAACAGCGCCTGCGTTGCCGCTTTGGGCAACCGCGGAGAGCGCTGCGAAGAACAGAGCAAGCGTGGGAAGAATACGGAAAATGCTGCCGCGATGGAACGGCATAGGAGGCCTCCTGAAAAATGGCTGTTGGATGCGAATGGTGGCCGCTGCATATGCGCACGCGGCATCCTCATTTGCAATAGGGGCGTTGTCCGAATAAGACGATTCAGCCTGAGAAAATGCTCCAGATCCTTGCCCCTTTGAGGGCAACGAACGAACCGGATCAGGATGAAGCGAGGGAATCGGGAAAACTGCCCTAGCAGCCGGCGGGAGGGGGGCGAGTAAAGAGCTGGGGATGCCAGTAACGGGTTATTGTCCGCGGCTCATAAACAAGGGTGCGGGTCTCGATCTGGACCAGAACTACTATTGCAGCTGCGACAGCGACCGGCGCGGCGCTATGCATCACGATGCAGAGCGTGCAGTGGTCGGCATCGGTTTCCAGCGGATGCACGTGCGCAACCTGCACCACGGCAAACAGCGCGACCAAAAGGAGGCACACCACGGTGGCCACCGGCAAAGCGCCTGACTTTGCGCGGCGATTCCCGCGGAAATGTGTCTGCAATCCTGTCAAATCTTCGATCCCTGTCTTAAGGATACACAAAGTTGGATGCGAACGCGCGGAAGACGGTTACACAAGCCGCGCAGTTTTTGGACCCGGAAGAATGTCAGACGTGAGCGCAGCCGGTTCGTCTAAACTGTGTGCGGACAACCAAAACCAAATGGGTAAGAAGCGATTGAGAGACGTGCGGCGGTTGTGGACCGTGAGCCTGGCGGCGCTGCTGCTGGCTGGTTTGACGGCGCGCGCCCAGAAACCGCTCACCGTGAAGCCGGACGCTCCCGGCCTGGCGGTGAACCATCGTCTGATTCTCAAAGACGGCACCTATCAACTGGTGCGGAAGTACGAGATTGTGGGCGACCGGGTGCGGTACATCTCGCTGGAGCGTGGCGGAGACTGGGAGGAACTGCCCGTTGACCTGGTGGATTGGGATGCTACGCGCAAGTGGGAGCGGGACCATGCCGCGCCAACCACGGACGAGGCGGCTTCGCCGGCCATGAAAGAAGCTGCGGACATCGATAAAGAAGAAGCGGCCGAGCGCGAGGCAGAGAAGGCGCGCAGGCCGGAGTTGGTGAAGGGGTTGGAGTTGCCGGACGAGGACGGCGTGTTTGTGCTGGACACCTTTCAGGGCACGCCGGAGCTCGTGGAACTGCTACCCACCGAGCTGAATGCGAATGCGAAGACGAAGCACGGCTTGAGTACCCTGAATCCGCTGGCCGGGCAAAAGGCCACGCTGGAGTTGGACGGCGCGCATGCCAAGGTTCATCTGCATGTGAATGACCCGGCCATCTTTTTGTCTCTGGCAACAAACGACGAAGTGGAGCAGGTTGTGTCTCACGCCATGACGGTGAACACGGGCGGCGCAAAGGAGGTGGCCAGCCGTAAGCATGGCGCGCACTCGGCTACGTCGGGCTTTGCCATTGTGCGCGTGGACGAGCGGCGGGCAGTGAGGATTGTGGGGGCCATCCACATGAGCGCCACCGGAACGGTGACTCAGGACGAAGATGTAATTGCTGCGAAGGTTGAAGTGCTGCCGGGCAAGCACTGGCTGAAGATTGCGCCCGAGAAGCCGCTGAATATTGGCGAGTATGCGCTGGTTGAAATTATCTCCGCTTCGGACATTAACCAATCGGTTTGGGATTTTCGCGTGGATCCGCAGTTGGGGGATAATCCGGGATCGATTGGGCCGATTTACAAGGAGCGAGAGAAGGAATAGCCGGGTCTGCGAGACAGTGACATTTCCTGAGGAGTTCTACGCGACTTCCGGCGATTTTGCGCGCGCGAATTTCTGGCGGCGCTTTTCCCACTCATCGGAGTTGAAGAAGCGCGGGCCCACTTCGATCAGGCGCGGAATCATATTGAAGACGGCTACACGGCTCCAGGGCTTGCCGCCGCGCTGCCGAAATCCCTTTTCGTTGAGGTCGCTGACGATGCTGGAATAGGAGAAGTCCTGCACCAGCAACTCCATCATCAGCATCAGAGCCTGGTGCTCGCGGGGATGGACTTCGAGACGGCTGCAGTCGTCGGAAATACGCAGGCCGTAGGGGATTTCTTCGTTGAACGCACCCTCGGTAGGGGCTTCGGCGTCGGGTAGTTCGCGGCGCCATTCGATGGAGACCATCTGCCATCCGGTTGCAGTGCGCTGCTGGATGATGTCGGGGCTGAAAGGCCCGGAAATTACGTCGCGGACACGTTCGAAGTACGCCATCGGTGGCCTCCGGGGGTAATGCCTATGGGGAAAAGTGAGCATTTTGGATGCCAAACCGACTGCGGCATGCGACGCTTCCAAATGGCTTATTGGCAAGGACATTGCCCTCGGTGGCGAGTCCGTTCGCTGGAAGTAGATGTTCGGTTTCGCAAAGCCGTGTTCGCTTTCGGACAACCTGCGGAGGGACGCCCGGGTCTCGCTCGCCGAGAGACCCGGGCATCCACGGATTCTAGGTGATGGGAACCAAGTGGCCGGAGATCGATAGGTTCAGCACGTAGAAACTCGGGCTGTATCCGGCGAAGGCTCCCGACACATACAGAGTATCGGCGTAGACCTTGACCGGCTGCGCGAGATATAGCTGGTTCTCACCCGGAAGGTTTACAGGGCTAGGCCCCGGTTCGAGAAAGAATTGCGTTTGCGGGCCTCCGTTCAGAGTTGACGCCAGGATAACGGAGGGCTGAACTGGGCCTGAGCCAGATTGCACGACACCATTGATGGCCACAAAATCGATCACGAGGCGCTGGCCTTGCGGGATGGTGACCGATTGCCCATTGAAACCGACGGTGAGATTGGCTTGAAAGGCAGTCTGCGCATCCATCGATTGCGTCGGCACGGGATTTGCGGCTGTGTTGGCAACCGTGACCAGGGCGGTTACCGCCGCGCGAACCTGGCGGGATGTGGCGAGACCGATCACGAGGCTGAGCCCGAGAATGCCCAGCGTCAACATTGAGATTCTTCCGAAACGTTTCATCTGATCCTCCGAGGGATGGTTAGGGGTTGAGGGGGGGAGTTGCCGAACGTGCTCGCAATCTGGGCGAGTGGCGCCTTCGCGGGCTGAGGCCCACGATGACCTTGCTTCTTGATCTGCGCCATTTGGTCGGCAGGCTCAGGGCAGGCTTTGAAGCCGTGCGCTGCACGTTCCAGAGCCTTATTCAGAGTTTTCCTGGCAGTTCCTGCTTTTGCGGGAACCTCCGACGGCAGGCAGCGCCCAAACCTAGGAAAGCGAGTCCTAAAGCCCATAGGCCGTTGGGTTCCGGAACCGGGCTCGCCGATGCGGGCGTCGTGATATCGAGCGCCCAGTCGGCGGTGGGCGTGATGCAGGAGGTGTTTGAACCAACCGTGTTGCAAGTCTGAAGGACGCCCCCCGTGAAGTCACTGAATCCGTCGCCGAGTTCTCCATCGGTTTCGAATACCGCATTGGGAATATAAGCCGCGTCGGTGATGAGAACCGTATAAGTTCCGGCGGACAGCGCCTCCGACAGCGTGACGTCGCCGCAGACCTCGCCGCCAATATTCACCTCTCCCGCCGGAGGGCACCCCACGTAGGAGCCGGAGTAGTTGGACAGGTCGTCGGAGGCGCCGTCGATAAACGTTGCCGTGCTTCCCGTGCCGGCGAAGACGCCCACAAACGGATCGAATCCGCCCGCTGGAATCACGGTGTCCGAGGCATTTGTGCCGCCCCCGAATCCCCATGTCTGCACGCCCAGTACACCGCCCGTAGCCAGCGTTACAGTGAGCGCGTTCGAAGAATCTTCAGGGGATGCCAGAGCCCCGGTGTACGAGGTTGTGCCCGCGGATGCTGCCTGGACAACAAATAAGCCGGCCAACACAAGGCCAATTGCACGCATAGCTTTCCTCCCATTGATTCGCTCGCATACACAAGTGGCATGCGAATCGAAATTGTGACAAGGGCTCTGGAAAATGATGCTTTGCGCATTGAAGTTCCCAACCGGATCGGTGCGGGATGGCCGGACCGCATCTGACCAGTTTTGCGAAAACATGCTCAGATCGGGCGAGGCGGCGAGCCCCAGGGCTTGAAAAAATGGAGGCCGGGAGCACCTGGTAGGAGCTCTGGGGCAATCAAGCAATTTATTTTTCGGATTCAGGCCAGCCGGAGATGAATAAAAGCAGTCTAAGCCGATAGCGGCTCTTCCCGGTCGGCCTGTATACTGGGCCAACGAATGCAACTTGGCTAGGTTTCCTTCTCCCCTGAGGAACGCGCATGGGTCAAGATTCGAATCGACTCAGTCGGTGTATTTCGGCCCGCCGGGCGGGTCGGCGCTGTGTTGCGCTCGCAATCTTTGCCATCGGCGTTGGAGCATCGGCTCAGAACATAACTGGGAACATTGTAGTCAAGCAGAAGCTCACCAAGCGGAGCGTCACCCCTTCCATCTCCATCTATCAGCGCGGCACGGCCGTAGAACTTGGAAAAGACGCTCCGGAGGACCCGCTGGAGTTTGAACGGTCGCGAGTTGTGCTCTATCTGGAGGGGCCCAGTTCTGCGAGTATCGGCCCGGCGAGCTCCGACCCGAGCAGCCCGGCTGTTTTCACGATTGAACAGCTCAATCGGCGATTCTCGCCCGATCTGCTTGTACTCCCGGTGGGGTCAACGGTTTCCTTCCCCAACATGGATCCAATCTTTCATAACATTTTTTCGCTTTCAAAGGCCAAGTCGTTCGACCTTGGGAGTTATGACAAAGGCAAAACCCGAGAGGTGGTCTTCCCAAAACCGGGCGTTGTGGATGTCTACTGCCATTTGCACCCGAATATGGCGGCCACCATCGTCGTGACTCCGAACCGATGGTTTGCAAGATCGGACAAATCGGGGCAGTACCGCATTGAGGATGTGCCGCCAGGCAAGTACACCTTGGTGGCATGGCACAAATCCGCAGGATTCTTTAGAAAATCAATAGTCGTCGAATCCGGCCACGACTCCGTGGCAGATTTTTTGATCCCGCTCGGCGAACCCGGCGAGGAAATCAAACATTGAGTGCCTACTCGCGACCTTCGTCGGGAAAACTGGTGACCAGGCTATGCGCTATCGAATTCGAGTCTTTCTTGTATGCTTTGTTCCTTTCGCAGTGCTGTTGGCAGCCAGTTTCTGGCTGGTCCAGCAAATGGCGCAATCGACTGTGCGCGACAGCTTGCGTGCGTCCCTGCGCGAAAGCGAACTTGCGATTGCGCGCGTGCATGCCAAAGCCGACGCTCAGAATGGCAACTTTTTGAAAATCGCGGGAGAAAACGCGGCGCTGAAGGCCGGATTACAGTTGCTTCGATCCGAATCGGGAAACCCAGCCGCGCGCAGGACATTGGAAGATCAACTGCGCGAGCTTGGCGAGCACATGGGCGTCGATTTTCTGCTGGTATCCGCTCCCAGCGGCGCGCCGCTTGCTGGTGTCGTTCGCCAGCAGGGAGTGGACGGAAAGACCCAACTGGTTCCGGCCGACACTGTCTTGTTCGAACATGGCAATAAAGGTCTCATGCGGATTGGCGGCCGCACGTTCCAGTTCGCATCGGTCCCGCTGGACGTGGATGACGGGAATATCGGATCGCTGTCGGTGGGCGAATATTTCGACTTTCCGGGGCCGGCGACTCCCGCTTTGCTGATGAATGACGGAAAAGTGATCCAATCGAATATTCCGAATGCGTCGCCTGCCGAGGTTGAGGCGGCTCTTGGTGGTTGCGGTGGCCAAACGGAATGCGATTTCCGATTGCGTGGCGTCAACTGGATTTCGGTTCCCACGCAGCTGTTTGGCGGCGGGTATGTCCTGCGCAGTCTTGAAAACGTGGACGAGGCAACGGCTCCCGTTCAGGCCAGGTTGCGCAATCTATTCCTCGCCATGGCCTTCGGTTCAATGATCATCGCACTGCTATGCAGCATTGTCT
Organism: uncultured Occallatibacter sp.; assembly: GCA_964458965.1. Lineage (GTDB taxonomy): Bacteria > Acidobacteriota > Terriglobia > Terriglobales > Acidobacteriaceae > Telmatobacter. The sequence goes on along the minus strand of CAYWMR010000101.1, from coordinate 3,030 downwards.
CGTCCCGATCAATCGTCAGGCCGATTGCCCAGGTAGTTTCGCACCTTCGCAACGCCGAGCGAACCGGCGAGCTGCCAGGGTTCACCGCCGAACTTTCATCTACCAGGGAGATCCGCGAGCTGGTTCAGAGCTACAATCGAGCGGCCGGATCCGTGCGCCATGCGCGGGAGAATCTGCAAAGGGCTTACGTGGAGTTCACCGGTTCCCTGGCGAGCGCGCTCGATGCCCGCGATCGTTATACCTCCGGTCACAGCTATCGCGTCAGCCTGCTCTCCTGTGATACGGCGGCCGCAATGGGTCTTGGCCCGGAGCATGTGGAACGGATTCGAATCGGCGCACAGTTGCACGATATTGGAAAGATCGGCATAGCCGACAGCGTGCTGCAGAAGCCCGGCAAGCTTACCGCTGAGGAGTTTGACATGATCAAGGAACATCCTGTGATTGGACGCCGGATTTTGGAAGGCGTGCAGGGCCTTGCTCCCTACCTGGAGGCTGTGGAGCTGCACCATGAAAATTGGGATGGCACCGGATATCCGAAGGGCCTGTCTGGCGAGGAGACACCGATCGACGCGCGCATCATTCACGTGTCGGATGCTTACGACGCCATGACTTCGGATCGGTCTTACAGGCGGGGAATGACGCATCAACAGGCCATCCGAATCCTGTCTGAATGCGCAGGAACGCAGTTCGATCGCCGAATTGTGGACGTGTTTCTTAAATTGCCGTTCAAGAATGCGGCTGGCACCGAGCAGCCGATGGACGATCTGCGCCAGGCAAGGGAAGCAGTGGCAGTGGAGGCGGGATGAGAAAGGCTCTCCAGTTGTGGTTGGTCTTTGGGGTGCTTTGCCCCTGGATTGTGACTGCACAGGAAGCGAATTCGGGCCTCGATCTCCGCGAAACTCTCTCCGGCCAATTTGCGGCTTCCAACGTATTAACCGAGGCGCCGCGCTCCGGTGCTCCGGCGAGTGTTGGGTTCCGATCGGTGAGTTATCCCACGTGGAAGATCAGTAGCAATTGGACAGCCACCGGCGTGTGGCAATTCACCACGCGGCCGTATTTCTATGAAGATTTCTCAACCACGGGCTACGGCGCGAACGGGGATCTATTGCAGGCTTCGTTGAATTACTCGCGGGTATCGGATAAGGGTTCCATTCTGATCCGCGCCGGACAGCTTCAAACCGTGTTCGGTTCCTTTCCATTGTTTTATGACGACATGGACAACGCCCTGGTGGATTTGCCGATTGAGTATGGCTACTATGGTGCGCCCGTATCCCTCTACGGCATTGACGGCGCACAGATGGATGGATCGCGCGGGAAATGGGATGGGCGCGTGCAGTTTGCCAACGCCTCCCCGGCAAATCCCCGGAGTTTATTCGCGCGAGATCAATATGGCAACTGGGCCGGGGGCGGCGGTTACACCATCCGCCAGGGATTGAGGGTCGGCGTCTCAGCGTATCGCGGGCCTTATCTGAACCGCCAGTCCTGGTACTTCCCCTGGGGAGAGGAGAGCCCAAGCAAACTGCCCGCGCATGCCCTGGGGCTGGACGGGCGCTGGGCGTACGGGCACTGGACTGTACAGGGCGAATGGCAGGGTTTCGTTTTGCCCTACACGGTGATTCCCACCTATCGCGAAAAGGCCGGCTATGGGGAGTTAAAGAGAGTCCTGAGTCCGCGCTGGTACGTGGCTGCCCGCAACGGCAACTCGCGCTCCAAAGCATCCGGGAACGTCGAGTGTATTGAGGCAGCGGCAGGCTTCCGCCCCGGCAGGCTCGAACTCATTAAAATCAGCTATGAGCTTGAGCATTACAGCACAGGCTCTGTCCGCAATGAAAACACGCTGGGGATCCAATTCGTCACTTCGTTCGATGTGGCCAAAGCACTGCACTAGCGTGATGTGACGCTCTGCCTGCCCGCTGTTTGCTATGGATGGCGGGTGATGGCAAGGATGGTGATTACGGGCAATCGCTTCTTGCCCTTGGTTTCATCGGGGCCGTAGCGCCAGAAGATTCGGTAAGCGCCGGGCGTTTTGTTCTGGGCGTAGGCTTCGAAGACTTTTTCGCCGTTTGGGCCGGCGAGCGACGTGAACTCGTGGGTATGAAGGCTGGGATGGTGCGGCTCAATCTCAAGGTAGCCGAGAGCCTTGCGAACCTGCTCGAAGAGCGCGGCATTCGGGGGTGAGTTTTCGAGCGCTGTGTATTGGGCATCGGCTGTCGGCATGAACTTGATCTTCCGCTGCATGCCTACGCCTTGGCGTGTTTAGCGAACGAGCCGCGATAAACACTCTTTCCCTCAGCCGACTCCTTCAAGCCTTGCTTCACGCTGGCCAGGGCCTGAGGGTTCTCGTAAAGCCACATTTCAGAGGCGGGGACGGTCTTTACCGGATCAAGAATGAGCTGGCCCAGGGGATTGCGGTAGATGTTGTAGGCAGTTGCGCCGCTCAAAGCGCCTCCCAGTGAGACGCGCTTTTTTGCGTCGGGCTGGGCAAACTCCGTGACCAACTGAAAATCGGAGTTCTTGATGATCGTGGAATTCGACATAGTGGGAGAATAATCCAAGTGGGAAAATGCGTCAAATGGGATGAGCCCAATCGAGGGTGTTTGTATGAATGCCAAGCGATCCCAAGTTCCAAAATCGGGATCTGGAGCACCCGGATTTACGTGGTCCGTGCAGTTGCTGGTGGGGAATGTGCAGGCGTTGGTGACGCCGTGAGCGAAGCCCACGGACGCAAAATAGGGAGAGGCGGTGGGCTGAGCGGGGCGGGGCCAGGTACCAGTGGTTCCACGGTCCCAACGTTGGGCCTGGTGCACACGGCACCGCGCACGACGCAACACTGGGTGCACCTGCCCCGGAGTACATAGGCTGGCCGCTGCACTAGCTTGGAGGTATTAAGGCGACATCGTTTGACGCCCCCGGTTGAGACGCGGGATTTCTTGAGGATTGATTGCCTAAATGTCCCCAGTTCAGTCATTTGCTCGACTTGAGATAGTTCCGAGCTTGGTTCCCAAATTGGGGACGGTGCTGCAAAGTTTC
>CAYWMR010000100.1:0-12822 GCA_964458965.1 uncultured Occallatibacter sp. | reverse complement strand
CCTTCTTCACCACCATGTAAGGAATTTCGTCGATGCGCTCGTAGGTAGTGAAGCGGCGATTGCAGCTCTCGCACTCGCGCCGGCGGCGGATTGCGTCGGCCTCCTTGCTCTCGCGCGAGTCAACCACCCGGTCCTGCCCGAAACCGCAATAGGGACATTTCATTACCTGGATTCTATCGCGCGGACGCCGGCATTGGCTGACTCCAGGAATGATGTTCCGGTCTTACCATGCCAAACTCCAGGCCGACGCGGTGCTATTCTGTTTCCGTAAGCAACATGGAAAGCCCAATTCAGCGCAACCTCGACGAAATCATCCGGCTGTGCCGCCGGCACGAGGTGCGCCGCCTGGCGGTATTCGGGTCGGCAGTGCGTGCGGATTTTGACCCGCAGCGCAGCGATATTGATTTCCTTGTCGAGTTCGAGCCGATCCCGGTTGCTGATCGAATGCGGAACTTCAGCGCTCTGCGCGACGGCCTTGCTGAAGTGTTGCGCCATAACGTCGATTTGGTCGAAGACGGCGCGATCCGCAATCCCTACGTTCTGAAGAGCGTTTCCGAACAACAGCAGACTCTTTATGCAGCGTGACGTGAAGGCCTATTTGTGGGATATCGCTAATGCTGCGACTAGTATTGGTTTGTTCACGTCTGGGAAGGCCTGGAGCGATTACCTCCAGGACGAGATGCTGCGATCCGCGGTCGAACGCAAATTCGGCATCATAGGGGAAGCGCTTTCCCAATTGCTCCGCTATTTCCCTCAATACCGGGACCGGATCACACTTCCCGGAGATATAGTTGCCTTCCGAAACCAGATTGTTCATGGCTACGCGACCGTCCGAGATGACATTGTTTGGGAGATTGTTCAGGTCTATCTCCCGCGGCTGCACCGCGAGGTTTCGCAACTGCTTGAAGAGCTTGACGCCGAAGCGCCCTTCGCTTGAATTTGCTGATCAAACTCGATTAGATCGTCGACTTCAATCTCTACCGGGTTAATGCGCTTCTGGATGGCTGCGGAGGCGAGATTGTCGATCTTGCCAGGACCAGCCTCTTTCGATAGTGCCGGGTGTTCTTCTTTTGGTCGGGTAAGTCAGGGAACAGGGACGAGGAGGGTCTTGCTGGCGAGTGCGGTCAGCCCGTCGAGTGTGTCAAGGAAGGCTGAGGCGATGAGCGGCGCATCAGTGAGATGCCACAACAGTTCTGCGTTTGTCCATGCAGCTTCGCGGGCGGCGGCAACGCTCCAGGCCGCCAGCGTGTTGTCGAGCGAGGAAACAGGCGGCAAGGCATCGCCAAGCAGGCGGACGCGCAGCGTGATCTTGGCGGCTTCGATAAGGCTGTCGAGGGTGGTGTTGAGCGCGGTGTAATCGCTGTATTGCGTGGTGCCGTGCTGCGGCGGGATGGACGTGGCCCGGCAGGTTGCGGCGACAGCCTGCGGCAAATCGTGGTTGATGTGCGCGTTCATGCCGGCCAGCGCGAACTGGATGCGTGCGATGGAGGGCTGGTTGCGCAGGGCAAAGAGCGCCTCCCAGCAACCAGGGGTGGATGCACTGCTCAGCGAAGATTGGATGGCCGCAAAGTAGTAGCTCGCAAAGGTGACGTCGAGCGCGGCAATCCATCCAGGGTCCGCGAATCGGCTCGGGTTTGCAGGATCGGCCAGGTTGACGCGCGCTTCAACGGCTTGCGTCACCTGAAGATAGAGCCAGTTGAACCACTTGAGTCCGTCGCCATCAACGCAAATCGCCTCGATATTCTGGAGCACCTGAACGACGTCGGAGATAGTCTGCGGGGTTGTGTCAACGGCAGCGAGAAGCGCGGGGTCATAAGGAAACATCGTGCGTCATCATAGCCCGGCGCGTTGGGAATTGGAAAGGTCCTGGTCGATCTGTTTGTCGAGCGGCTACACTTTCAGGGCCGGTCCATGAGGGGGAAGTTCGATGCTCAATCGCCGACTGTTTTTGAAGACTGGTTTCACAACGGGAGCAGCCGCAATCCCATTTGCTGGCGCTCTGGATGCTCTCAAGCTCTCTGCCGAAGAGGCAGCAGCCGCGGTCGCCACCGCAAATCCTTCCGTCCTGGTCTCTCTGCCCCAACGTCTTACTCCCATCGATCCATCCACCGAGCCGTGGCAGCAGAGGGTTCGCCGCGTGGGCCAGAGCAATATGACCGAGCACGACCCTGCCGTGATGAACATCGAGGAGTGGGCGGACTACTGGCACTCCTGCGGGACGGATGTGGTCTACATCAGCGTTACCGGCATCCTCGCGTTTTATCCCTCGAAAGTGAAATTCCACCGCCACGGGAAATTCCTGAACGGCCGGGACTTCTTTGGCGAGTGTGTGGCCGCGGCCAGGAAAAGGGGCATGCGCGTGGTGGCACGCATGAGCCCGGACCTGAACTGGGGCGACGCGCTCGAGGCGCATCCAGAGTGGGCGATGCGCTTGAAAGATGGCTCCGTCCAGTTCAGTGGCGAAGAACCGCGACTGTTCAAGACTTGCATGTTTTCGAGCTACATGGACGACTACGTCCCGGCCATCATGCGCGAGGTGAATTCGCTCTACGACGTGGACTGCTTCTATACCAACGGATGGCCTCCGCTAGGCAGCCTGCCCGATTGCCATTGCGGAATCTGCAGCAAGCTGCCGCCTCCAAACACAGTGGCCTACTGGCGCGTATTCAACGACCGAGTGTTCGAACTCTGGAATAAATACGACGGCATTGCCAAGGAGAAAAAGCCGGACAGCTTTTTCTTCGCGAATCTCGGCGGCAATGTACACGCGGGGCCAAATCTGCATCGGCTGGGCAGCATTGCGGCATGGTTTCAGGGAGACAATCAGGGGCGCACCAACGAAGACCCCGCCGTTTGGGGATGCACACTACAGGGGCGCGTAAGCAACGCCGTGATGGACGGCAAGTTTGCCGCAAACATTACCGCCGCGTACTCAACTGGCGAGGTGGCGTGGCGCAACGCATCCAAAAACCCTGCCGAAGCGAAGATGTGGCTGAGCGAAACGCTGGCCAGCGGATTGATTCCTTACTACCACTTCGTTGGGTCAGAGAATGGCTTTGGCGAAGACCGCCGCTGGCAAAAGGTGGGAGCCGATTTCTTTCGCTGGACGGCAAAACACGACGCGCATTTCAAGGTTCGCCGCTCTATCGCCAACATTGGCGTGGTGATGGGCCAAAGCACGCAACTCCTCTATCCAGGTCCAGAGACGGCGCGCTCACGCACTTACATGCGCGAAACCACGCACGGGATTTACGAGACGCTGCTGAGTGGGCGATTCGCATTCGACTACGTACACGAAGACCGGCTGGAGCCCGAGCGCCTAAGCCAATACAAGGCGTTGCTGCTGCCCAATATCGCCATACTCAGTGACCTTCAGTGCGAGCAGATTCGAGAGTACGCGCGGCGGGGCGGATCCGTAATGGCCAGTTTTGAGACCGGCCTCTACGACGAGAACTTGAAGCCGCGCTCGGATTTTGGCCTTGCCGGCCTGCTCGGCATCAGCAAGGACGGCAACGCAATCGGAACCAATGGCAACGCTTATTACGGCCGCATTGAGCGCCAACATCCGATCCTTGAAGGCTTCACAGACACAAACTGGCTGCCGGGAGCGCAGAACCGCGTCCCGCTGAAGCCGGTGCGGGACGCAGTGCTTACCGTTGTGCCGGGGTTTGTGCGGTATCCGCCGGAGTTGGCGTATCCACCTGTCCCGCGCACCAGTGAGCCGGCGGTAGTGCTCGGCGAGAACGGCTCAAGTCGCGTGGCCTACTTTCCCGGAGACATCGAACGTACCTACTGGCTAACCGGCCACGGCGACTTGCTCAGGCTCATGCACAACACCATCCGCTGGATCACACGGGATGAGCACGTGGTGAGCGTGGAAGGCGACGGGCTTATCGAGATGTTCGCGTGGGAAACCGACCCAGGCTACGCTGTGCACTTGCTGAACTACACCAATCCCAACGCTCACCATGGCTGGATGCAGGGGGTCTATCCGCTCAGGTCTCAGACCGTAAGCCTGAAGCTTCCGCCGGGCATAAGAGTCAAGTCCGTAGTGCTTCTCAACGCCGAGCAGAGCGTGCCGTTCCGGATGGAGAACAACGTGCTTCGCTTTACCGTTCCGCAGGTAGGCGACTATGAAGTAGCGGCCGTCAGCGTGGATTAAATTCACAGACTCTTGAGTGCTTCATGTGAATACTTAAGTTTTCACTTGACAATTAAATAAGGTAGCTCAATACTTAAGTAGAAACTTAACTTATTCCCCTGCGAGGAAGGAATGAACATCATGGAACAACAAGCTGTAGTTCACAACACATTCGTCGTTGAGCGTGCCTATCCGGTGCCGCCCGAGCGCGTATTTGCCGCTTTCGCCGACCCTGCCCAAAAGCAGCGCTGGTATGCAGGAGGCGAACATCACCAAGTCGAAAGCTACGACCTGGATTTTCGCGTTGGAGGCGGGGAGCATTACACCTCTCGCTTCAATGAAGGCGTCCCAACGGTGGGGGGGCTCACGCTCAAAAGCGAGAACATCTATCGGGATATCGTTCCCAACCGCCGCATTATCTTTACTGCCACCATGGCCATTGAAGAGAAGTGCTTCTCGATTTCTCTGGGCACGTTTGAGCTGTTGCCCACCGAGAAGGGCACCGACCTCATCCTCACATTTCAAAGCGCATTCCTCGAGGGCGCCGATGGGCCCGCGATGAGGGAAGCCGGATGGCGCGGGCTGCTCGACAAACTGGCAGCGGAGCTCGACGGATAATTAGCGAAGGAGCGGGAAGGGGCCAGTCTATGCGGAAAGATAAACCCGACATCGGCCGTGTCTTCCACGCCCTCGGCGATCCCACGCGCAGGGCGATCATGGAGAGGCTCAGCCCGGGACCGATGTCGGTCTCGCGGCTCGCCGAGCCCCTCGCGATCACTCTGGCCGCCGTGGTGCAGCACTTGCAGGTGCTGGAGGAATGCGGACTGGTGCAGACTGAAAAGCTGGGAAGGGTGCGCACCTGCCGCATCGAACCTGCCGGGCTGGATGTTGTGGAGCAATGGGTTCGCGACCGCCGCTCGGTGTGGGAGCACAGGCTCGATCGGCTCGGCGATTTCCTTGCTGAGCCGGAAGAGTGACCCGGCAAAGTCCGACCCAGGAAAAGCCTGGATTCAGCTCAGAAACTCGGCAATCGCGGCCACCACAGTCTCTTGCTCATCTTCCCGCAACTCGGGAAAGATGGGCAGCGCCAGCACTTCGCGAGCTGCGCGCTCCGCTTCCGGGAAGCTGCCTTCGCTATATCCAAGACTCTTCAAAGCTTCCTGCATGTGCAGCGGGACGGGGTAGTAGATCTCCGAGCCGATTTTGCGCGAGGTGAGGAACTCGCGCAGCGCGTCGCGGCGGGCAGTGCGGATCACGTACTGGTGCCAGATGTGGCGGCTGCCCAAAACTTCGTGGGGCAACACGACACCGTGAACCGGATAAAGACCGGATTCGGCCAGTCCTGTCGCACTGAACAGCGTGCGATAGCGCTCAGCAACCAAGCGCCGCGCGTCGTTCCAGCCGGAAATGTACTTCAGCTTGACGCCGAGGATGGCGGCCTGCAAGCCGTCGAGGCGAGCGTTCCAGCCCACCTCTTCGTGGTAGTAGCGGCGGCGCATTCCGTGCTGGCGCAGCATCCTTGCGTGCTCGGCCAACTTATCGGAATTGGTCGTCACCATCCCGGCGTCTCCAGCAGCGCTCAGGTTCTTGGTGGGATAGAAGCTGAACGCGGCAATATCGCCAAACCCGCCGGCCTTCACGCCGTTCCACTCAGCGCCGTAAGCCTGGGCCGCGTCCTCGATGAGCCTAAGCCCACGCTCCGCTCCGAGCCGCGCGAATGAAGTCCAATCGGCGCACTGGCCGTAGAGATCCACCGGCAGAATGGCGCGAATCGATACGCCTGGGGTTCGGTCAACAACCGCTTCCACTTTTGCCGGGCAAAGGTTGAAAGTTCCGGGCTCGATATCAGCGAGCACCGGAGTCGCTCCAGCGCGCAGAATCGCGCTCACCGAGGCAAAGAAGCTGAACGGGGTGGTCACTACGCCGTCGCCGGGTCCGATTCCGGCGGCAGCCAGAGCCAGCCACAAAGCATCGGTGCCCGAGGAGCAGCCAATTGCGTGGGCCACGCCAAGTTGCGCAGCAGCGGCCCGCTCAAAGGCAGCTACCGGCTCGCCCAGGATGAACTGCTGCGTTTTGAGCACCTCCCCAACCGCATCCAGCAACTCCCCATGCAGTGGGCCGTACTGGCGCTTGAGGTCCAGCATGGGAACTGGCTGCGATTTCACGACCGTACTCCGCGAATGTGTAGGAGACACTTGCACGGGATCATTTTACCGCTGAGGGCTCTATTGCCGGCTGCGCTGGGAGGAATTGCCCAGCCAGAAGCCCTCCTTTATTGCAGAAAAAAGACGGAGATCATTGGATTACGAAAAGGAGTATGGCGGTCGATTCCGGTAGCTTATACAGTGTCCGCGAGTTTGGTGAAAGCGCTTGCCTTACGCTCGCTCGACCTGACGGCACGAACGGCGATAAGGAGTGCCCACAGCGCGGCTTTATCTCGGATGGTTTCGAAATAAAGTTGTCTTGAAATCCTTCCGGGGTTGAAATGGTTGAGAAATCGCTGTAATGTTGTCACATTGCGGGATTAGGCGGCTCCGGGACTTCTGGCGCCGTGCCCGCTGAATTGTTTTTTCACGCATATCCACTTTGGTTGCATCCAAACGCTCAAGAAGAAAGCAGGAGATCGGCACATGGAAAACAAGCCGGCACAAAACATTCAGGACACGTTTCTGAACACGGTGCGCAAAGACAAAACACCCATCACAATTTACCTTGTCAGCGGCGTCAAGCTAACCGGAAAAATCCGGTCATTTGACAAGTATTCCGTGCTTCTGGAAAACAACAGCCAGGAGCAGTTGATATTCAAACACGCCATTTCGACGGTGGTGAGCAACCGGAGCGTGATGCATCTGGAGCATAGGCCGGTGGCTGTGGGGGCAGGAATCGGACCCTCTGCTGTAACGCTGCCGGGCTCATCCCCGGCGACTGCGGAGACGCGATAGAACGCGGGAAGCGGTCTCGATTGGCAAGGATGGAAAGTAGCGCAGGCGGCTCCCCTCGAACTTCCGGGGCACCGGCGACCGGGTCTGGCCGCGCGGGTATAGCGCCCGAGCGGGCTGTCCTGGTGAGCGTGGACTTCAGTTCCCGCTCGCGAACGAAGCGTGCGGGAGCCACTGGTGCGCGTCCGGCTGCCGTGTGCGATGACCCCGCCGATTCTACCCCATCGTGCGGCGAGGCTCCGGAAACCGCAGCACGCTCTTTCTCTTCGGGCACGAGCGGCCGCGCAGATTCGCTGCAAACTTCATCGGAGCTGGACCGGCCGGACACAGAAATGCTCAGTCTGGACGCCAGCGAGTCTTTGGCGGAATTTCGCGAACTGGTGATTAGTGCCGGCGGCGTGGTGGTTGCAGAGTTAGAGCAGCACCGCGCGCGGCCCGATCCGGCGACGCTGATCGGCTCCGGCAAGGTGGAGGAGATCGCGGGCGTTGCCGCCTCTTCGAATGCCGATCTCGTGCTGTTCGACCACGATCTTTCGCCCACACAACTGCGCAATCTTGATGCTGCGCTTCCCTGCCGGGTGCTCGATCGAACGCAGCTGATTCTTGACATCTTTGCACGTCACGCCCGCACCAGCGAGGGCCAGCTTCAAGTGGAGCTGGCGCAGCTTGAATACATGCTGCCCCGGCTCACCGGCAAGGGCAAATCCATGTCCCAGTTGGGCGGCGGCATTGGCACGCGGGGCCCCGGCGAAACCAGGCTTGAGACCGATCGGCGTCGGATTCAGGCACGTATCGACCACTTGAAGGGCGAGCTGGACGGGGTGCGCCGGGTCCGCAAACAGCAGCGGCAGCGGCGCGAAGCGGTTCCCGTGCCCACGGTGGCGCTGGTGGGCTATACCAACGCCGGCAAGAGCACGCTCTTCAATCGCCTTACCGGCGCACAGGTGCTGCAGTCGCCGCGCATGTTCGCTACGCTCGATCCAAAGCTGCGGGCCATCGAGCTACCCAGCCGTCGCAAGGTTCTGCTATCCGACACGGTGGGATTTATCCGCAACTTACCGCATACTCTTGTCACCAGCTTCAGGGCGACGCTGGAAGAGGTGGCGCAAGCCGAAGTGCTGCTGCACATTCGCGACTCCGCTTCAACCTACGGCGAAGAGCAAAAGACTCAAGTCGAGAAAGTTCTCGGCGAGCTTGGCGCGCTGAACAAGCCGCGCATCGAGGTGTTGAACAAGATCGACCTGCTCGACGAGCACCAACGCGACGGTCTGCTGGAACGCAGCCGGACCACTGGAGAGGCAGCCGTTTCCGCACGCACCGGTGAGGGAATGGAAGCGCTGCTCAAGGCAATTGACAAGGCGTTGCATTCCGATCCGTCCATTGAGGCCGAGCTCAGCGTTCCGCAGCACGAAGGCGCGGTGCTGGCGGCCATTGAAGCGGGCATGGTGGTACATCGGCGTGAATATGAAGGCAACCTGGTGCGGCTGGCCGTTACCGGTCCCGCGTCGCTGCTGGGGCGGCTGCGCAAGTACCGCACGCGGGAAGAGTGAACCTACCACTTTCCAAGTGCCTGCCTTAATTCACCGACTTGGAAATAAACCCCGCCAGATCGTCCTTCAACTGGTGCAGCGCGTCCACGTTCAGATAGATCATGTGCCCTGAGGGGTAATAGCCGAACTGCACATTGCCCCGCAGCGCAGGGTCCAGATCCATGTGCGACAGATCGTACTCCGTGTTGAAGAAGGGCGTTGCCAGGTCGAAATAACCGTTGGCCGAAAAGACCTTCAGGTGCGGGTTCTTGCGGATGGCGCTTCCCAGGTCGGCAGCAACATAGGGTTGGGCCTGCTCGCTGCCCGGTCCCGCCCCCGGCGCGCCGCTGGTTGGCTTGTGCTTCCAGTCCCACTGGCTAATGGTTTCGGCGCTGGGTCGGTAGGCGTCGGTGCTTTCGAACTTCAGTTCGCGCCCCAGGTAGTCGTGCAATGTGGCAATAAATGCGCCGGCGATGCCTGTGTCGGAGGCGTCGTAGCTGGGATTCTCGCCTGCGGAGTCAACATCCACACCCTCAAAGCGCATATCGTAGCGGCCCAGGGTTCGCCGGTCGTCGCGCAGCACTTCCTTGCGGAATCGTACGGGAGAGATGCGCAGGTTGGCTTCCTTCACATACTCCACGCTCAGCCCGGTCAGGCGGCTCACCTCTTTGGCCACCGAATCCAGTTCGGCAGCGGGCAGGTTGTGCCCTTGAAATAGCGCGTGTGCATAGGGTCCTGAGGCAAATGCGCGCGCCTGTTGCACCCAGTCAGCAAGGCTGGCCGGTTTGTTGGGAATCTTGTTGAAATACCAGGCCGCCGCCGCGTAGCTGGGCAGGTTGCCGATGTACAGCATGTCGTACCCGCCGGCGCGGATGTTGTAGTTCAGAATCGACGAGATCAGCACCACGCCGTTCAACTGTACGCCATCGTTGCCCAGCATATCGGCCAGCGCAGCCGACCGAGTTGTCCCGTACGATTCGCCAATGAGAAACTTGGACGAATTCCAGCGCTGATTCGCCGAGAGGTAACGGATGATAAAGCGGTCGAAGGCGTGCAGGTCCTGGTCCACTCCTGCAAAATCCTTGGTGGTTGCTTTGCCAACGGCTCGCGAGTAGCCGGTCAGCGGCGCGTCGATGAAGACCAGGTCGGTCTTGTCCAGCAGCGAATACTCGTTGGGAACCAGCTTGAATGGCGGACCCGCTGTGGCATTGGGGCTGTCGGTAACAATGCGCACCGGCGAGAACGATCCCATGTGCAGCCACAAGGTGGCCGAGCCTGGCCCGCCGTTGTAAAGAAAGCTCACCGGCCTCGATTGCGGCTCCGCTCCGTCCAGCGTGTAGGCCACGTAAAATATGCTGCCATACGGCTTGTCCTCTTCGTCGCGGATGAGCATGGTGCCCGCGGTCGCCGTATACTTCAGCGTCTTGCCGCCGATGGCCAGCTCGTGGTGCGTCGCGACGGCCCTTTCTGGCGGGATGGGGGTTGTGTCCTTATCGGCATCTTTATGGTCTGCGTCCTTATGCGGCTCAGCGCCTGTTGCAGAAGGTTGCGCGGCGCTTCGAGTATCCTGCGCGCGCGCGGCTGGATTCAGGAACAAGCAAGCCACGACCGTCGACATGTAAACAGAAAGCCGAAATGGGGATTTCATTCTTGGTGCGCCTCCAGGACGGATTCAATCATCCTACCATCGGTTTCTTTGAGACTGAGGCTGCCGGCCTGCTTCCTCGATTATGGCTTGGCCCCGACGGCAGGTTTCACCGGCGTCAGCAAGCCCTGGGCACGCAGCCAGATCTCCAGCAGGTTCGGCCATTGGTCCAGAGCGGCGTCGCCCTTGCCGAGCCCGGTGCCGTGCGGCCCGCTTGCGAAGATATGCGCTTCGGAGGGTACGCCGGCTTTCACCAGCGCCTCATAGAACTTGAGCCCCTGCTCCACCGGAACTGTCTGGTCGCTGAAGGTGTGGTACCAGAATGTTGGCGGTGTGTCCTTTGTCACGAACAGATCCGGAGAATACGCAGCCGTCAATGCCGCGCATCGGTCCATCAGATTAAACATCTTGCAGTAGTTCAAATGCGAGGTGTCAAGGGAGATGGCCCCGATCCACGGGTAACCGAGCACCAGATAGTCTGGACGGCTGGAGGCTCTCTCTATGGGGTCGTCGGCGTCCGGTTTACCGGGCACAAACTGCGTCCCGGCTAGCGCTGCCAGGTGTCCGCCGGCAGAGAAGCCGATGACCACGATCCTGGCGGGGTCGATATGGTAATCGGCGGCGCGGGCGCGGACCGTCTGAACGGCGCGGCGTGCGTCCAGAAGCGGGACAGGGAGAACGTAGCCGTTCGAGGTGAGCCGGTAGCTGAGGATGAAGGCTCGAAAGCCGCGCGCGGTAAACCAGTCGGCAACCTCGCGGCCTTCAAGATCGGCCGCCAGACCGCGATAAGCGCCCCCGGGCAACACGATGACCGCGGAGCCGTTCTCGGCCCCGTGGCGCGGTCCCATGATGGTCAATGTGGGTATGTCTTCGCAGGCCTTGCCTTTGGCTTCAGGAGCGTCGCCTGCCCACAGCCGGATAGTCTGAATCCCGAGGAAATCGTTGTTTGTCCCGGCAGTTCCGCAGGACGGCATCTGCGCCTGCGCCGCCGAGCACGCGATTGCTGCCAAAGCCAACATTGCCAAAACTCGTCTCATTGGGAACCTCTTGGATGCTCGCGAGGATTATAGACAAATGCAAGTGAAGGAGTGAAACAGTGAAAAAGTGAAAAAGTGAAAAAGTGAAGGAGTGAAAAAGTGAAAGAGTGAAAAAGTGAACAAGTGAACAAGTGAACAAGGGCCGGTAGTTCACTGCACACTGCCTCACAACCACAATGCAGCATGGCCCGGACAGGGATTCGCCGCCGCCACTGTCAACTCCTCCGCCAGTTCAAAACCATAGCGGGCAAAGTAGTAGGCAGCGCCATGCTCCCGCTCCTGCAACGCTCCTCCGGGATAAAGCGCCTGGCAAATGGCCTCAGCATGACGCCCCAGCGATGCCTCGCGCTGCAGCTGAAAATTGGCAGCCAGCGTTCGCAGGCGGCTCATCTGGTAGCGCATCTTGCTTGCCGCGGTCTCGGCCGATTTGCCCAGCCCTTCATCCAGCCCGCTCATCCATTCCAGCAGCGTGGTCAGCTCGGCATCCAGCGCCACGCCGGTGGCAGCCAGTTTCCGCTTGCCCTCGATGGGCATGGCGCGCGCGGCCAGCAACTGACCAAGCGCGACCGGGCCGCCCGCTCCATTTTCTGGCCCGCATATCTCAAGAACGCGTTCCAGGGTCAGCTCATGCTGGCGCAGCAAATCGGCGATAGCCGGCTCAATCAGCGTTGCGCTGAAGCGCGGCTCCACGGGCGTCATCCGCCCCAGAATGCGCTCGAACAACACGGCGGATTGGGCGAAGTATGCAATTTCCGCCGGCCCTCCAATGGTGAGCGAAGTTGAAAGCAGAAAATCCTGAAAGACAGGCCGCAACAGCGCCGAAGGCGAAATGCGCTCCGGTTCGGCCTCCAGAATCCCTACCAGGTCTGCGGTAGAAAAACTGAGCCGGCCACTGGGAGAGAAGGCCTGCCACAACCCTTGAGGCTCCTCCGCGCTGGGCGCAATCCGCTTGAGCGCCAGCCGTGCTCCAGAACCCTCGTCAATCAGAAACAACAGGCTGTTCTGCCCGCCCACAGCCACCTGCGCATGATACCCGGCTGCCACCAGATCCGCATTGCGCTGGGTCAGCGCGGCGTGCAACTCGTCCGCACGCTCGAGACCGGCACGCAGCACAGGCGCGCCCATGCGGTGAGCGTCGCGCACGCTCGCATCCAGCACCAGCAGTCCCTGCTTTGCAAAAGTCCTGGCATAGAACGCCCGGAAGGCCTGTGCAAACGTGTTCCCTGGCTTGTAGGCCTCCGCCAGTGCGTCCATGGTTTCGGAGGCGCCAAGCAGCTCCCAGGCCTGTTCCACCAATGGGGTTATGCGCTCGTCCAGCACAATGCCGCCCACTGGCCGTGCAGCTTCCTGACCCACCGGATAAACCAGTTTCCGCAGTTCGCGCCTGGTCGGAAACGTAACATGGTTAATCTCTTCAAAATCATGATCTTCAGACGCCAGCCAGAAGATGGCGGCGTGCGGACGCCCCGACGCCGTGGCAGTGCGTGCGCGCGCCAGTGCAGTTGCCGCCTTGAAGGGCGTGAATAGCGGT
>CAYWMR010000099.1:0-12834 GCA_964458965.1 uncultured Occallatibacter sp. | reverse complement strand
ATGCAAAGACAAAAACCTTGACAACAACAGCCGTCTCATAGAAGCCCCTGCGGGAACCCTCGACACGGAGGGAGCAGGGGGTTTCAACCCCCTGAAAACGCAACAAATCGACAAGGCCTTCAGGCCCGGGTCCTGCGCCGAAAAGAAACGTGTAGGCGGATGTCCCCGGTCCCGATGCCCTTTCCAGCCCACGTGAGGGTGCCCCAGGTCCCTCGCCTTCGGGGACCTGGGATTGCACATGCCCCGCACATAGGCTCGACGGCCAAGCTTTGTATCAGGGCACGACTTCAGTCGTGCCGAAGAGCCCAGAAAAACGCCGGGCTTTAGCCCCTGCGGGAACCCTCGACACGGAGGGAGCAGGGGGTTTCAACCCCCTGAAAACGCAGCAATTCGACAAGGCCTTCAGGCCCGGGTCCTGCGCCGAAAAGAAACGTGTAGGCGGGCGCCCCCGGCCCCGTGCCCTTTCCAGGCCTCGGTAAGGGTGCCCCCGGTCCCTCGCCCTTGGAGACCGGGGAGGAAGCATTCCGGAGATTTACTCCTTTTCGGGCACTGCGGGGCCCGGCCCGGGCATTTCGGCAACCGGCACATACCTCACAATCGCCGTAAGCATCGCCCGCGCTTCCGCCTCCATCGACCGCCCGTTCGTTGCGGCGCGAACCCGAAGGCCGCGCTCGACCTCAGCGTCAAGATTGCGGATTGTAATCATCGGCCTGACACCATCGGCCTGTCGCGCCGCACCATTGATATCACTGCATGCATTTCCAGCATCAAAAACGCCCAAAACGCGCGCAAAATGCGCGCCAAAAACGCTATTTTTCACGCCCATTTCGCACTGAGACGGCCTTAGGTATGCGCACTTTGCACGAATTGTCACGCGCTAGCCTGAAGCAATATGCATACGAAAAAATGCGATTTTCAACCTCCCAGCCTGTGCATTTAACGACACTCACAGCAACGCACCAGGCGCACGATTCGTGTCCTGAAACGGCGGTCGCGCGCCACAACTTAAAACTGACAACTTACAACTGACAACTTAAAACCGGAAGCTAGCACTCAGCCGGAAATACCTCTCCGCCCGCGCCACATCCCGAAAGATCTGCGCCTTCAAAGCCTCCGGCGAAGGCCAAGTCATCTCCCCGCGCAGCCGATAAAGGAACTCCAACTCCACCGGCGTCTCCTCATCGAGATCAACCGGCTCAAAGTCCAGAATATGCGACTCCACCGCAAACGAAGCCTCGCCAAACGTAGGCCGATTCCCCACATTCGTCACCGCCTCAAACCGCCGTCCACCCACCGTCAACCGCGTAACATAGACGCCAAACCCCGGCAGTAACTCCGCATAAGGAGCAAGGTTCACCGTAGGCACCAGCAGCCTGGTCCCAATCCCGCGTCCCCGCGCCGGCGTCGACCAAACCGAAAATGGCCGCCCCAGCATCCACCGCGCCCGCCGCACATCTCCCTCTGCCACCAGCACCCGTGTCGCCGAGCTTGAAACCTCCAACCCATGCGTCCGCGCCGCCTCATGCAGATGCAGCGCAAATCCAAACTCAGCGCCTAACTCCTTTAGCTCCTTCACTCCAGCCTCGGCGTGGCGGCCAAAACGGAAGTTCCGCCCCTCGTGAACCGACCGAATGCCAAGCGCCTCCACCAGAATCCGGCGTGCAAACTCCCGCGCCTTCAGCCCCGCCAAACCCTCGTCGAAAGGCAGAATCACCACCGCATCGATCCCGGTCCCCGCCAGCAGCTTGACCCGCTCAGCCATCGGCGTCAGCAGTCCCGGCGCTTCCGCTGGCCGCAAAAACCTGTCCGGATGGGGATCGAACGTAATCGCAACCGCCCTCATGCCCGACCCGCGAGCCTCGGCCGCCACCGCCTCCAGAATCTTCCGGTGCCCGCAATGCACTCCGTCGAAGTTCCCGATTGCCCCAACAGACGGCCCAAATCCGCGCGGTATCTCCTCCACCGACCGATAAACGGGAATCATGTCGCTATCGCTCATAGCCTTCCACCGGCTTCGCCGACCCACGGAGAATGAAACTGTGCCCCATTCATCGCAGCTTTATCGCGATGAGTGGGATCGCGCGCATCGCTATGTTATTTGTTTTTGTCAACTTGCAGTCCAGTTTCTCCTTGGATCCACAGGCCCCAAATCCACGGCCACCTCCAGCCCGTCGTAAGCCAGGCTGATCCCCGCAGGCAGCGTCCGGTTCGTCGCTTCGTGCCCCAATTCGTGCGCAATATGTGTGAGCAAAGTGGTCTTCGCGCCGATCCTCCGAGCCCAGGCAACAGCCTGTTCCACCGTAGCGTGGCTGGGATGCGGCAAGTGCCGCAAAGCGGAAACCACCAGCACGTCCAGCCCTTCAAGCAGAGCAAAACTCGACTCAGGAATGGCGCTGACGTCGGTGAGGTAGGCAGCCCGGCCAAACCGGAAGCCCGCGATCTCCATCTCGCCATGCAGTACCGGTACGCGCAGGAACTCCACGCCATGCACTCGCGTCCGTTCCCCCAGCGGCTCCAGCCGAACCTTGGCCCGCGTCGGGTAAGTAGCGTGCGGAGAAAATGTGTACTCGAACATCCGTTCCAGCAGCGCCGAGGTCTCCCGCGAAGCGTACAGCGGAATCGGTCCACCCTCGCGAAACACAGTGAAGCTAAGCGGTCGAAGATCGTCCAGCCCCAGAATATGGTCGGCGTGCCCGTGGGTATAAAACACTGCGTCCATTCGGGTTAGGCCGTTTCGCAATGCCTGCTCGCGAAAGTCCGGCCCGGTATCGATAACCGCCACTCGCTCCCGCGGTCCGCCCGATCCGTTTTCGTTCCAGCGAATCAGGACAGAGGGCCTGAGCCGCCGGTCGCGCGGATCGGCCGAAGTACACACAGCACACCCGCACCCCACCGTAGGAACCCCCATCGAGGTGCCCGTCCCAAGAAACGTCAGCCGCCCATCCATAAGCTCTCGCTGAATCTATTCCCTAATCCCTAATCCCTATTCCCTAATCCCTATTCCCTGCTTTACCGCTTCGGCGCCGGCTGCACTCCTTGCAGGTTGATCATGCTCGTCAGCTCCAGGAATGCCATCCGCACCTCAAACAGAACGCTCTCCAGCATCCGCTCCTCGGCATCCGTCAGGTTTCCGCGAGTCTTTTCTCCCAGCACGCCCAGCAGGTCGATGGTAGTGCGCGCGCCCACAATATCCACCCGCGGACGCTGCCCTTCCTGCGTCCCTGCTCCCATCTGGATCATCGCGGAAACGTAGAACTGCTGCACCAGATGCTCGAAGGTGACCGGCGGCGCCGCCCCCATTCCCGGATTCTGCGCCCGAAGCAGGTCTTCCACGCGCTGCGCGGACGCCTCGTAGGCCGTCTGCTGCACGCGGCTCTCCTCGGCGGTAGGCGCAGGCGGCATGCCCTCGGGATTCTCCTCGTCGTACGCACCCTGCGGACCTGAGTCCGGAGCAGTCTTCGTCTCCTGCTTGCTCTCGTTCACCACCAGGTGCGGACCTGAGTTCTTTTCCGCCGCCTCAGCGGTGGTCTTAGGCACCGGCACAGGCGCGGACGTCGGCTCGGGCACAGACCTGATTTCCGCCACGGACCCGGTCTCCGAGACGTTGGTCTGCGCGTTCTCAAGTTCCTCTTCCGCCTTATATTTGCGGCGGTCAATCACGGTAAACTTCGGCGTATCGCTCATAATTCCTTATCGTCCAATCCTGATCCCTGTTCCCTATTCCCTATTCCCTGTTCCCTGCTCTCGCCGGGTGCCCCATGTCTCGATTCTGAGACATGGGAGCCATCCCCGCTAATTCGTCCCAAAATCAGGCGCAGAAGCCAATATCCGCGCCGTTCCCCCGGCGTATGCAAGCGGCAGGTTGCGCGCCTCGGCTTCGCCTTTCAGCATGCCCAGCGCAAACACCCGGCTGCCCGAGGCCAGCTTCATCTCCGCTGCGCTGGTTATATGTCCTGCAATCACGTCACCCTCCGCCGTCAATTCCGTCCCGCCAGCCGGAACAGATCCCGTCAGCTCAAGCTGTCGTAAATGCCGATGAACATTCCCCCGCGACCTTATCCGCTCCACGATCTCCTGCCCCAGGTAACAGCCTTTGCTGAAATGCAGCGCCCGCATCTGCGAGGTCTCCTGCGGCAAATCGCGCTCCACCATATCGATTCCAAAGGCTGGGATTCCTTCGGCAATGCGAAACGCATCCACCGCCGCCGAGCCCACCGAAGTCGCTCCGGCCGTCCGCAACGCCTTCCAAAGCTTGCCAAGCCGAGCCACAGGCGCCCACAGTTCATAGTGGTCCACCAGTACGCCATACCCGCGCGCGATCCTCAAATTCAGCCCGTTCCACTCTACCCGCGCTTCAGTCAACGGCTTCTCAAGCGCCGGAAGTCCCAGTCTGTCAAGCAGTTCGGGGCCGAGCGGACCCGTCAACCCCAGCGCCGCCTCGCCGCTCAAAAGCGTCAAATCCACATCGTCCATGATAATGAAGCGTTCCAAGTGGGCCATCAGCCTCTCATACTGATCTGAGGCGATCTGCAGCACCAACCCGGAGTCCCCGGCGGGCAATTCGTCCACATGCGGTGGAAGCTGGTGACCCTCACGCCAAACGTAGAGGTCGCCCTGTATCCGCCCCTGCGCGTTCAGCACCAGGTTCCACGCGCCTGTGTTCGGTTCCAAACCGTGAACCATGTTGGTGACCATCCCGCTGAGCCAGCGAAACCGGTCTTCTCCACGCACCGCCACGCGCTTGAACCAGCCCAGATCGTGAACCGCGGCTCCAGTCGCAAACGCGTCTGTTTCCCTCTCTGGCGCGTCCAACTCCCGTGGAGTCAGCGCTCCCTTATAGGCGCATAGTTCATGCGGCGTGACTGCGGATTCCAAAAGCAAAGCAAGCGCGGTGGCCTGGGGCGTTAAAGAAAGGACGGTTTCAGTCATGGGGAAGCTTTCATCAGTCCTTTGTGCAGATTTATATTGCATATCTCGCGCCGGACCGCATCATGATTATAGCCTTGGAAGCAGATGCAGGCGCGCAGAAGGCGAAAGTCAGGTATCGCTGGAGTCATGGGAGAGCAAATGAGCAAGCAGCAAGCGGTGATGGAAACCGGCCGGGCACAACGGGTTCAAAATTGGATGCTCCTGGCTCTCTTTGGCCTCGCAGCGGCAGTGGCAACCTCAGCCCAGCAACCCGTGCCCACAGACAAGCCGGCGCAGCTCCCGGCAACCGGCTCGCAGACCCAGCCCGCGTCTCCCGGCCCAGCCTCTCCCGCCAAAGAAAAGACCCCCACTCACATTACCCCGGAACAAGCCAAGCAGCTCTTTTCACTCGTCGATGAGCTGATCAAGTTCTCCTCCCAGGAAAGCGGCCTGCCCATCAAGAGCGACGTCAAGCGCCAAATCACAAGCCGCCCCATTGTAGAGACCTATCTTAAAAAGAAGTTCGACGAAGACGAAAGCGCAAAGCGTTTGCAGCGCAGCGAAATCGTGCTCAAGAAATTCGGCCTCCTCGACCGCGACTTCGCGCTCAAGCCCTTTCTTCTTGCCCTGCTCGACGAGCAGATCGAAGCCTACTACGACTCAAAAACGAAGACTGTGAACATGCTCGACTGGGTAGACATAGACGAGCAAAAGCCTGTCCTGGCACACGAACTCACCCACGCCCTTCAGGACCAGCACTCCGACCTGGAAAAATGGAGCGACCAGACCCCCGACGATGTCTCAGTGAACTTTGCCGACGACACCAGCCACATTGCCAAGGACGAGATGGATACAGCACGGGATGCCGTCGCAGAGGGACAGGCCACCGCCGTCATGATGGATTACATTCTGAAGCCCATGGGCAAGAGCCTGGTCAAGGACCCTGAGGTCATGGATACTCTCAAGACCCAGATGTCCTCCTGCGAGGGCTCTCCAGTCCTGTGCCGCGCGCCCATCCTGCTCTCCAAGTCGCTGCTTTTCCCTTATCGCGAGGGCCTCAGCTTCGAACAGGATGTCTGGATGGACAAGGGCCAGGAAGCCGCCTTTCCCGGAGCCCTCGACCGCCCGCCAACATCCTCATGGGAGGTGATGAACCCGCGCGAGTACGAGCAGAAGCACATCCCGCCCGCGCCTTTGCTGCCAAACATTCATCCTCTGGTCGACAAGCTCTACAAGCCCTACGATATTGGCCAGGTGGGCCAGCTCGACCTGCAGATTCTCGCCGAAATCTTTGACGGAGAAGCCGCGGCCAACGACCTGACGCCTGCCTGGGACGGCGGTATCTACTGGGCCGGCCAGCGCCGCGACGCCCAAACAGTCGTCGACCAGGCAAGCACAAAGTCTCTTGCCCTCTTCTACCTGTCCGCCTGGAAAAACACCACCTCGGCGCAGACCTTTGCACAGCTTTACGCCGACGAACTGGGCCGCAAGTACTCTGGCCTGAAGCACGACATCGCTGCCGAATTGGCCGCGCAAGACGCTGCGCAGGCCGCCGCGCAAAGCGATCATGCGCACACGCCCGTACCCGAATCCGACACACAGATCTTCTCCACCAACGAGGGGCCCGTTGTCATTACCACTCGCGGCAAGCTGGTCTTTGTGACTGAAAGCTTTGACCTGGACCTGGCCAACAAGCTTACCGCACTAATCCTCGACGCGCAGGGCACCGGCGATCTCCGCATGGCCGGCACAACTCCAGCTGGTGCTTCTGGTCGGCCCTCAGAGCTGCGCGAACCGCTAACTTCAAACCTGGTCCATTTCATTTCCGACTGCGGCGTGATGAAAGCAGCAGTCTCCGCAGCGGCGCGGGCGGCGAAGTAGGACCGGCTCGCACTCAAGGAGCCGCAGTGCAATCAGGTTAACTCAGCTGGCTCACCTTGACCGCCAGTTTTTCGAAATCCACGGTTCCAAGCCCGCGCGCTGCCGCCATCTGCAAATAAGGCAAATGTTCGGGGTCCAGGTTCCAATAAGCCTTCGCGACATAAGCGTCGATCGCCACTGGATCGGTGCCCGCGACCATGGTCTTCTTCAGTACCACATCTTCAAGGTTGCCGCCCGTGGGCCCATTGCGCAGCAGAATGCGATAGCAATCCAACAGCGTCACTGTGGGCAGTATGAAGTTGGCCAGATCCGCCAGGCTCTGGTGAATCTGCTGGTGCAGGCGATTGCGCTGGCCACCCAGGATGCCGTACCAGTTCTTCATGCCGAGCGTGACGCCTAGCAGGCCGTGGTGCTTTGCGATGGGCAGGTTGATGATCTTGTCGGCTTCAAGGAACGGCTTGAAAACGGGCCAGCTTTTGAGCACCACGCCGCCCAAATCGACCTCACGGTAAAGCTCAGGGTCGGGAAGGATGACTTCAGCGCCCTCTGCGCGCGCAGCGGCCTGAATGCCGGAGCGCTGAAAGCATCGGCGCGGTTCGTTGCAACTGACGTCGGTGACAATAACGCGTTTGGCGCCCGCCTGCCAGCACTGGCGAACCACTTCGGCCACGACTTCAGGGTTGGTGTTGGCGGCCTGCTCCGGGGTCCGATCCCAAGCTATGTTCGGCTTAAGAACCACTACGTCATGAGAGCTGACGAATCGCCGAATTCCACCCAGATCCTCGAATGCCCTCTGCACCAGTGCCCGCGGCTCCCCCCCTTGAACTACCACGAGGTGCGGCCATTGTGGATTCTGAGAATCGGACGCTACGCGATGGTCGCGCCGCGCCTGCTCTGCCATTGCTGATGACGGGCGGAAGCTGTGTTCACTGAGCCACACTCCGGCAGCCGCCGCGCCCGCGGCAACGCCGCCCACGCGCAGCAGTTGCAACATGGCCTCGCGCCGGGTCAAGCCTGGTGCCTGGCCTTGCTGCTCTTCGGGCTTCCGCTCGGGTTCCTCTGCCATCGTCATTCTCCACGCCAAATCGCAATCCGCTAGGTTTCTATCAAATGGAAACGCATTGAATCGTTGAAGCCCAGGCCGTGCGCAGCGTCAGCAGCTGTGGCGATATATCTCGGAGGCCGGCCTGCCGCTTCCAGCGGCATGATCCCCACCTCGGCGCGCTTGCGCTCGATCATCTGCCATGCGTTGTAATCTACTGCCACTCGATCTTCACCCACAATCAGCGAATTTGGCTGCCACAGATGCTCGGCGTGAAAACCGGGACCGCCTTCATACACCGAGGTGATAGCGTCGCCAATGGTAAAGCGGACCTTCTGGCGAACGGCGGGAATGCAGTTCAGGTCGGCCACCGCTGGGTTGCAGCCTCCACCATGCAATTCATAAGGACGCTGAACCACTCCATACATGTTCTTCATGGCAAAGGTGACCCCCGCAAGGTTATGGTCCTTCAAAATCGGCAAGCCGATGACCATGTCACACTCGCGGGTAAGGATTTTGGCGAGCTTCACGTTTGCCGAACCGAACACAACAGGCTCGTCTTCGTAGCCACCCACATCGGAGCCGTAGCAACGGACCCGGCTTGGGTCGCTCGAGACCGTGAGGCCGCAAGCCTCAAGGCTTCGTGCGTCGCGATCCCACACAATACTGCTCCCGGGCTTGACGCCTGCCTGCTGGAGGCGTTCCGCAACCGCCATCACCAGCACCGCGTGGGTTGAGATTCCCTTGCCTCCCAGTCCGTTGACCTTGAGTCCAATCACCTTGTCCACCGGCACAATGCGCTTCCAGGCTTCAACCGGGTGGTCGCGTTTCGAATAGGCCGCAATGGCGCGGTCCAGCAAATCGATAACATGCTTTTCGCTGAGCTGCCCGTCTGGGCCGTGCAGTGCTACATCGTGTGCGACCACTACCCTGGACTTGCCTGCATCGGCGTGCTGCGGATGGAACCCGCCGGCATCAACCATGGCAGCGAGTCCCGGCTTCACCTGCGAACCCAGCAGCACGGCTCCTGTGGCTGCGGTCTTGAGAAAATCACGGCGGCTTTTCATAGCATTCCTCGCTTTCTTCCGGTTATCCAGTCTGGAAAACCGATCTTGCATACGGGCCTGACGGTCCCCCATTGGGCTTACAGCTTAGCTTCCACTCCATGCGCCAGGGCAAGCAGAGCCTGTTCCGTGCCGGGAGTGGATTGATAAGCAACAATCCGGACAAGAAACGGGCCTTTACCGAAGATGACGCTCTGCGCATACGCAATTCCCGCGTCCCCAAGGGCAACGGTTTTGGCGTCACCGGTCTGGCCGGTTTCAAGAATCTTGCGCGCTCCCGCCGCGTCGCCCATCGTGTAAACATCGACCGTGGCCTCCAGCTGGCCCTGATATTTGAAGTCCGATGTCGAAGTGGAAACGACTCCGGCAGAGATGTACTGCTCGGCGTCTCCGTCGATGTACTGCCAAAGGTCTTTGGCGGCAAAGACTCGGGTTTCACTGGTTTTCTGCCAGCCCGCCACCGTATTCGATGCCGGAAATGGATCGAGCCTGGCCTTCTTGCAGCCAGTGAACGCCACAACGGCAATCCCCATTCCCACCACGATTGGGAACAATGCCCGCTTTGCCAACATCCATCCATTGAAATCGAACTTCACGGCAGTGTCTCCTTCATCTTCTGTTGAGCAAAATCTGGCTGGCCGGCGAACGGCTCTCTCCAATGCTTGTCACGTAGACGGCGGGATGTTCCTGCAACGGGCAGGCATACTCGCAGGCGCCGCATCCCACGCAACGGCTCGGATCGACGCGTGGCTGCTTGAGGGTTTTCGTGTTGCCAGCCGAATCGACTACTTGAGCGTCCTCGACATAGATGGCCTTGGGCGACACGGGACACCACTCTTCGCAGACAATGCAATCGGTTGCCATGGCCCAGGGCAGGCAGCGGCCGCGGTCGTAAAACGCAGTGCCCAGGCGGACCGGCTGACTCTGCTGGCCCACTCCCACTACCCAGCCTTTTTCCTTTGGTGTAATCTGCCAAATTGCGCCGGTCGGGCACACCTCGGAACAAAGTACGCAACTCGGCTCGCAATACCCGATGCGCGGCACCAGCGTGGGCGTCCAAAGTCCCTCCAGGCCAGCTTCGTCCAGCGTGGGATGCAACGCCGTGTTAGGGCAAACTTTCATGCACTCCCCGCAGCGAATGCAACGGGAAAGAAAATCCTCTTCGTCGAGCGCTCCCGGCGGACGCAACAAGCGCTCATGCCGGCTCTTGCCCAGACCGGTGTTGGCGCGCATCAGAGGAACAATCGCCGCTCCGGCAGCCAGGCCTGTGATCGTTCTACGGCGTCCAATATCGGGCGTTGCCACTTCCTTTTCCTTGCGAAAGAAGCGGAACTGGAGGCTGTCATGCGGGCAACTTCCCACGCAGTTCATGCACATCAGGCACTCGGATTTGCGCCACGGCACGCCACCAATAGGATCGTCGCCGCCCTGGCAACTGAGCAGGCAGCGATTGCAGCGGTCGCACGCAGCCGGATCTTTGTGCAGCCCCAGCACCGACCAACGAGAGACCGCGCCCAGCAGCGCGCCAAGCGGGCAAATCGCCCTGCACCATAGCCGTGTGATGTGCAGGCTGGCCAGCAAAATTGCCAGAAAAAGAATGCCGAACACCAGCCCCTGCGCAAAGTGCGGTTGGCGAAAATCGAGCACCGTATATTGCAAAATTGTGTGCAGCGTTTCGCCCGTCGCCCTGATGCCCGCGATGCGGCTGTGTTCCAGCGGCGACAACACCGCGCGCACCGCAAAATTGAATGCCGGAAGCAACCCCAATCCGAACGAACGGACCAGTAGGCTGAAGGGATCGATCCACCCGATGGCCGCCGACCCGAAGCAGGCCGCGACCAGGCCGGCGATCAGCACAACATATTTGCCTGTCTGCCAGCGCTTGTAACGGTTGGAGTCAATGCGCTGCCTGCCCCGCTTGGCCTCTGAGGGCAGATTGCCAACAAAGTGTTGGAGCGTGCCCATGGGGCAAATCCAGCCGCAGAAAAACCTGCCCAGAAAGAGCGTAGGCAGCAGAATCAAAAGGCTCAAGATAAGCCCGCGATAGAGCGCATGACCGGCGAGAGCGTTGGCGAGTGCTACCAGCGGGTCGAGTTCGAAAAATAACCGGACCGGGGCACGCAGATGAATGTCGCCGGTTGCTCCCGCAGAGGGACGCAGCGAGGTAAAGATCAACAGCGCAAGAAACAGGAGCAGAAAGAAAACCTGCGAGATCCTGCGCAACAGCGGCAACCTGGAACGAGCCACGAAACTCCTCTGGACGCCGAGCGCACGGCCTTAATGCAACATGTTGAATGATTGCCGTTTCAGCAATCGCGGGGCGGTGACGGGTATCACCTATCGGCGGAAGGATATCGGAAGGTCACTGCCCCCAAAAATCACGTTTGCTACCGGGAGTAGTATTCTGGGACCGCCCGCAAACTTGCGGCAACGGCAACCTGCAAGAGTCCGCGAATCTGCGTACGCAGAAGCGTTCCTTGCCCAGGGCGCAAGCATAATCGGAAAAAGGGAAAATGAAGGAAGTTATAACTCCACAAATCGAGCTTTTCGAAACCAGCCTTCGGGACGGGATCCAGCAGCCTAACCTGGAAATATCCGTGCCCAACGCCGTCAGCCTGCTTCAACGCATGTCCACCTTTGGCGTCCACTATGCTGAAATCGGCTTTGCCGGGGCGAATCAGTTTGTCACCGAGTTAACCAGCGCTCTTTCCACCGTCGATACGGGAGCTATGAAACTGGCTCTGTTCGGAAGAACACGCGGACGCGGAACACGCATTCAGGATTGGCCCGATGCGCAATTCATAGTCAGCAGGAAAAGCCGCATCCCGGTAGCTGTGCTGGTGGTTAAATCCAGATTGCTCGATGTTATCAAGTCCCTGGAAACCACGCCGGAAGAGAACCTGCTGATGGCCTACGAGACTATCGCGTTTCTTCATGACAGCGGCCTTGAAGTTATCGTGGACCTGGAACACGGCATGGATGCCTGCTGTGGCCGCCGTGAGAACGGCGAGGCTTGCGACACCGATTTCAGCAAATGCAGCCTGGATTACTTTCACGAGTTAGCAACCCAATGTGTTCATCAAGGCGCCAGCCGCATTGTTGTGTGCGACACAACCGGCGGCGCAAGCCCCGATGAAGTGGCCCATGTTATCGGCAGCCTCGTCGAGAGTTATCCCAATGCACGATTCGGCTTTCATGGCCACACCGATCGCGGCCTGGGCATTGCCAATGCCCGCGCTGCCATCCTTTCAGGCGCCGTTCAAATTCAGGGTACGCTGCTGGGAACAGGGGAACGATGCGGCAACGTGAATCTGACAACTGTTATCGGGAGCATGCAACTGAGGGGCGAAGCCGAGTTTGTAACTCCCGAATCGCTAACTGGACTGCATGCGCTCGCGTATTCTGTCTGCACCGCTTTCGGGCTCGAGCCGCCGCATGGAGCTCCGATCATTGGCCCCGGCGCCTTTGGTACGTGGGCCGGAATGCATGGCAGCAGCGAACGCAAGAACCCCGGCGCTTATCTCTGGTGCGACCCTGCCAAGGTCGGCGCCAGCCCGATCATCGGAGTAAACGGCCAGTCCGGAAGAGCCAACATCGTTCTATTATCTGAGGCGCTCGGCGTTGCTCTCAACTCAGAGCAGGCACAAGCCTTCCTGCAGGTCAACCAGGCCATGATTGAAGGCGGCGGTTTCACGGCCAGCGAAGTTTCCTTCCGATTGGCCTGCATGAGAATACTCAAGACCCTGCAGGAACGCTTCGGCGTCAAGAGCTGGAGAGTGCTGGACGAATCAGACGAAACCGGTAACAGGTATGTGCAAGCCTCCATGTTATTGTCCATCGGGGACTCAGCGATCGCCACCACGCGTGCGGAGGGCTCCGGCCCCGTGGATGCGCTGACCAAGGCCATGCGGCGCGAACTGGAAAAGTGGTATCCGGCGC
>CAYWMR010000098.1:0-12881 GCA_964458965.1 uncultured Occallatibacter sp. | reverse complement strand
GCATGCCCCACTACAGCTACGTTGCGGATCTCACTTCCCTGGTACGTTTTCATGGGTTTCTCCTGAATTGGCGCGAATTTGCCTGGATTGCTGAACTGACGTGCGGGAGGGACAGGCTCTGACCGGGGACGTCTTTGGGGGCGTCCAAGTGGCCGGATTGGCGGGCCTGGGGTCCGGGTCTGCCGTCTACCTCGTCCATATAGGCTGCGACCGACGCCATGCGGAGAATTGGAGGATGGTTCCGCCAGCGTCCAATGCTAAAAAGCGGATGCTATCACAGCCGGAGTGTGAACGTCCTGTGACTCGGCGCACGGGGAGTGAGACAGGATACCCGCTGAGCCCTTTCAAGACCAGGGCTGTGCGCCCAGCGCATCGCCGCGAATGCGGTGATGTGCGTATATCAGGCTGTTCGCGAGGGCCGGCTGGTATACGCGGATATGCGAAGTCCAGCGCGTGACAATTCGTGCAAAATAGCATGAGCCAAGGCCGTTTTAGAGCGAAATAAGCGCTAGTAACAGTGTTTTCGATGCGCTTTTGACACGTGTTCTTTGTGCGCAAGGTCATTTTCTTGCCTGCAATGCATGCATGGTTGCGGTCTGAAGGATTCATGGCGATAATCGCAATCCGAGACCTTGACGCCGAGGTCAAGCGCGGCCTGCAGGTTCGTGCCGCAATGAACGGGCGGTCGATGGAGGCGGAAGCGCGCGCGATCCTTACGGCGATCGTGAGGTATGTGCCGATTGCCGAGATGCCTGGGCCGGGACTCGCTGGTCCTGAGAAGGTGAGAAGCTCCGGAGTGCTTCCTCCCCGGTCCCCGAAGGCGAGGGACAGGGGGCACCCTCAACTTGGCTTGGGAGCGTCATCGAGACCGGGGCCACCCGCCAATCCGCTCTAGTGTCCAGAGCAGAGCCGACCTTCTGACCTTCAAAAGACAATTTGCCGAATGGATCTAGCAAAGCCAGATCCGTTCGAACTCGTCCGCGGGCACGGGACGGCTGTAAAGATAGCCCTGGAAGCAATCGCAGCCGAGCCCTATAAGAAAGTCCCGTTGCTCCACACTCTCAACTCCCTCGGCGATTACGGAAAATCCCATGGAGTGCCCCATGGAAATGATGGCCTGGGCGATGGCTCCGCTCGGCCCGTCAACCAGGATGTCTTTTACAAATGCACGGTCGATCTTCAACTGATCCAATGGCAGACTCTTGAGATAAGCAAGGGACGAGTAGCCGGTGCCAAAATCGTCCACTGAGAACTTCAAACCATGGGACTTCAATTCGGTCATTTTGGCGACCACGTCCTGGAAGTCCTTCACCAGCGAGGTCTCCGTGAGTTCCAGCTTGATGCTTGCCGGATTTGCACCTGTCATATCGAGCGTCGCAAGGACTCGCGCAACAAAGTCGGGCTGGCCAAACTGTTTTCCGCTGATATTGACGGCGATGGGGGCATCACCCGACGGATTCCTGCCCGCCCAGGCTGCAACATGCTCGCACGCGTTCCAAAAAGCCCAATTGTCCATCGGCAGAATCAGCCCGGTGTCTTCCGCC
The DNA here is from genome assembly GCA_964458965.1 of uncultured Occallatibacter sp. Taxonomy (GTDB): domain Bacteria; phylum Acidobacteriota; class Terriglobia; order Terriglobales; family Acidobacteriaceae; genus Telmatobacter. The sequence continues at coordinate 11,337 of CAYWMR010000098.1, read as the reverse complement.
AACTCAATGAAGGCGCCAGGAGCCAGAACGCCACGCTGGGGGTGGTTCCAGCGGATCAGGGCTTCGGACCCAATGAGTCGAGTTCCCCTGACCTGGGGTTGAAAATACAGCTTGAACTCCTCAGCCTTGATGGCTTTGCGCAGTTCATTCTCCAACAAGACGCGGGCATTCACGTTTGCCTGGAGTTCAGGGGCGAAAAACCGGATCGTGTTCCGCCCTGCCTCTTTGGCCTTGGACATGGCAATTTCGCCTTGCTGCAAGGCTTCCAATCCACTCTTGAGGTCAGTTCCAAACACGGTGATTCCGATACTGGAAGAGAAATGGCATTCGCGGTCGTCCACGTGATAGGGGAGAGCAACAGCCGCGAGAATTCTCTCGCCTATTTGTCTGGATTGCTCCGCGGCGTACTCCGAGGTATTGCCCAGATTCTCAAGCACAACAACAAATTCGTCGCCACCGAGCCGGGCAACTGTACCCTCTCCAATAACGCAGGAGGAAATTCGTCGCGCGGTCTCCTGCAGCAAGAGATCACCGTCGTGGTGTCCAAGTGCATCGTTGAGAGCCTTGAAGTTATCCAGATCCACGTGCAGCAGACCGCGCAAACGAGGATCGGCACTATGGGTCTGTTCCAGCAGGTCCAGCATCGACCGCCGATTGGGAAGGTGGGTCAGGGGATCGTAGAAGGCTAGATCCCTGATCGTCTTCACTGCGTCCTTGGCTTCAGATAGATCCCTGGTGGCAACCAAGACGTGGGGAACACCCTCGAGTTCAATCACAGATGCGGACGTCAGCCCCCAGAATGTGTTGCCATCCTTTCTCTTGAATTGGACCTCCAAATCGCGGATGTTGGAGTTCTGGCGTAACCCGTCGATGATGCCCTGTCGTTCCGACGGATTGACCCAGATCCCTAGCGCCTCCGTGGTTCTTCCAATCACTTCTTCCCTTTGGAACCCGGTCAGGTCAAGAAAGCTCTTGTTCACATCTACGATATTGCCATCGCTCAGCCGGCTGATATTCAGAGCATCCTGGCTGGTTTGAAACACAGTTCTGTGGCGGACTTCGCTCAACTGCAGCTTTCTTGAAGCCTCGGCCAAATGCTCCTCGGCGCGTTTGCGGTTCGTGACATTTAGAAACGTGATTACGCCGCCTGCCTGCTTGCCAGCTTTGAAGATGGGATGGGACCAGTACTCTGCCTGAAAGCTGCTCCCATCTTTCCGCCACATCACCTCGTTGTCCACATGGACGCCCTTCCCCTCGCGAATCTTCGTAAGGATCGGGCAGCTTTCCGCCGGATAGGGGCTGCCGTCCGCGTAGGAATGGTGCATCAGTTGGTGCATGTTCGTTCCCAGGATCTCCTCGCTCCTTTCATAGCCCAGCAAGCGCAGGCTCGCTGGGTTGGAGAACATGCAAACTCCGTTCATGTCAATCCCGAAGATCCCTTCCGCGGTTGAGTTCAGAAGGAGCAGATATTTTTCCTCGCTGGCCTTAATCTGCTCTTCAACGAGCTTGCGTTCGGTGATGTCTTCGACGAAGGTCACCAGGTGGAGGGGGTTGCCCTTGCCATCCCTCTGGACCGAAGTTTTCAGCCTCACCCAAATGCGGCACCCGTCTTTACGAATGTACGGTTTTTCAAAACCCCGCTCGTCAATGTTGCCTGCCCCCAGTTCGTGCAGAATCTCATTGCTCCCGGAGATAAACTCGGGCGGGGTGAAGTGTTGAAACGATTTGCCCGCGATCTCTTCCGGAGAATACCCGAGGAACTCGGCGAAACGCCGGTTGCATCGCAGGATTCGACCCTCAAAGGAGACATGCAGGATACCGACAGCTGCTTGTTCGAAAGTCGCGCGAAACCGCTCTTCACTGTCGCGAAGATTCATCTCGCTCAGTTTCTGTTCAGTAATGTCCTGCAATGTGCCTATCAGCCGGTGTACTCGACCAACGTCGTTCCGAACCGCTTGACCCAGTGCCCGAGCCCAGCGCAAAGCACCGTCGGGCCGGACAATCCGCACTTCAAGGTCATACGGCTCCCCGGTTGCCAAGGCGTTCTCCACCGCAACCTTCATGCGCGCCCAGCTTTCCGGGGAATAGAGTTTAGCGCGGTCTTCATGCCGCGGCGCAAGGCCCGTGGGATCCCAACCCGTAATCCGATACATTCCTTCGGACCACGTCGAGGTGTTGGTATCGACATTCCAGGATGAATGACCCATTTGGGCTAACAACTCCGCCTGCCTCAGGAGCTCTTCCCTCCCCTGGAGCTCCATCTCGGACCGCTTCTGACGCGTAATTTCTTCGACGAACCCGTCGTAATAGAGAGTCTGGCCGCTGGCATCGGCGACCCTTTTGCCATTCAGGGAAAACCAGACGATCTCCCCGTCCTTCCGCTTGAACCTGCACACGAAGCCCCGAACCTCACCCCGATCCTCCAGCGCCCGCTTGTACAGGGCGCGTTCCTCCGGATCGAACCACACATCTTTTGCCAGGTCATTGACCGAAGCTATCAAATCCCCCGGCGAGTCATAACCCAGAATTCTGGCCATGGCAGGATTCGCAGCGAGATACCTGCCTTCAGGCGTGGAGCGATAAATCCCTTCAATCGCGCCGTCGAAGATCTCCTGATACTTCGTTTCCGCTTCACGCCTTTCCTTTTCTTCCGCTTTTCGCGCGGTGACGTCACTGCTGAAAACCGAAACGCCGTGAACGGCGCCGTCCGCGATGATCGGATTGAAGGACAAATCGCGAGTCCGGCCGTCGGCAAAAGTGTATTCGGCTCGGAATGGCCCCTCGGAAATTGCCCGCCGATAGAAGGCGACCCACTTTGTTCCCCGCTCAGGAGGAAGTACTTCGTTGTGCCGCATGCCGAGCGAAATCGGCCCGCCAAAGTGGGTCTGGAAAGACTGAGCCGTTGCACGGTTGAAGGTCACGAACCTGAAATCAAGGTCGACTGACCATATGTAGTCTTGGGTGCTGTCCATCAGTCTAGATAGATGGCTTTCTTTCGCATGGTCGTCCATCTGGTCCTCGTTCCCGGCTGGGCGTTGGGAGCCTTTCAAAAACGGTCCTGCAAACCGAAACAAAAGGAAAAGGAATTATAGAGTAAATGTACTCTTTGCGGGCCCTCGAGGAAACGGGCTTGCGGAAGGATCAGACTAACGTCCTCGCATCCAGCCGTCAGTCATCCAATGGAATTGCGCGACGTCAGAACGGGCAAGCTCCAGGGATATCGCCCGACCGCACCGTTTGGTTGTCTGGTTAACGTCGAGGCAGCTTTGGCAATCTGGGTTGATGCCAACGGGTCAATGCGTTTAGAAACCTGGCCGTCAATGGATCACCCCCGATGAACGCCCCAATGTCAAGTCACCGAGGCACCCTTCCGAGGGGGCGTGGGACGCAAACTCAAACAACGGCAATTGCTCGCTGAATTCCGTGATTCCAATGGAGGTGGTCACCGCAGCCTGCCCAGAACCAGGCCAACTTTGATAGCTTGAAGCCATGCTCGAAGCCGTTGTTCAACCCGATCTGGATGCCCCCGACCTTGAATCTCTGACCGCCGACGTGGTGGCGCTTGCCGTGAAAGGCGGCGCCAGCGATGCCGAGGCGGTGGTGCGCGAAGGCGACGAATTCAGCGTCACCGTGCGCATGGGGCAGGTGGAGACGCTGAAGGAGTCGGGCTCGCGGGCGCTGGGGTTGCGGGTGTTTCTGGGCACGCGGTCGGCCTCGTCCTCGACCAGCGACCTGACGCCGGACGGCATTCGCCAACTCGTGGAGGGTGCGCTGGCGCTGGCGAAATTCACGGAAGAAGACCCTTTCACCGGGTTGGCGGATGCGGCGGAATTTGGCTCGGCCGCCGGCGACCAGCACCTTTATTTCGAGGACGTGTACTCGCTCTCAGGACCGGAGCGCATTGAGTGGGCGCGGCGGGTGGAAGCGGCGGCGCTTGAGGCCGATCCGCGCATCACCAACTCAGAGGGTGGCAGCTTTGAGGCAGCCACTGGGCGCAAGGTGATGGCCAATTCCCGCGGCTTTGTGGGCGGCTATCGCACCAGCTATGCGGGCGGCTCGGTGGCTCCGCTGGCGATGGATGCGAACGGGCAGATGCAGCGGGACGGCTGGTGGTCAAGCGCGCGCAGGCTGGCGGATCTTGAGTCGCCCGAGTCGGTGGGCAAAGAGGCTGCGCGGCGAACGTTGCGCAGGTTGGGCGCCCGGCGCGTTGCCACGCAGCGTGTTCCCATCGTTTTTTCGCCGGAGGTGGCCCGCTCGCTGATTGGATTGGTGTTTGAGGCTGCGTCTGGCGACTCGATATGGCGTCACGCCTCGTTTCTGGCGGGAAAGCTTGGCGAGCAAATCGCTGCGCCCAGCCTGAACATTGTGGACGACAACACGATGCTGCTTGCTAGCGGAGTGGGCGGCTTTGGAACGTCTCCTTTTGATGGGGAAGGACTGCCCTCGCTGCGGACTGAGGTTGTGAAGGATGGAGTGCTGGCGACTTACCTGCTGAATACGTATTCGGCGCGAAAGCTGGGCATGAAGTCTACCCACAACGCCTCGCGCGGACTGGCCGGCACGCCCGGAATCGGCTGCGGCAATCTGTATCTCGAACCCGGCACGCTGACTGCGGATGAGATGATTGCGGGCGTTCCCGCGGGCTTATATGTAACGAGTTTGATGGGCTCCGGCGTGAATTTGGTTACCGGCGACTACTCGCGCGGGGCGTTCGGCTTGTGGATCGAGAACGGTGAATTGACCCACGCTGTGGAAGAGGTGACGATTGCCGGGAACCTGGGCGAAATGCTGCGCAACATAACCGCGATTGGCAACGACCTCGAGTTTCGCGGCTCGGTGGCCTCGCCGACGCTGCGCATCGACGGCATGACCATTGCGGGAGCTTGAGCGGGGTGAGCGTGGCAGGGGACCTCGATTCCATTCCGTTTGACCCGGCCGAGGCTAAGGCTGCGCTGGCGCAATTGCCGCAGAAGCCGGCGGTGTTTGCGCTGTATGGGGCCGAGGCGCATGCGGAGCCCTACATTGGGCGCACGCCAAATCTGCGCTCGCGGCTGGAGCGGCTGCTTCAGCCTTCCGCGAAGCATCCGCGGCGCTTGCAGTTGGCTGGGCGGGTGCGGCGGATTGAGTGGCGGCTTACCGGGTCGGATTTCGAGTCGTTGCTCAAGCAGTTTTCACTTTTGGAACAGATATACGGGGCTAAGGCGTTGGAACGGATGCACCTGCGGCATCCGGCGTTTGTGCGCTTTCTGGGCAGCAATCGCTACCCGCGCATCGTGGTTACGCACCGTCCCAGTCAGCGTGAGGGAGGATGGGCTTACGGGCCGTTTCCGTCGCATGCGGCGGCGGAGCGATTTGCAGACGAGGCGCTGAAGCTGTTTTTGCTGCGCCGATGCACCGAAGATCTCGACCCTGATCCAAGCCACCCAGGGTGCGTTTACTCCGAGATGAAAATGTGCCTGGCGCCGTGCTACAAGGGATGCACGGACGAGCGCTACGGCGCGGAGGCTGCGGCGGTGGAGAGCTTTCTGGCCACCCGCGGAGACAGCCGGTTGGTGGTGCTGCGGGCTGAGCGCGACGAGGCCTCGGCCAGACTGGAGTTCGAGGCTGCCGCCGCGCTTCATGCGCAGGTTCAGCGCGCGGAGGCGGTGCGCGCCCTTGCCGCCGAGTTGGTTCGTCCGCTGAGCCAGTTGCGCGCCGTGATTTTGATGCCCTCGACTAATCCGAACGAAGTCGCCGTTCTCGCCTTCGAGAATGGCCGGCTGCGCGGTCCAGCTGCATTCTCAACCCTCGGCATGAGAATCCAGAATGAGCAGTCGGGATCGACTTCGCTGTTTGCACAGCCGATGGCGATTGAGCCGGTTCTAGAGAGCAGGGATCAGGGATTAGGGATTAGGGAACAGGGAACAGGGAACAGGGATCAGGGATCAGGGATCAGGGATCAGGGATCAGGGGTCGGCGCGGGCGGTTCAGGGGATAAGGAAGCACACGCTGAAGCGACGGTTGAGGTGAGTCCTGGTGCGCCGCTGAAGATTGCTCGCAGCGTGCTTGAGACGCGCATGGAGGCTGCTCTGGCTTCGCTGGAAGAAGGCTTCGAGGCCCCATCCTCCACCATCCGCCAGGGTCATTTGGCGCTGCTCAAGCGCTGGTATTACCGGCCTGAAGCCCGCCGCGAAGGCGAGATCTTTTTCCCCGACGTCGAAGGCCGCTGGCCGGTGCGGGCATTGCTGCGCGGCGTGGGGCGCGTCGCGGGGAAAATGCTGGCAGCCGGAAAGCCGACAGGCTAGGCGGGTTAACCTCGTGAATTCAGGATTGCCACTGGTGGACGCCATTGACCCGCGTTCCTTGAGAACTGTACAGTTCAGAGTATTGAAGTGGAGAGTTCATGGGTAGCCCAACGATAGACAGGAATGGCGGCAGGGTGGTCTCGGTTTTGAGCGCACGCTCGAATTTCGGACGGCTGCTGGACCGCGTGGATGCTCAGCACAAGTCCATTGTCATCGAGAAGCGCGGCACGCCCAGGGCCGTTCTCCTCAGCATCCGCGACTATGTCAAACTTGCTGCTCCGGAGCCGGAAGTGCTGCGCATCCTCGGCGAGGAATCGGAGCGGAACGGGACCAGCACCCTTACATCCCGCCAGATCGACCGGGTCATCAATGCGTCACGTTCTCAGAAAACGAAGCGCTAATGCTTCCCCTCCGGCTCGTAATTGACACAAATGTGCTGGTTTCCGCCGCCCTGAAGCCGACAGGGTTGCAGCGCACTGTTCTGCTCCTCGCCACAACCAAGCCAGCACGCCTCTACGTTTCTCGACCAATTCTGGAGGAATACAGCGAGGTGCTTGCTCGCCCGGAATTCAAAATTCGCAAGGGCCTTCGCCTCCATTTGCTGCAACTTCTCAAGGACCGCAGCTACATCGTAGCCCCAACACGCCATCTCGAGGTGGCCAGCGACCCTGACGACAACATGTTTCTAGAATGCGCCGACGCCGCCCGCGCAGACTACCTGGTAACCGGCAACCAAAAGCATTTCCCGGCGTTCTGGAAGAAGACCAAGATCATCACATCCCGTGAGTTCATCAGCATTGTGGCGCCTCATCTCTTCAGAGGCTGAGCCTGATCGGAGACTCTTCCCCATCCCCGCTGATACACTGACGCAGCAGGGAGAATTCCTCCAGAAACCCCATGGTAGAGCTGTTGCCTTCCATACTTTCCGCGGATTTCGCTCACCTGGCCGACGAGATTGCCGCGGCCGAGCGAGGCGGCGGCACGGTTATCCACGTGGACATCATGGACGGCCACTTTGTGCCCAACATCACCATCGGGCCGCCGGTGGTGAAAAGCCTGCGCAAGGTTACAGCCCTGCCTCTCGATTGCCACCTGATGATCGAGAACCCCAACGAATACATCCCCGCATTCGCCGATGCCGGAGCGAACTGGGTCAGCGTGCACTATGAGGCATGCACACACCTGCACCGGTCGCTGGAACTGATAGCCCACCACGGCATGAAGCCGGGTGTGGTGCTGAACCCTGCGACCAGGGTGGACCTGCTCGTCGACATTCTGCCCATGGTTCACCATGTGCTGATCATGAGCGTGAATCCGGGGTTCGGCGGGCAGGAGTTCATCCCATTCTCTCTAAACAAGATCCGGCGGCTTGCCGAGTTGCGCCAGGAACTGGGGCTGGCATTTAAAATCGAAGTGGACGGCGGTGTGGCTCACGACACGGTAGCTCAGGTCGTCCAAGCAGGAGCGGAACTGCTGGTCGCCGGCAACGCCGTCTTCGGCGCCGGCCACCCGGAACGGGATGCGCGAGACTTGCTGGCGGCAGCCCGGGCGGCCGCAAACGGGTGATCTGTCCGGAAGCGAAGACAGTCGAGTCAGGTAAAATCTTAGAGTCTGGGAAAAGGCGGATGGCCTCAGGTTGAAGGCCCCGCAGCAATGAGGTGGTATGAATCGGATGTCGTTGAAGATTGCGGCGGTAGCTCTCGGGGTTCTGGTGTTGGCCGGCGCTGCGTCCGGTACCGACCTGAAGCCCAGGAAGAAGAAGAATGAGGACCTGAGCGCGAACCCGCTGAAGAATGTGAACTCAAAGCAGCCCGACAAGGAACTCTTCGACAAGGCCATGCTGGCAATGAAAAAGGGCCGATTCGACGTGGCCCGGCTCGACCTGCAGACCATGCTGAATACTTATCCGGAGTCGGAATACCGGATGAGGGCCAAGCTCGCCGTGGGCGACAGTTGGTTCAAGGAAGGGGGAACCGCTGCACTCACCCAGGCTGAAGCCGAGTACTCAGATTTCATCACCTTCTTTCCCGACGCTCCCGAGGCGGCCGAAGCTCAAATGAAGGTCGGCGACATTTATTACCAGCAGATGGAGAAGCCGGACCGCGACTACGTGAACGCGCAAAACGCCGAAAAAGAGTACCGGAAAATGATCAACATGTTTCCGGACTCGACGCTGGTGCCAAGGGCCAAGCAGAAGCTCCGCGACGTTCAGGAGGTTCTGGGCGAACGGGAGACCGATATCGGCCTTTTTTACCAGAGCCGCGAGAACTACACGGCCGCGATTGCCCGTCTTTCGACGGTGGTGGATACTTATCCGCTCTATTCCAAAAGCGACCAGGCGCTGCTTGGCATCGGCGATTCCTATGCCGCTCAGGCTCATGCCGTGCAGATGGCAAAGGGCCTGAATGGCGCTGTCAAGGAGCGGCTGCAGGCCGTCTACCTTGACAAGGCCGCAGAGGCCTACGACAGGGTCATCACGCGTTATCCCATGGCGCCCCATGTGGAAGACGCCCGCGACCGCCTGGTGGCCATGAACCGGCCGGTCCCCGAGCCAACCCAGGCAGCGATTGCGGAGAGCGAGGCCGAAGAACAAAGCCGCCAGCCCATGCACTTTACCGACAAGACCTTCGACATCATCAAGCATGGGCCCACAGTGGTTGAAGCAGTGCACGTTGGCGACCCAAGCCTTGACGACCCCAAGCGCACGCTGGCTGCGGATATCACCAAGGAGAACATTGCGCTGCTCAACGCGGCCAACGGGAAACCGGCCGCTCCTGCTGACGCCGCAACGCCTACTGCCGCCAATGAACCTCCGCGCAGCGACCAACCCTCTTCCGCTCCGCAGCTTCAATCTCCCGAGAGCGGAACCGGCGTCGGTGTTCAGATTGTGAGCGCGCCGTCTGGCACCGCGACTGCCGACAAAGACGCAGTGGTCAAGCCGGTGGGACCCGACAAAACGGTCGTTCCCGCCGCCGAAGCGCCGGCCGCAGCCCCCGACCAGATCAACGAAATAAAGCCCGGATCTGTCCCGGCCGCTACCGATTCAACAGACAAGAAGAAGAAGCCAAAGCTCGACGCCGCCGACGAATCTTCAAGCAAGAAGAAAAAGAAGAAGGGCCTGTCAAAGCTTAACCCGTTCTGAGCAGGCAATTGTCTCAATACAAACATGCCGCACTCGAAATGGAGTGCGGCATGTTTGTTTGGAAGGCGCCCGACCGAGGCTGCGGTGTGCGACGCGTGAGCGACAGTTCGGGCGGAGAGACAGAAATGCAGCACGTGGCTCATGTTTGCTGGCATTACGACGAAAGAGAACGATAGGGGTGCCAAAGGAGCTGAGCACGTGGCGATTAAAGTTACGAGCAATGGACGGATCACAATCCCCAAGCGCCTTCGCGACGCTCTGGACCTGCGTCCGGGAAACAAGCTGAAGTTCGAACAAAACAAAAATGGTGAAATCCTGTTGCGAAGGCAGATTGCCGGTGTGGACAACGCGCCGGATCGTTTTGAACCATTTCAAGTCACAGACGAACTCAGGCGTTGCATTGAGGTGATGGCCGAGCGGGATCCATGCGTTTGGCCGCCGGATGACGAAGGTGGTGTTTTGGAAACGGCTTAGAAATGCCGCACCATCTTCATTTGGACGCCGTGCAAACGCACGATGCGAACCCCTGCGCCGAGTCGTGCGACATGCTGCAAACATATTGCGGCCAAACCAATCCCAATGGCGAAGCGCCGCCGGGGAAAAAGTCGCGAATATAATCCTGGCTGGCATTCGTCTTCGCGTCGGGATCGGCCTTGAACCCGGCGATCAGCTTGCTCACCGCAGCGGGTGTGAATGCTTCCTCATGGTAGGTCTTGGCGTAATCGTATTCTTCCTTCCACACGGTATTCTCTCCGGTCTGGTTCGACGCTGAGAATACCCGGTAGTCCACCAGCTCGGCGGAAGATGTGCGGATACGGGCAACGGTAAACGAGGGCGCATTCCCATTGATCGGCGAAATCGACGACACTCCCTTGACCACTACGCCGCTTCCCAGGGCGGCATGCGCGTCCACATTTCCGGTGGTAAGAACGTGCATCTCGTCCATATGCGTGTGCGCAAAAATGGCCAGGCGCACCACGTCGCTGAACTCCACCAGCTCGTCCGCAATCTTTTCCGATGAGAGAAACATCTCGGGACTTTGTCCGTGGCAAATATCCCTCATCTTCGTTACTGTTCCGTGCAAATCCACTCCCGGCGGAATGTGGCCCATCACCCAGACAGTTTCCTTGTTGCTTCGGGCACGGGCGAGTTGTTGCTCAAGCCACGCAAGTTGCGCTTCCGCCGCGGTTGGGTCGGGCTTGGCCTGACAGGTCCTGTAACTGCTCGACATGAACAGATCGTTTAGAACCAGCAGGCGGCCATTCGGCACAGGAGCCGGCAGCGCGACGCTATAGTATCCGCCGGCCGCAAACGTCTCCATCGCAGACTGCCGGTCGGCCAATGAAAACCCCTTGGTCACTTCGCCACCTACCGCCGACAAAAACTCACTGTGTGCATTCAGCCGGTAGTCGCCGCAATCGGAGTCGTTGTTTCCCAGGGCCACATAGACCGGCAGGCCGGGAAACGAGTCGTCCAGTTCCTTTATCACGTAATCCAGCGTCTTCTGGACAAATGCCCGGTAGTCGGCCGGCACGGAGTGGGGAAAAAGCACGCCCCATTTGCAATTGAATCCATGCGAAATCAGATCGCCGCTCACGGTGGCGAATTTTGCCCCGGCGGCGTGGGTCTGCATGGCGCGCAAGCTGGACTCGAACAGCGCATTCGACGTATCTTCTCCGCGGGCTGGGCAGGTTTGTCGCAACGATGCAAAACGCGTCACGCGATCGGCTGACGGCGGCGCGGCAAGAATCGCCTTCCACTCGCTCACGGGAGCAGCCGCCAATTGCGGCACCTTGTCTGGGTCCCAGAAGGGCTCGAAATGAATATCGCTGAGAAGAAGCACCGGGATGGTTTCCGAAGCCTGGAGTGCGCCTGGCGCCGTGGACTGGGTGCTGGGATGCGTTGGCGGGG
>CAYWMR010000097.1:0-12893 GCA_964458965.1 uncultured Occallatibacter sp. | reverse complement strand
TTTCACGCTGTTTGAGGCATTCTGGAACGGACAGACACCGGGCAAGAAGGCGGCAAAGATACGTGTCATTCACCGCTCGGGCCGGGCAATCGGGCTGTTTGAGTCGATGGCGCGCAACCTGATTCGGTATATTGACCAGATTCCGTTTTTCTATGCTGTTGGGGTGATTGCGATGTTTTCTACCCGACAGCACCAGCGTCTGGGCGACCTGGCGGCTGGGACGCTGGTGGTGCGGGATCGCGAGCCGGATGCGCCGCTGTGGTCGGATTCCGGTTCGCGCACCTTCACTGGGCCGGCCTTCGCTCCGAGCGCCCCAATCTTCGAGCCGCACCACGCTGTCAACCTGCCGGCTTCGGCAATCGCGAAGCTCTCGTCAGCCGACCTGGAGGTGCTGGAGGGGTTTCTGTCGCGGCGGCTGGATATGAGCCTCCCGACGCGCCAGGCATTGGGCGATCGGATCGCATTCGCTATTCAGGCAAAGTCGGGGCTTGAGGCTCCGCCGGGAGTGAGCGTGGAAACGTTTCTTGAGGCCACGGCGCGGCAGTTGCGGGATCTGGCCAGAATGCAATAGACAATAGAAATCAATACAGAACTCTTAGAGCAACCCTATGGCGATGTGGCCTAAAAAAGCGATTTACTTCTAGAGGAATTCTGCAAAGTTTATGACCTTCCGATCGGGAGTACGGTGGGAGCGAGGTCGTTGGGGTGGCAAGAGGTCCCTCTCAGAGCGGCGGGCAGATTACCTTTTTCACCTAAGTAACCTATCTATCTACAGGTGTTTAGTGAAATGTAAGCGTTTGCAAGGAGGAGGCTGGAAGGCATGCCGTAAGGATTCCACAAAGATTTGCCTTGACAACCGATTCATTCCAAGCATTTAATATCGTCCGGCTCAATGGAAGGCATCTTTGATTCGCTCTACTTAAACGTTTGAGTCCGAGCGATTTGGGGTTTAGGATCAAAGATTCCAAAAAATGGAGAAGCAGCAGTTTTGGTCTTCCATACCACGGAGAAAACGGGCACTTCAGCGGGTTGGACCGACATTATCCCGGAACGATGGGGAAGCAACAGCAGAACCAACAAACACAGAACCAACATTGAAAAGGAAGGTCACATGAGACAAGCGAAATTCAGATTCATCATGTTGCCGCTGTTCTTGATTCTGGCATGCGCAGGGGTATTTGCGCAGGCCAATTCCGAGATCACCGGCATCGTCACGGACCAGACGGGAGCGGTGGTTTCGGGAGCGAAGATCGTTCTCATCAACCCCGCCACCGGCGAGTCCAAAACAACCGCCAGCAGCGGAAACGGGTTATACGATTTCTCTGGATTGAACCCCTCCAACTACAACATCAAAGTGACCGCCAAGGGCTTTGAGTCGTACTCGCAGAACGGCGTTGTGGTCAACGTCTCGTCGACCGCGCGTGCAGACGTCCAGCTTACGATCGGCGCCGAAACGCAGACTGTAACGGTCGAGGCCGATGCGCTGGCGATTCAAGCGGATTCCAACGTGGTGAGCACGCTGATCAACTCGGAACAGATCAGCGAAATCGCCACCGAGAACCGCAACTTTGCGGCACTGGCGTCACTGGGCCTGGGCGTAAGTTCTGCCCTTCCGGACAGCAACACCCCCGGCGCAGTGGGTTCGAACTTCACCATCAGCGTCAACGGCCTGCGCCAAAGCCACAACATCTGGCTGATCGACGGCGGCGAGTCGGATGACCGCGGCGGCGCCGGCGGCATGCAGATCCAGCCATCGCAGGATGCCATCTCGGAATTCACGATGATGACCTCGAACTACCCACCGGACTATGGTATTTCCTCCGGCGCCACGATCAGCCTCTCGCTGAAGAGCGGCACGCAGAAGTTCCACGGCGCGGCATGGGAAGAGAACCGCAACACCGATTACGATGCCAACAGCTACTTCAACAAGCTGGGCAACAACCCGCGTCCGACGGTGCACTACAACATCTATGGCGCAGGCGGTGGCGGGCCACTGTTCATTCCTCATGTGTTCAACACCGAAAAGAAGAGGACCTTCTTCTACTGGAATGAAGAATGGCGCAAGACGGTCAACCTGGCATCCAGCAACAACCCGACGATTGACCCGCTCGACATTCCGAAGGCGGGCACCAATCTGGTCTATGTGGCGCCCGGTTTTGCACCGAGCACTTCGTTGGTGGTTCCGAATGTTCCACTCACTTCGGACTACTACATGAACCACTTGAAGCCGCTGGGATTGACGCCTGGACAGCCTTTCCCGAACAACACCATTCCGAGCTCGCTGTTTGACTCCAACGCGGTTCTGTACCTCAACGCCGGAATTCTGCCTCCGCCGAACGTGGCCGGCAAGGACGAAACTATCGCCAGTGTGTCGCTCCCGTTCGTAGTTCGCGACGACATTGTCCGCATCGACCACAACATCACCGACAAGTGGGCGATTCTTGGCCACTACATCGGCGACACGGAGAATCAGAACGAAGGGGCGCCGGAACTTGGCTGGTGCGGTTGCAATTACAACACCCTTACCAGCATCCTTTCGTCTCCGTCGCACAGCGCGGCCATCAAGTTGACCGGCTCGCTGTCGCCGAACCTGCTTTTGGAAGCCAGCATCAACTACGACGGCAACCAAATCGACATCACCCCGAGCGCGAACACTGACAAGCCGTCCGGATGGACAGTGGCTCCAGTTGTTCCTGCGTATTCCATCACTCGCAAGACGTGGCCTGGCATGTCGTTCGGCAAGCCATACAGCACGACAGAAGACACGGCCACCGAGCCTTACCACAACGCGGCCCAGGACTACGAGCCCAAGATCGACCTGTCGTATACCGAAGGCCCGCACTCGTTCAAATTCGGTTTCAGCTACAACCGCTACACCAAGAACCAGATGCTCTACGGCGACGAGCAAGGCGACTATAGCTGGGGCCAGTTGACGAACGACTCGTTCATGGATGTCCTTTTGGGGCTATCGACCGGCTATAGCCAGACACAGGCCGCGCCGATCCGCCACTATGTCAACCAGACTCCTTCGGTTTATGCGTTGGACAACTGGCACTTGAACTCTCACCTGACGCTGCAATTGGGCTTGCGCTATGATGCTCTGCCGCATGCCTGGGAGCGCCAGAACCTTCTCGGCAACTTCAACCAGGCCGACTATGTTTCCGGACCGGGCTCTGCGCCCATCTGGGACGCCAGCGGGGCCATTGACCCGACCAGTCCGGATCAGTTTACCTTCAACGGCATTCCCTCCTACATCAACGGCACCAACCTCGCCGGCGTGAATCATTATCCGAGGGGCGTGGTCAACAACGACTTCAACACGCTGCAACCCCGCGTAGGGTTCTCTGAAGATCTCTTTGGAAACGGAAAGACCGTTCTCCGTGGCGGCTTCGGAACCTTCTTCGAGAGACTGCAGGGCAACGATGTCTTCGGTGTAGCCACGTCTGCTCCGTTCGATCCTTCGCTCGGCCTTGGCGACAACTACTTCAGCACGCCAGGCAAGAACTGGAACACGGGTTCTGAAATCCAGCCGACGGCACTGATCTTTGCGGGCGGTGCGTACAGCCTGGCACAGTCCTATAAGGCACCTGCCGTAGCTCAGTTCAGCCTGGGAATACAGCACGAATTGTCTCCCTCATTGATCTGGGTGGTGCAGTACGTGGGCAACCTTGCCTGGCACCAGAACATTCAGAACAACATCAACAACATGCCCAGTGGCATCGGTGTAGTGAACGTGGGAGCACCAGGGACAACAGTAAACCTTGACGCTCGCTGCGTTTCGGGTGACAGCGGCAACAACTACGTCGCGGCTGACGGGACCAAGCCAGACTCGGCGTGCAAGGCCGGCTTCTCAAACAGCGGCGGCATGAACGCGTTCCGTTCCTACCCCGGCTATACGGGAATCACGCAGTCTGAAAACACCACCAACGGAAGCTACAGTGGCTTCCAGACCGGGATTCGCGCCCAGAACAAGTGGGGACTTAGCGGTGAACTCGATTACACGTACTCGCACGAAATCGATATCACCAGCTACGACCTTACAACGATTAGCAACCCCTGGTTCCCGAAGTACGACAAGGGATCGGGCGCGCTGGATCGCCGTAACATGCTGAGCGCGAACTACATCTACAAGATCCCGATCTTCGACAAGAGCACCGGCCTTGTCCACTCCGTCGCAGGCGGATGGGAAGTTGCCGGAACCTTTATCGATGAGTCCGGAACGCCTTCATCTCCGGGTGAGTCGCTGAGCTACGATCCGGTGGGTCTGGGCGGCGGTTACACTGTCCGTCCGAATGCAAGCGCAAAGATGACCTACCCCAAGAAGATCGGGGAATGGTTTGACACAACCAAGCTCAACGCCCCGGTGCCATCCTGGCTGGGTGGCTCGAGTCTGGGATTCGGCAACGCGGGCAAGGATGCGATTGTCGGACCCGGTCGCGTTAATTTCACAACATCGCTCTACAAGACGTTCGCTATTACCGAGCGGGCGAGATTTGAGATGCGGTTCGAGTCGTTCAACACCTTCAACCACACTGAGTTCAACAACGTGAACACCAGCCTGAACGGTGGCCAATATGGCCAGATCACGAGTGCGTGGGATCCGCGCGCACTCGAACTGGGCGGCAAGTTCATATTCTAGGTTTAACCTTCAACCGGGACGCGGCAGGCAACCCCTGCCGCGTCCTTTGTTATTTGTGAGGCGCTCATTCACTGATCGCTGGTGGAGCGAGTGAAATAATACGGATTGGTATTCGTTTGAGTGCGATATTTTTTTGGCAGGCCGGGCTTTGGGGGCAACTGTGAGGCGGTTTCTGGAGTTGGGATTTCTCGTGGTGTTGGCTGCACCCGCGTGCTGCGCTGCACAAGCGGGTGAAACGCCGGACCAGCAGCGGCAGACAGCGCTGGCGCTTGAGCAGCAGGGCAAGAGTTCCCAGGCCGAAGCTGCTTGGGGCGCTTTGCTGAAGACTCATCCTTCTTCCTCGGAGGCGTATGCGCACATGGGCCTGCTGGAAGCGCGGCAGGGGCACTACAAAGAAGCAGTGCCGCTTTATCGCAAAGCACTGGAACTTAACCCCTCGGTACCAGGTCTGCGGCTGAACCTGGGCCTTGCGCTTTTCAAAGGCGGCGCACTGAAGCAGGCCATTCAGGAATTCACGCCACTGCTACACAGCGAGCCTTCAGGCTCCTCCGGGGCCGAGCGGCTCACCATCCTGCTAGGGATGGCTCACTATGGCCTGGGCGAGTACGCTGAGGCTGCCTCGTATTTCAAAGAGGCCGATAAGTCGGATCCGCAAAACCTTGAACTGCGAATGGCGCTTGCGCACAGTTGCCTGTGGTCCAAGCAGTACCAGTGCGTGCTGGATACCTATCACGAAATTCTGCTGCTGAATGCGGAATCTGTGGAGGCCGACATGCTTGCCGGCGAGGCGATGGACGAGCTGAAGGATCACGCGGGTGCGATCCTTCAGTTCCGGACCGCGGTGAAGGCCAATCCGAAGGAGCCGGACGTTCACTTCGGTCTTGGCTACCTTTTGTGGATCGACAAGCAGTATTCAGAGGCAGCCAACGAGTTTCAAGCCGAATTGACTAACAATCCGAATCACGTCCCGGCGATGACCTACCTCGCGGACTCCGATATCCAGTTGAACCATCCGGAGGCGGCAAAACCGCTTCTGGAACGTGTCGTGCACATCGACGCGAAAAGCGAAATGGCTCATCTCGATCTAGGCATTCTTTACGCCGACGCCGGTCGACGGGACGATGCCTTGCGGGAGATGCTGGAGGCGGAACGGCTGGCGCCAGAAGACGTGAACGTTCACTGGCGGCTGGGAAGGCTTTACCGTGCGATGGGCAGGAAGGACGAAGCAAAAGTGGAAGTCGACAAGGCAAGCCGCATTACCAAGGCCGCCGACAGTGCGCTCATCGACAAAATAGATAGTGCTCGCGCGAAGCCCTCGCAAGCGCAGCAGCCGGCCACACCGCCAGAAGTTAAATGATGAGCTCCGGTGTCCCGCGTGCCGCTAGTTTTGCAAAACCCGGTATGCCGCGGGTTTATTCTGCGCTAGAAGATCGGCCAACGCTCTTTCCGGGCAAATGTGGTGGCGTTCGAGCAACATCAGTTCCTGCTCTGTCTCCACCGACGAAGCAACCGTCATGAAGCAGTACAGGCAGCGGGTGTTGTAGGTGCCGTTTTCGTTTTGCGTGTGGTTGTACATCGCTCTCCGGAAACCCACGAAGGATTTTTCGATGCTATGCGCAATCGTGTTTCCCAGGGCGTGATCCGTATCACTTAGTCATGTGACGCACAAACTCAGGGGAAGCATTTCTTCCGTGAGTGACGCTTTGCTTGACGGGAGTTCCTAGAACTGGTTCGATAGATTCTCGAAGCCGATTGAAAGACATCCCTCAGTGGCTGAAGCCCCGGGTTTTATGCGCCCATTACGGCACGACTGAAGTCGTGCCCTTTCAAGACGGGATTTATGCAACCAGTTCTAGAGAGTGGTGTTCTGGTTTGCGTTTCGCCGTAATTGCCAGCATGGACTGAGGCCCGCCCGCGGAAACAAGGATACAGAGCACGGCACATCCATTGAGCCAAGGTAGTCGTACTCCAGTTTGTTGCCTTTGAGGGGGACGGTTTGGAACTGGTTGACGGTGACTTTCGACGCTGGAGCGCCTCGCAAACGGAAGATGGCCCAATCGCCCAGGTAGAGTGCGACAAAGGCGGCCACCAGCACCACTGCAATTCGCGGCAACCAACGTTTCATTTCGATTCAGCCTTTCGTCAGCAGGTTTGATCCCAGGTTAAGGGCCACTCCGGTCAACTGCCGTTGGCGCGCTTCTCTCAAGCAAGAGTCCAGTTGAGCGGCGGCCTGCGAATAGCTTAGGCCCTCCGCGCGAATATTCGAAATGCAAACGCGCTCGGCGTCAGTGCGCCCCGGCTGCGGCGCCCAGGTGATGTAGGCGCCAAGCGAGTCGGGCGAACTCAAGCCCGGGCGCTCGCCGATGAGGACAACGGAGATCTGCGCGGAGAGGGCATAGCCTATCTCATCGCCTATGGCGACCCTGCCCTGCTCAACCAAGCAAATAGGGGCAAGCCACCAGTCTGACAATCGCGGCAGAAGCTCGTTGAGCAGCGATGGCACATGCCGCTCGACAGCTAGGGCAGAAAGCCCATCCGCGACAACCAAGGCTAAGTCCACCGCGTCTGTAGGTTGCTCGGCCAGAAGCGCGCGGCTGGCCTCGTTCAATTTGCGTCCAAGGTCAGGCCGCTGCAAGTACTCCGCTCTACTCGCGGCTGCCGAGTGCAATCGCAGCACTTCCGGTCGTATTCCACTTGCGATTTCCGCCGCCAGAGCGGCGGCTTCCAGGCGCGCATGAACGGCGTCGCGAGCCTGGGCATGAGCGCGCTGAAAGTCGAGCAGATCGCGGGTGAGAAGGCTCACACCGGTTCGGCCAAGGGCGACACGCGCAGGTGTGAGCGCCCGCAGCCGGGTTGCCAGGGAGCCGGATTCGACGAGGTCGCTCATGCCGGCAGTAGCCTTTCCGGCTGGTGGGCATCAAGCGCAAGGCGGCTGAAGCCGTCGCTCTGAAGCCATGCCTCAAACTCGGGAGCCGGTTTAAGTCCCAGCACGCGGCGAAGGTAGAGGGCGTCGTGGAAGCTGGTGCTCTGGTAGTTGAGCATGATGTCGTCCGCGCCCGGCACTCCCATGATGTAATTCACGCCGGCTACGCCGAGCAGCGTGAGCAGGGTGTCCATGTCGTCCTGGTCGGCCTCGGCGTGGTTGGTGTAGCACACGTCGCAGCCCATGGGCAGGCCCAGCAGCTTGCCGCAGAAATGGTCTTCAAGGCCAGCGCGGACAATCTGCTTGCCGTCAAAAAGATACTCCGGTCCAATGAAGCCAACCACTGTATTCACGAGCATGGGCCGGAAGTGCCGGGCTACGGCATAGGCGCGGGCTTCAAGGGTTTGCTGGTCCACTCCATGATGCGCGTTGGCGGAGAGCGCCGATCCCTGGCCGGTTTCGAAGTACAGGACATTGTCGCCGATGCTTCCATCCGCGCAGACCTGGCCGCGATGGAGGGAGCGGCCCGCGTCATCAGCTTCACGGAGCAGCGCGAGATTTACGCCAAAGCTGCGATTTGCGGCCTCTGTTCCGGCAATGGACTGGAAGAGCAGGTCTACCGGTGCGCCGGTCTGGAGCGCCGCCAACTGGGTGGTGATGTGGGCAAGCACGCAGCTCTGCACAGGGATTTGGAACCGCTGGCGAAGTGTGTCGATCAGGCGCAACAATCGCGCAGTGACGGCCGCTTCGTCGCCGGCTGGATTGATGCCGATGACCGCGTCGCCGGAGCCGAGGAGAAGGCCATCGAGGATTGCTGCCGCGATTCCGGCTGGATCGTCCGTGGGGTGGTTGGGCTGGAGACGGGCGCTTAAACGGCCGGGGAGACCGACCGTGGTGCGAAAGCGCGTGACGACGCGGATTTTGGCGGCCACGGCGATCAAGTCCTGCACCCGCATTAGCTTGCTGACGGCCGCCGCCATCTCAGGCGTGAGGCCCGGCGCCAAAGACGCGAGACGCTCTGGCGTCGCTTCGTCCGACAGCAGCCAGTCGCGCAACTCGCCAACTGAGAAAGAGCGGACCGGCGCAAACGACTCGGCATCGTGGGTGTCTACAATCAGCCTGGTAACCTCGTCGGCCTCGTACGGTACAACCTGCTCGATGAGGAAGTGCGCAAGCGGGAGATCGGCCAGCGCATACTGCGCCGCAACACGTTCCTCGGCCGACTTTGCAGCCAGGCCGGCCAGCACGTCTCCGCTGCGCAAAGGCGTGGCTTTGGCCAGCAGTTCGCGCAGGTTGGCGAATGTGTAACGGGTGTTGCCAATGGCGTGGGCAAAGGTCATGGGCGAAACCAAACCGCAATTCAAGAATAGCCGCAAACCGGGAGTGGGCGAGGCAAAGGTTCGGAGCAACCCCAAGGTTGGTAGAATTCCGGATGATCCGGTAAATTGAGGAGCCCGCGAGATGAACAGAGTCGGCAGTTACACGGCGCGCATGGTTTCGGTGTTGAATCTTGGGCTGGTTGTATTTGTAGTGCTGCTCCAATTGCAAACGACCGCGGTCTGGGCGCAGGAAGGCGCGCCGATGGCGCAGACGAAAGCGGGACAACTGCGCGGCGTTGTGAAGCAGGGCGGAGGGGCCGAGTTCCTGGGGATTCCTTACGCGCAGCCGCCACTGGGCGAACTTCGCTGGCACGAGCCGTTGCCCGCGAAGCCCTGGGCCGGAGTGCGCGATGCGAATGCATATGGCTCGCCTTGCGCGCAGCCTGTACTGGGAGGCTGGAACCGCCATGACGCGGAGACAAGTGCGGAGGACTGCCTGTATCTGAATGTGGTTACGCCGGTGTGGCCCGCGAAGGGGAAACTGCCGGTCATGTTGTGGCTGCACGGCGGCGCAAACGAGGGCGGCACGGCCTCCACCACGTTCTACAACGATGGCCCATTGGCGAGCCACGGAGTTGTGGTTGTATCCGTGAATTACCGGCTTGGCATCTTCGGATTTTTTGCGCACCCCGGACTTACACGGGAGTCGGCGCATCATAGCTCGGGTAACTACGGACTAATGGACCAGATACTCGCGCTGCGCTGGGTAATCGATAACATCGATAAGTTCGGCGGCGACCCAGCTAACATCACAGTCTTTGGCCAGTCGGCCGGCGCGATAGACACGGGTCTGCTGATGACTTCTTCTGCCAAGGATCTGTTTCAAAAAGCAATTGAACAGAGCGGCGCGTCGTTCAGTGCAGTTGTGCCGCTGCTTGCAGATGCGGAGCAGGCGGGAGTGACTGGTGGGACAAATCTCGGCGCGCCTGTGGGCGATGGCGCCATTCCGTTTCTGCGCCAGATTCCGGCCCAGGAACTCATCAACAAGTGGATGGCACTGAAACCGCGCCCGCGCTTTGGCCCGGATGTCGACGGCTGGGTGATTTCGCGCTTGCCTGCGCTGGCATTCGCATCCGGGCAGGAGTCAGCGATTCCGCTGATGTTTGGCACTACTAACCACGAATTCGGCGCATCGGATACGGGAATGCCGGCGACGGCGGATGGATTGCGCAGGGTGATTTTGAATCTTGCGGGCAGTTCTGCTCCACAGGTGCTGGCTGCCTATGGATTGGAGGACGGGCGCAACGGAGCAAGCGATGCGTTCTACGGCACGGTTGAGGACCAGTGGCCCGCAGACCTGATCTTCCGCTGCCCGGCAACCACCCAGGCCCAGCGGCATAACGCGGCGCGCCATCCTACATACGAATACGAGTTCGACCATGCAATTCCGGGCCAGGAGGCACAGGGCGCAGTGCATTCTTCCGATCTGCCTTATGTGTTCGGATCCTTTCCGAAGACAGGGAACCTTGCCGGGAATGCTGGAGTTATTGACTACAAGATTTCCGACCTGATGGAGACTTACTGGACTAACTTCGCCAAGACCGGCGATCCGAATTCCAGCGGGCTGCCTAACTGGCCGAAGTTCGGAGAATCGCAGGCATTCATCCAATTTACGCAGGATGGGCGGGTGGTGAATGCGACGGGGCTGAGGGCGACGCAGTGCGATGCTTACAGGCTGGCGCTGGCGGAGCGGATGAAGCTGGGGCAGTAGGGGGCGGTTCCTATCGTTATCGAGGGTGAATCCCAGGTCTCAGAATCGAGACCTGGGGCACCCGGTTCGTGGGCTATAACTTGCCGAGTGGCAAGCTACTTTGGAATTACTGGAAGAATCAAAGCGCTGGGATGGGCGCTGTCGTGGTAGATGGTGTTGGTGGCCTTTACCATGGTGGCGTCGGTGCTTGTCTCTTTGCCGGTGTTCAGGTTGCGGTCGAAGCGCGGGAAGTTGCTGCTGCTGACTTCGAGGCGAATCTTGTGGCCTTTGAGGAAGACGTTGCTCGTTGACCAGAGATCGATTCTGTACTCGTAGATTTGGCCGGGCGTGATGGGCTTCGGTTCGCTGGTTGTGGACTCGCGGTAACGAGCGCGGAGAATGCCTTCCGTCAGATTGATCGCCTTGCCGTCGGGGTACACATCGACTAACTTGGCGGTGAAGTCTGTGTCTGCGGCTGACGTGCTGGCGTATAGGTCAAGAGTTACGGGGCCGGTAACTTCTAAGTCTTCATTCAAGGGCCCAGTGGAATAGACGAGAACGTCGGGACGGGCCTCCACTTGCTGTTGGTCGCGGGGGCCGGGGGCAAGGTGATTGCCGTCGCAGCAGAGCGGTCCGCCGACGGTGGGGACGGGATTGGAAGGGTCATATATGTACTTGTCGGCGGCTCCAGATTGAGCGGCGGTTCTAAGCGTGCCGTCTCCCGCTGTGCCGTTGGCGTTGCCATTCGAGTGCAGTTGGTACCGCGTCGACTTAGCTCGC
Source organism: uncultured Occallatibacter sp. (assembly GCA_964458965.1). Taxonomy (GTDB): domain Bacteria; phylum Acidobacteriota; class Terriglobia; order Terriglobales; family Acidobacteriaceae; genus Telmatobacter. The sequence goes on along the minus strand of CAYWMR010000097.1, from coordinate 1,482 downwards.
TCCAGGGGCCACGAATCCTCAAACCTCCACTCGTTCTTTCCCATCACGAAGATCTTTACCGGCTTGCCGTTGGCGAATTCGTTCTGCTTGCCAAGGAACAGATAGTCGTACCAATCGAGGATGACTGCGTTTTCGTCAAAGGGAGCTTGTGGTCCGAAGTCAACCTGGCCGACGGTTTGGCCCCAGCCGGAATGGCCTCCTATGGCGACGATCAGGTGCTGGCCGTCGCGGGCAGGCTGATTTCCAGCGTGGGCTTTGAGGCCCATGTAATTGCGCAGGGAGCCCCCCTGAAAAATGTCGTACCAGGCGGCGATGGTGAGCGCGGGAACCTGGATGTTCGGATAGTTTTCTTCGATGGACCACTGCTTCCAGTAACTGTCGTAGGTGGGGTGGGCCAGCCAATCGATAAAGTAGGGCGCAAGGATGTGAGTCAGGTCCGAGCCGCTGTGGGGTGTGGCTATATTGAAGATCGGATATTGGTTGAGCGGCAGAACTTGATCGCCGACGAGAGGGTTGGTGTCTCGCTGAATGCCGCGGTTCAAAGTGTCCTGCGCAAGGCCGGAGGTCCATGACTCATTGAACCACTGCTCGAATGCGCCGCCCTGGTAGGTCCAGTTTTCGTGGTAGTTGCTGGCGGTGACGATGGGGCAGATACCGGCCAGATGCGGCGGATGACCAATGGCGGCGAGCATCTGTGTCGCGCCCACATAGGAGCCGGAGAACATGCCGACTTTGCCGTTGGAGTGAGGCAGAGCGGCTGCCCATTCTACGGTGTCGTAGCCGTCATTGATTTCGTACTTGAAGGGATACCAATCGCCCTCGGAGGTATAGCGGCCGCGCACATCCTGAATGACGACGATGAAGCCGCGGGCCGCGCCATTGCGGCCGATGGGCGACATGTTGTCTTTGTTGTAGGGGGTGCGGGTGAGGAGTACGGGGTACTGGCCTTCGGCGGAGGGGCGGTAGATGTCGGCGCGGAGAGTTACGCCGTCGCGAGTCTTCATGGCGACGCCCTTCTCCACGACGAACTGCGGGGCGGTTTGGGCCATTGAGGCGACGGTGGACAGGGCGAAGGCCAATGAGAACAGGCAAGAAGTTATTTTCGGCATGGAAATCCCTCAGAACGAAGACCGGCACCATTCTAAAGGCTCGAGGCGGAGATGAGGATTGTTCCCTTCACGGTGTATGGTTACTAACGGCGGAAAAATTCAGAGGGTGAGGTGCGGAATGCAGGTATTGAATCGCAGGGGTTTTCTAAGAGCGGCGGGGGCGGCAACCACGGGAGCGATGCTGGGGGCGCGGGTGCATGCTCTGACGGCAAATGAAACCGAGCTTCAAAATACGGCAGCTCCGGCGGTTGCGGCAAACGACCACATCCAGATTGCGCTGATTGGCGCGGGCGGGCAGGGGATGTGGGACACACAGATCGCGCTGCGGGTTCCGGGAGTGAAGCTGGTGGCGGTGGCGGACTGCTACAACGGG
>CAYWMR010000096.1:0-12939 GCA_964458965.1 uncultured Occallatibacter sp. | reverse complement strand
CCGATGAGGCCGCCAACCATGCACAGAGTTATGGCCTCAAGCGTGAATTGCAGCAGGATATTCTTCTTGGTCGCGCCAATAGCTTTGCGAATTCCAATCTCCCTGGTGCGCTCAGTTACCGACACAAGCATGATGTTCATCACTCCTACGCCGCCCACCATCAGGCCTACCGATGACACGGCGACCATGAATGAGAACAGTCCCACAGTCAGCGAATTCCATAGGCGAGTTAGCGTGTCGGGGCCGAAGATGGCGAAGTTATCGTCCTTTTCAAGACGAACGTTGCGGCGGACGCGTAGCAGTTCACGGATTTCTTCGGTAACCAGAGTCTTATTGGCGGGGTCGTCGTACTTTACGGTGATCCAGAAATCCTTGATCTCCGGATGAATTTTGTGGAACGCGCCGAGCGGGAAGTAAGCGGAGTTATCGGCCGTGTTGCGCCCTGTGCCGAAGGGCTGCGGCTGCTTGTCGAGCACGCCAATGACGGTGAAAACATCGCCTCCGCATTCCACATCCTTGCCGATCGGGGAGCCATCGGGAAAGAGATCCTCCGCGGCGTCGTGCCCGAGCACAACCACGCTGGCATTCTGGTCTTCTTCCGGCTCGGTCCACATGCGGCCATCGATAAGCTCGATATCGGCGGTTTCTTTCACCTGGGTGGTGTTGCCATAGATGATAGTGTTTTGAATTTTGTGGCCGCCGGCTTTGAGAGACACGCTGCCAATTCCCAGGTCGAAATTCTGATAAGTCAAGCTTGGATCGACGGCAAGAACATGCGGCAGGCTGCGCATGGCGACGCCGTCCTCATAGCTGAGCTGCTTACGGTTGAGCTCCGTGGTGGTGAGGCGATGTCCAAACGGGTCAAAGCGAAAGACCCACAGGTCGTTGGTTCCCAGAGTTTTGATGAATTGATCGATATTGCTGTTGAGTCCGTTGATTGCCGACGAGATGAGGATCACCGTGGCGATGCCGATGGAGATTCCAAGAATGGTGAGGCCGGAGCGCAGCTTGTTCTTGCGCAGCGTCTCCAACGCCATGTTTACCGATTCCTTCGAGTCGCTTAGCCTCATGGTTCGCAGTTCCTAGTTCCGAGTTCAAAGTTCGTAGTTCTGAGTTTGCCGTTTTCAGTTTTTGATGGCGGATGGTTTGAGAGACTGCAACAGTCCAAACAGCATCTTTCTGACTTCTTCCGACAGGGCCTCTGCTTCGCCGATCATTTCCGGACGTCCGAAGTGAAGCGCTCGCGCAATTTCAAGCTGAGTTTGGACCTCACAATTGGATCCTCGCGCAACGCCCAGGAATTGGCGGAATTCGCCCTTGGTGATTCTTCCCTGGCCTTCTGCGATATTGCTGGGAATAGAGACGGCTGCCCGGCGAAGTTGAGTTGTGAGTCCGAACTGCTCTTCCCGAGGGAACTCCTGGCTCAGTCGATAAACGGCAACTGTTAACTGCATTGCGCGCTGCCAGACCGACAGTTCTCGAAATGTCTGTTTCATGGAAACGAACTTCCCTTCTGCTTCCGATGCCTGGAATCTGTGAACTTCAAACTTAGAACTACGAACTAAGAGCTACAAACTGCCATTCAGAGCTCCGCCCGCAGTGCTGTGATCGGATCTAGTTGAGCCGCCTTATGGGCGGGGTAGACGCCGAAAAACAATCCGACGGCCGTGGAAACAAAAAGGGCGATGAAGACCGACCAGAGCTCCACCTGCGAAGGAAAGGAGATCATGGCGGTAATCAAATTGGCCACGCCTATGCCCGCCAGCACACCGATAACGCCGCCCACCAGCGCCATGGTGGAAGACTCGATGAGGAACTGAAGCAGAATGTCTTTGCGGGTGGCGCCAAGAGCCTTGCGCACGCCGATTTCGCGGGTGCGCTCGGTAACCGAGACGAGCATGATGTTCATGATGACGATGCCGCCGATGACCAGGGAGACGCCGGCGATGGCCACGACCACAGCTCCGAAGTTATCCAGGATCTTGCCCAACATGTCGCCGAAGGTTGCACTGGAATCGATGGAGAAGCTATCCGGCTTGCCGGGCTCCAGATGACGGCGGGTGCGCATGATGGTGCGCAGTTCGTCCGATACGGTATCCATTGCGCCGGGTCCCGATCCCGCACTCGCATATATGTCCATGCTGGCATGGGCACCGTAGGCATGGATAAATGACGTGAGTGGAATCGCGGCCCAGTTATCCATGCTGCTGCCCATCATTTTGCCCTGCGGCTCGCCAACCCCGATCACCGTGTAAGGCGAGCCGTCGATGCGAATCTCCTTGCCGAGCGGATCGCCGGCGCCGAGCACATTGTCCACAACGTCTGCGCCCACAACGACCACGTGACTGCTATGTTCGTCCTCCATCTCGGTGAACCAGCGGCCTTCGTCGATGTTGAGGTTTGCGATGGGGGGCATGGTCCAGGTTATTCCGCGGATCGTAGTGTCAGTGGAATTTCGGGTCTGGTAAACGACTTTGCCGGTGGTGGAGCGGTCCGCGCCTACCGATTCGCAGGCTTTGCAATCGGAAGAGATGGCTTTGTAGTCGTCGTATGAAACATCTTTGCGCTTCTGGAAATCAAGATACTCGTCGACCGTCATGAAGGTCTGCGGCATCTTCCGGATGGTGATCACGTTAGCGCCGTAAGTATTGATCTTGTCGGTCACAAAATGCTTTGCGCCGTTGGTGAGGGTGACGACGGTGATGACGGACGCGACCCCTATGACCACGCCGAGCAGCGTGAGGATGGAGCGGAGCTTGTTGGCCCACAGAGATTGCAGCGCGAGTTTGAGTGCTTCAGCGTATTGCATAAGTGCCAGTTCCCAGTTGTAAGTTTTCAGTTGTAAGTTGTCAATTTCGGCGAGCCTGGTCTCATCTTAAATCCCGGTCCGCCGCTTTGATCTCCGAAAACGGATCACTTACAACTGACAACTTACAACTGTCCACTGCTCTACTCGTACCGCAGCGCTTCGATGGGGTCGAGGTTGGCGGCTTTCCAGGCCGGGTAAATGCCGAAGAGGAGGCCGATTGCGCAGGAGACGCCAAATGCAATGAGGACCCACACCGTGGAGAGCGCGGCGGGCAAACCGATGGGAAGCAGGTAAACAATCCAAGTGAGCACGGCGCCCAGGGCGATTCCTATAACACCGCCGACGGCGCAGAGCGTAACCGCCTCGGTGGTGAACTGTGTGAGGATGGTCCTCTTGGTTGCCCCGATAGCTTTGCGGATGCCAATTTCGCGGGTTCGCTCGGTAACCGAGACCAGCATGATGTTCATCACGCCAACGCCGCCGACCATCAGCCCGACGCTGGACACGGCAATCATGAAGATGACCAGCCCGCCCGTAAGTTGGTCCCAAAGCTTGGAAAGCGAGTCGGGGCCAAAGATCTCGAAGTTGTCGTCGGCCTCGACTTTGACCTTGCGGCGGATGCGGAGCATTTCGCGGATTTCCTCCTGGACCAGCGCCTTGTTTTTTGGGTCGTCGTACTTAACGCCAATGTACATGTCCCTATCTTCAGGATGGAGATTGTGGAAGGTGGCTAACGGAAAAAAGACCATGTTGTCCGCCGGGTTTGTTCCGCTTCCGAAGGGCTGCTTGCGCTTATCCAGCACACCGATCACCGTGTATAAGCCGGTCTCGATGTTGACCTCCTTGCCCACCGCGGATTCTTCGCCGAAAAGTTTTTCTCAGGTGTCGTGGCCCAGCACGCACACATGCGCATGGCGCTGATCCTCCTCGTCGGTAAACAGGCGGCCCTCGCGAAAGGTCAGGTCAGAGGTGACCGACAGCGCCGAGGTGTCGCCTTGGAGCATCGTCCCGGCCACCTTTTTGCCGTTGTATTTCACGCTGACGTCGCCCACACGGAAAGTCTTGTTGAGGTGCTGGTAGGCTCCATCGGCCCCTACTACGTGGGGCAGCGCGCGCAGGGCCAGGGCGTCCTCAAGGGTCAACTTCTTGCGAGTCAGCATTTCAGTAGTGGGTCGTACGCCAATCAACGGCATGTGGTATATCCAGAAGACGTTTGAGCCGAGCGAGCTGACCCAGTCGGAGACGCGGTTATTGAGGCCATTGATGACTGAGGATATGGTGATGACCGTGGTGACGCCGATGACGATGCCCAGAATGGTGAGGCTGGAGCGCAGTTTGCTTGTGTTCAGCGCGTCGAGCGCAAGCTTGATGGACTCTCGTGTTTGTCCTCTTGCCATTAAGACCCCGAGTGAACAGTGGACAGTGAATAGTGAACAGCGGATCGGAGAACGGACTTGACGGGGTCATATTAAACCTCATTCGAGAACTCCGCTGTGATCTGTGGCTCCAGACAACTGAAAACTGTTCACTAATCACTGTCCACTGTTCACTGCCTTACTCGTATCGCAGCGCCTCAATGGGGTCGAGATTGGCGGCTTTCCATGCGGGATAGATGCCGACAAGGAGCCCAATTCCGCAGGAAACACCAAAGCCGATCAGCACCCACATGGTAGAAAGCGTGGCCGGCAGACCGATAGGAAGCAGGTAGACGATCCAGGTGAGCACAGCGCCCAGCGCGATTCCTATGATGCCGCCGACGGCGCACAGCGTGACCGCTTCGGTGGTGAACTGCGTGAGGATGGTCCGTTTGGTTGCTCCAATGGCCTTGCGGATGCCGATTTCGCGGGTGCGCTCAGTAACCGCCACCAGCATAATGTTCATAACGCCCACGCCGCCCACCATCAGTCCGACGCTGGAGACGGCGATCATGAACAGCACCAAGCCGCCGGTAAGCTGGTCCCATAACTTGGAGATCGAGTCGGGGCCGAAGATCTCAAAGTCGTCGTCGGCCTGGACTTTGACCTTGCGGCGGATGCGGAGCAATTCGCGGATCTCTTCCTCAACCAGCGCCTTGTTTTTAGGATCGTCGTACTTGACACTGATCCACATGTCCTTGTCTTCCGGATGCAGGTTGTGAAAAGTGTTCAACGGAAAGAAGACGGCGTTGTCGTTGGGATTTTTGCCGCCGCCGAAGGGCTGTTTGCGCTTGTCGAGTACGCCAATGACGGTGTACAGGCCGGTCTCGATGTTGACTTCCTTGCCGACGGCCGGTTGATCGCCGAAGAGCTCCTCCCAGGTGTCGTGGCCAAGTACGACAACGTGCGAAGCTCGCTGATCTTCGTCGTCGGTAAACATGCGGCCCTGAATGAAGGTCAGGTCCATCACATCCGCCACCTGCACGGTGGAGCCCGACAGAATGGTCCCCGCAACTTTCTTGCCGTTGTATTTCACGGCGACGTCACCCACGCGAAACTGAGCCTTCACGTGCTGATGCCCGCCGTCGGCGGCAACCACATGAGGAAGTGCGCGCAGAGCTACAACGTCATCGAAGGTCAGTTTTTTGCGCGCCAATTGCTCCATGGTGGGGCGAACACCGATGACGGGCATATGAAAGACCCAGAACACGTTGGACCCGAGAGAGCTGACCCAGTCGGTGACGCGGTTGTTGAGCCCGTTGATGACCGAAGACATGGTGATCACGGTAGTGACGCCGATGACGATGCCGAGAACAGTAAGCCCGGAGCGCAGCTTGTTTGTCCTCAAGGTTTCAAAGGCCATCTTGACGGATTCGCGGGTTTGTCCTTGCGCCATAAAAGCTCCAGTGAACAGTGGACAGTGAACAGTGAACAGTTAATCGCTGAGTGAATGGAGGATGGCGAAAATCATCTTCCCGACTTGGCTGGCTAAGCCCTCCGCTTCGCCTATCAGTTTGAGATCGCCAAAATGCAGCGCGCGGGCGATCTCCAGTTGAGTTTGCAATTCACATGTCGAACCACGAGCGATTCCGAGAAACTGGCGAAATTCTCCGGTATTGAGTCTTCCTTGTCCCTCGGCAATATTGCTGGGCACTGAAACTGCGGACCTCCTGATTTGACCAGTCAGACCATACAGTTCTTCGCGCGGAAAATCCTTGGTAAGGCGATAGATTGCAACGGTAAGTTGCATCGCTCTTTGCCAGACAATCAAATCACGAAACGATTGCACTCCGTTGTCAGTTCCTACTCTTGTCAATGAATCCTCATTTGCCCAGGCGCTGTTCACTGTTCACTGTCCACTAACCACTGCTCTTCTCACATTTCCGCCCTAAGCGCAGTTACAGGGTCCAGCTTGGCGGCCTTGCTGGCTGGGTACACACCGAAGAAGATTCCTACCGAGGTGGCCATAAAAAGACCCAGCAAGACAGCCCAGATGGGAGCGCTTGAGGGCAGGCCGACAAAGATGGTGAAGAGCTTGCCGATGCCCACGCCGATGGCTACACCGAATGCGCCGCCAAGCAGGGCCATCAACCCGCTCTCGATAAGAAACTGCAGAAGAATATCCTGCTGGCGCGCGCCCAAAGCCTTTCGGACGCCTATTTCGCGGGTACGCTCGGTGACGCTGACCAGCATGATGTTCATGATGACAACGCCGCCTACCACCAGCGAGATGGAGGCTATGCCCAGCACCACCCAGGCAAATAGCCCCAGCAGTTGATTGGCGATGTCGAGAAATGTGTCGTTGGTCTCAATCTCGAAATCGTCTGGTGTGCCGGCGGCATTGTGGCGCCGGCTGCGCATCAGCACCCGCACCTCGTCCTTGGCGCGTTCCATTACTGCTGCCCCGCCGGTGGCGCGGGCATAGATGTCGACCGAATCGTTGTAGCCATAGGTTTGCTGGTAGGTGGAAATGGGCACAGCCACCCAGTTGTCCTGAGACTGGCCGAAGGTCTTGCCCTGGCGGTCTCCAACGCCTACCACCGTGTATGGGATTCCATCCACGCGTATCTCCCTGCCAATGGGGTCGCCCTCGCCGAGCAGGTTGTCCACAATGTCATAGCCAATGATGGCGGCGTGTGTTCCTTTGTCCTCGTCGGCGGGGGTAAAACCGCGGCCCAGGGCGATATCGATGTTATTGAGAGAGACCATGGTCCAGGTGTAGCCGCGCACCTCAGTGTTGTTGCTGGACTTGCCGTTGACCACCACATTGGTCGACTTAGCCAGCAGCGCGCCCACTTCGCTGCACTCGGCGCAGTTGTCGCGGATGGCCTGGTAGTCCTCAATGTGCAGAATCTTGCGTTTCTGATAGCGGAAGTAGTCGTCGGCACTAAAGATGACGCTGGACATGCGGGTCACTGTGAAAACATCCGCTCCATAGCCTGAGAGCTTGGTGCTGATATATTTCTTGGCGCCCTGCACCAGCGTGATGACCATGATGACGGAGGCCACGCCCATCACCACTCCAATGAGCGTGAGGATGGTGCGCAGCTTGTTGCCCCACAGGGATTGTAGCGCGAGTTTGAACGCCTCACTGAGCAGCATAGTCCCGCATCCCTCTCAAGGGCCGGCATTGAGTATTGTGCCGGTCTCTATCCGTTTGACGGTGCACTTGATTCGCGCGCACGGTACTTCCAGTGTACGCACCCTCGCGCCATTGGCTGTGCAAACAACTTCCCGGCGGCGATCATCCACCCCGCGCCGGCGCACGGCCAAGTCAGGAAAAGCCGGGGCCCCCGGCAAAAAACGAGCACTGCCGGGGGCAAAGGCCAAGCGGCCACCCCGCCGGTGCGGAAGGTCACATGAGATTGAGACTTGCTCCGGTTTTCCCATTTTAGGGGCAAACCCAAGCTGGTCAATACACAAAAAGCCGTACCATCCGCATTAAGTGCCGACGTTTGAAAGGCCTGTTTTGACTCTCTCGATTCAGGAATACGCAAAGACTCCTGAAATGGTTCCAGCGGCGATTTCAGCCCAGGGGTGAATTCCAGCGCAAAACAGGTGTTCGGGTGACATTTTCCCCAACCTCGAGCGGACGGCCCGTCGTAGCATGGTTGGGACGGATATTCTTGACCTTGTATTCGATATGCGATTCAAAATGGTCCAATTCATGCTTACCGGAGGCTCGATGACTCGTATCTGCCTGCGCCCGGCGCTTCTGCTGCTGGCGCTCGCTGCCGTTCTCTCTGTGGTTGTTTGCGGGCAAACATCCCAGCCACCGCTGCTGTTGACCACTCCATCGCTCAGCCAGGACAAGATCGCTTTCCTCTACGCGGACGACATTTGGACCGTCAGCAGACAGGGCGGCGACGCGGAGCGGCTCACATCGAACGGACAGGTAAAGGAAGGGCCGTTCTTTTCCCCTGATGGCAGCTCGATTGCCTACTCTGCGCACCTGCACGGCAACATCGACGTCTACGTGATTCCGGCTTCGGGCGGCGTTCCGAGGCGCATCACCTGGCACCCCAGCGGCAGCTACGCCCTGGGCTGGTCGCCGGACGGCAAAAGCGTACTCATCAGCAGCATGGCATCCAGTTTCCGCCATTACTTCAGGCTCTACCTGGTGCACGCGGATGGCTCCGGCGTTCCAGAACCTCTGCCTTTGCCTTCGGGCTACGAGGGATCGTTGTCTCCCGACGGCCAATCGCTGGCCTACGAGCCGCTGACCGTGTGGCAGGAGGCGTGGAAACGCTACGCGGGTGGCCAGACCACCCCCATCTGGATTGTGAACCTGAAGACGCTGGACCTGGTAAAGGTGCCGCGCGAGAACTCGAACGACTCGAACCCGTTGTGGGTGGGGAATCAAATCTATTTTCTCTCCGACCGCAATGGGCCGGTTTCGCTTTTCCGCTACGGCGTTGATTCCAAGCAAGTGAGCCAGGTGGTTCCCAATACAGGCTTTGACCTGAAGTCGGCGCAGGCCGGTCCGGGCGGATTGGTCTATGAGCAGTTCGGATCGATTCATTTGCTGGATACGGCAACCAATTCGGACAGGACGGTTTCGATCCAGATTCATGGCGAGCTGGCTAACCTTGCGCCCCACCTCGTGACCCTAACCCCGGACGAGATTCAAAACGCGGCGCTGTCGCCCACCGGCGCGCGAGCAGTTTTTGAGGCTCACGGCGAGATATTTACTGTTCCTGGCGAAAAGGGCGACACTCGCAACCTCACCAACACCCCCGGCGCAGCCGAACGGGACCCGGATTGGAGCCCCGACGGCAAGACGATTGCGTATTTCTCCGACGCATCGGGAGAGTACCAGCTCTACCTGCGCGACCAGACCGGCTTCAAGCCGCCCACGGTCATCGACCTGGGGCCGGAGCCGAGCTTCTTCTATAGTCCAACGTGGTCGCCGGACTCCAAGCGCATCGCATACTCGGACAAGCACGGGAGGCTGTGGTATGTGGATGTGCCGTCGGGCAAGCCGGTGCTTGTGGATAAGGCGATTTACGGCGGCTTCGTCACCGAATTCAGCGAGGTGTGGTCGCCCGATTCGAAGTGGATGGCCTATGAGCGCGACCTCGACAACCATCTGCGCGCCATCTTTCTCTACTCGCTGGAGACGCACAAGGCGACCCAGGTGACGGATGGGATGAGCGACGCCACCGACCCGGCATTCGACGCGGGCGGCAAGTATCTTTATTTCCTTGCCTCGACAGACGACGGTCCATCGCGCGCGGGCATTGATCTCTCTTCGTTTGACCGGGCGCAGACCAGCGCGGCCTACGTTGCGGTTCTCGGCAAGTACGGCTCCTCGCCGGTGCCTCCGGAGAGTGACGACGAAAAAGTGAAGGAAGAGGTGAAGGACAAGAGGCCACTTGTCGGAACGAGGATAGAATCCACGGATGCGCCAAAGGCCGACGCCAAGGACAAGGAAAAAGAAAAGGACAAGGAAACCGGAGACGACCAGGGCAAAGACGATAGCGACAAGCCGGTTACGGTGAAGGTGGATCTGGAGGGGATTGGGAACAGAATTCTGGCTCTGCCGGTTCCGCCGCGAAACTATAGCGGGATTCAGGCAGGCAAGGCAGGGGTGATTTATCTGGATGAGGGCTCGCCCGTGGGCCGGGCTTCGAATCGAGAGAACGAACCAGGCATTCGAGCCGTTTGGCGGTTCACGCTTGAAAAACGCGAGCCGGAAGCAGTGCTCAACACCGTGGACGAGTTCATCGTTTCCGCAGATGGCGCCAAGGTGCTCTATGCCCGCGGCAAGGTGTGGACTGTGGCAGCGGCAGACGATCTGAAGCCGGGTGAGAACAGTCCCGGCAAGGCGCTGAATCTCAGCGGGCTTGAAACGGTCGTCGACCCGCGTGCCGAGTGGAAGCAGATGTTCTACGAAACCTGGCGGATTGAGCGCGACTTCCTCTACGATCCGCATATTCACGGGTTAAGCATTCCCAAAATCGAAGCGAAGTATAAGCCGTACCTTGACGGGCTGGCCTCACGATCGGAGTTCACCTATCTCTCCACCGAGATGCTGGGTGAAATCACTGTCGGCCACATGTTCCTGGATGGACCGCACCCGCCCGACAATTCACCGAAGACCGGCTTGCTGGGCGCAGACTTCAAGGTCGAGCACGGACGCTACCGGATCGCCAAAATCCTCGGCGGGCAAAACTGGACCCCAGGCCTCGTGTCTCCGCTCACGCTGCCTGGCGTCTACGTCCACGTGGGAGCTTATCTGCTTGCCGTGAACGGGCGTGAGCTGCATGCCACAGATAATCTCTACGAGTTCTTCGATGGCACGGCGGGCAAGCAGACCGTGCTCCACATCGCCTATAACGAAAAGGACTCGCGCGAAGTCACTGTTGTCCCCATCGCCGACGAGGATGGGCTGCGCAATCTGGACTGGATCGAAGCCAACCGCCGCAAGGTTGACTCTCTCTCCGGAGGCAAGGTGGCATACGTTTATATGCCCAACACCGGGGGCGCGGGCTATACCAACTTCAACCGCTATTTCTACTCGCAGCTCGACAAGCAGGGGCTGGTTCTGGACGAGCGCTACAACGAGGGTGGCCTGATTGCCGACTACATCGTGGATGTGCTGAAGCGCATTCCGCTTTCCGGGGCCAGTGAGCGGGACGGCAAGCAGATTCACGACCCGGTGGGCGCAATCTTCGGGCCCAAGGTTATGCTCATCAACCAGAACTCCGGCTCCGGCGGTGACGCCATGCCCTGGTATTTCCGCAAGGCAGGCATTGGCAAGCTGGTGGGCACGCGCACCTGGGGCGGACTGGTGGGCATCGGCGGCTACCCTTCGCTGCTCGACGGCGGCTCAGTGACGGCGCCCCGCTACGCCATCTACGGCCTGAACGGCGAATGGGAGGTTGAGAACCGCGGCATTACCCCCGATTTGCCGGTGGAGGAACTGCCCAGGGATGTGGCAGCGGGTCACGACCTGCAACTGGAAACCGGCGTGAAACTGGTTCTGGACGAGCTGAAGGCGAATCCGGTCCCTGAGATTCCGGTGCCGGCGTATCCGAACTATCACAAGAACGATGGGCTGGGGAATCCGTAGAGCGAGTGAACGAGTGAACAAGTGAAGAAGTGAAGAAGTGAGCGAGTGAATCGTGGACACAGAAGGACGGCTGGAATGAACCGGGTTCGAGTCGCCCCAAACTCTGTGCCCCGTTCCAACAGTTGTAAATAGAAAACTCCGCAGCGGGTTTCAAAGGCTGCCTCGATGTTCGGCCTTCATTTCACTCGTTCACTTATTCATTTTTTCACTTGCGCCCTTCACTGTCCCGAACTGCCAAAGCCTTTTTCCGCGCGGGCGGAGTCTTCCAGCGTCTCTACTTCCTGGACGGGGCCGGTGAGAACAGGAACGGGAATCATCTGGGCGATTTTTTCGCCGGCCTTGAGCTCGATTGGGGCGTCGCCCAGGTTGGTCATCAGCACCAGGATTTCGCCACGGTAGCCGGCGTCTATCACTCCGCCGGTGGTGGCGATGCCCCTGGCAGCCATGGATGAACGGTCGCGAACCAACAGGCCGAGCGGCGCACCGGTAGCTGGGTGACGAGCCTCGACGGCTATGCCGCTGCGAACCCTTATCGTGGCGCGCGGGCCGAGCGTTGTGGCTTCCAGGGCGAACAGGTCGTAGCCCAGATCTTCGCCAGGGTGGGCAACGACTGGGGCGCGGGCGGCGGGGTCGAGAAGCTTTACGCGGAGCATGGGTTGATGGTAACGGAACGGAGTCAGCCGTTGCTGCAACCAGGCGCGGCTGCCGCCTTGGGGCTAATTTCGGCAGTCCAGACCTCCTTTGACCCCGAAATCGTCATCCAAGGCATAGGGAACACTTGATGACCCGTCGGCCTACCCCTAAAAGCCTCGAATCGCTCCGCGTAACGCTGCAGAAACTGGAGCAGGCGGAAGACCCTGACTCTGGGGAGCATTCCATCTCCGAGCTGAAGCGCGTCGTCCTCAACCGCATCGCAGACCTCGAATTATCGAAGAAATTAGAGACCGGGGACGATGAGGCCGACAACGCCCCCGAGCCTGGCGGCTTGACCTCACTCCCATTGATCGTTGAAGAAGGCGCCCCTGAAAAGGATCTTGATCTGGCCCCGCTCGAAAGGCTCGATTAGGGTTGTGCATCCAGCAGGGCCCGGTTGTTCGTCCAGGTGAAAATGGTCAGCCCCGGCTGGGTGGGTTCCGGCCGGGGCTGTCGTTTTGGTGCTGCATGCAAATTCGGCAAAAGGACCTGTAAGCCGAATTCTGTCGTGTGCGGTCATTCCTCTAGACGCCGCGTTGCCGCGGACGTTCATCAGCGACCTACCCGGAGGTTTCGGCACTTGCTTGAGCCGCCTGGGCGCATCGGGCCGATGCGCAGCGCTGCATGACTCGATGCAAACGCTTCCCTCCCTATTTGGTCTTGCTCCGTGTGGGGTTTACCCTGCCCCCGGCGTTACCGCCGGAGCGGTGCGCTCTTACCGCACCATTTCACCCTTACCCCGGCGCTGGAGTTTCCGCAACGGCGGGCGTACCCGGCAAGCCGGGCCAACTCGGGTATTGCGTTTCCAGGGTGGCCCTCCGACCGGATCCGAAGAAGCGGGGAGGGGTAGCCGAGGCGGTATCTTTTCTGTGGCACTGGCCGTCCGTGGGTTTTGAAGCCCACGTCCCGGACGTTATCCGGCACACTGCCCTGCGGAGTTCGGACTT
>CAYWMR010000095.1:0-13010 GCA_964458965.1 uncultured Occallatibacter sp. | reverse complement strand
AAGAATGGCGGCGTCGGCTTCGGCGGTGTAGCCGTCTTCGTCGCCGATGGTGCCTTCCAGCTCGCCGAGACGCATTCCATCTTCGTCGGTCATTTCAGGTTTCTCGTAGATGCGGTCGCGCTCTTCAAGGGCTGCCCAGAGAGGCTTGTTCCCCATGATCACTGTGTCGATGACGCGATAGGCATCGAAGGCGAACTGATCCTGGCGGAGGACGCCGAATTTGCGGGGGCGGACTACGGTGCCCTTTTGTGCTTCGAGCTCGCCGGTAAGGATCTTCATGAAGGTGGATTTGCCGGAGCCGTTGGGGCCGGTGAGTCCGTAGCGGCGGCCCTGGACAAAGCTGACGCTTACCTCTTCAAAGAGGACCTTTGAGCCGTAGCGCATGGTGACGTTGCTGGTGCTTAGCATGGGTGGTCGGGTTCCTATGTATGGGCCGCAGTTGGTTGGCGGCGCGGGCGGGCCGGATTGAGGTTAGATTGGTTCTGTTGGGCGCGCTGCTTGCGATCCCAGGTCTCAAAATCGAGACCTGGGGCACCCGATCCTGTCTTGAGGACTTTGGCTCTTCTAGTTTCTCATATTTGGGATTTTGGGGTGGGTTGGCGCGGGGTTCTATGGGATGAGAATGGCTCCGGGGATTCCTTTGTCCAAGGTTGCGAGGACGGCGTTGTTGGTTCTGGCGAGTTGTAGAAGATGGCCGTCGGTGACTTGCAGGGGAGTCTTGACCCAGGGTGGAAGCGAGTTCACATCGTTTGCATCTGCGAGGAAATCAAACGGCATGGCACTGTTAGTCTTCAGAGCCAGCAGCAATGCTTTTGCCCGGGTCACATCCATGCCGTACGTCCGAATATTCCCGAGAATGCGAACGAAGCCAAGTTCGGTGATTGAACAAGTAAGAAAGTGGTCACTGTTTCTGGAACGCATCCAGGCACCTACCTGGCCATGAAAACTGTGTCGCCGAAACCCGTAGGCGATGAGTGCGTTCACGTCGAGCAGATATCTCATGGAAAGTCGACGAGCAGCTCACGGACCATCTCGCTGGTGAGGATTGGGGCATCGGGGCCAACGTCAATCACAGGATAGCCGGTGATTGGATCTTCGATGATACGGGCTTCGTATTTTGGCTTGCTGGGCGGCGTAAGCACAATGCGATTTTGCTCGATGGCGATGTCGAGCGGATCGCCGGCATGAATACCGAGCCTCCGCCGAAGCGGGGCCGGGAGAACGATTTGACCCTTCGACGATACGCGCGTCTGCATGGTAAGACGATCTTACCTCGAACCTGCGGAGGATACAAGGGTGCAGAGGACGCCTCAGTTGGCTGGTTGCGGGGTTGAGCGGATCGCTTTCTTGCGCCGATGGGGAAGGGGACGCCTGGCGGCTGGCCGGGCGACGCGGACTTTGGGCGGGAGCGGGGGAACGTTGGTCAGTGCCGCGAGAAGGTTGTTGGACTCCTGGAAGAAGCCGACTTTTGGATCGCCTTTGCCCCAGGTGGCGGCGAGGAAGACGCCGGTTTGGCGGGTGGGGCTGAGGGCGATGTAGGTGGTAAAGCCCGCGCCGCCGCCGGTTTTCTCGAGGATCGCCGAGGAGGTGGTGGGGTCGCCTAGCTGAACCCATGCCAGACCGATGCCGGTGGGGTCGCCGGCGTGGCTCAGGCCCTGAACGGATTTGAGTTGATCGGGCTTGAGGTAGACGGCGAGATCGGCTGCGGGCGCCTCAGGTGAGCCGGGAAGACGCAGCAGGTATTGAAGGAGCTTGACCATGTCGGACGCGGTGGAATAGATGCCGCCGCTTGGACCCGAGGGTTGGGTGTCGGTGCAGGGGCCCTCGTCCTTTATGGGCTGGAGCAGGCGGGCGCATTGATCGGAGGAGGGGACAAGCGTGGTATCCCACATGTTGAGCGGCTGGAGAAGACGGTCATGCAGCAGGCTGGCGTAGCTGGTGTTGGCGGCGGAGGCCAGGGCGTCGCCGAGCAAGTCAAAGCCGATGTTGGAATAGAGCGCCGCAGTGCCGGGGGCGGATGCGAGCTTCTGCTTTGGCAGCCAGGCCCAGCGATAAGCGTGATTGGGAAAGGTGAAGTGGGGCGCTTTGGGCGGATAGGAGCTGACTTCGCGCGGCAGGCCAGAGGTGTGGGTGGCCAGATCGAGCAGCGTGATGTCGGTTGCGGTGGGGCCCTCGGGGACTTTGCTTTGCGGAGGGGCGTATTTCTGGAGGGGATCGGTTACGGAGAGCTTGCTTTCGGCGACGAGCTTGGTGAGCAGGTCGGCGGTGAAGACTTTGGAGATGGAGCAGAGACGGACTTCGGAGTTGGAGTCTGGGGCGCGGCCGGTGCCGGGAGCGGTTTCGCCGTAGCCCTTGATGAGGACTTCGTGGTTGCGGACGATGGCCAGCACCATGCCGGTTACGGCGGATTGATCGAAGATGGTTTGGCCGCGCTGGGCTGCTTCCGCGAGGGAGATGGGCTGCTGGGACTGGAGCGAGGGTGGTGAGGCAATAAATGACGCGGCGAGAAGAAGAAGGACCGCAGCAGGACGGCTCGCCGGGAATGCACGAGTGGCTGCCAGCGGGGCGCGGGGAAATCGGGAACTGGAGGCAGATTTAACCGGGGTCGACATATCTCTAACGGATAGGGTGAATATAAATCAGAGGGCTCACATCGCCTTGGATGGGTTGCGTGAAGGCAAATAGCCCTGTTTTCGATTTATGCCCGTGGGAAAGTCATACACACCGCTTTTGAGCTGATGGTGCTATATCAATTGCGTTTTTTGCCGATGAGGTAAGGGTCACCTGATAGTAAATGGATCAACCAGCGAATCTTAAGGACCTCTTCAAGTGACCGGGCAGGCAACCATGAAGCCCAAGAATGCCGGCGAGACTCAAATCACCACCCATTCAAAAAGCCTTGGGAAGACTCCGCGCCCACAAATTGTAGAGATTGCCGCGGAGAAAGCGCTCCATTCCAGAGAGTCCCTGGAGGATTTGTCACTCGAAGTTATTCGGCATATGTCTCGCGATCTATCCGTGCAAAAGATCGAGTTGGAAACGCAAGAAGGCGCGTTGCTCCGGAAGGCGAACGACGCAGATAATTTGCCCGACGAGCAGACCCTCCGACAACTTTTCGAGGACTATTTGCGGATGTACTCATCCCGGGATGACCTGCTGACCGCGGAATTCAGCGAGAACTTTTCCGGCTTTACCGGTGGCGGGGACTTCCTGGTAAAACACAAGGAAGAATGGATCGCTATTACACGCCAGGATTTTGTCCAGGTAAAAGATCCGATTCGTATCGAAGTCAAGGACATGGCGATCCAGTTACTGGCTGGTAATATCGCCGTCGCGACCGCCTGTATTAACATTCACCTGCCAATCAAGGACGAGATCTTCTCACGCGAGACGGCCCGCCTGGTGCTCATCTTCCGCAAGGAAACTGCGGGCTGGAAAATCTCCCATTGCAGTTATTCAATTCCCTACCGCTTGGTGAGCACGGGGGAAATCTACCCGTTGAAGGAGTTGGCAGAGCGCAATGAGTCCCTGGAGAAATTGGTCGATGAACGAACCAGGCAGCTCTCGTCAGTGAATGACAATTTGGAAGCAGTAAATAGAGAACTTGAGCGAGAGATTGCGCGGCATAAGATTGTTGCGGAGGCACTGCGGAAAAGCAAGGGGCTTTATCGATCGATCATTCATGCCTCTCCCGACAACATCACAATCACAGACCGCGAAGGTCGTATCGTCTTTGTTTCTCCGGTTGCCCTGTCGATGTTCCGAGGTGTTGGGGAGAAAGATTTTCTGGGGCGTTCGCTTCTCGATTTCATAGCCCCGGAGGATCGCGCTCGAGCATTGTCCCAAATCGCCTTGAAGCGTCAGGGCACGGCGACCTCCGCGAATGAATACCATGGGCTGCGTGTTGATGGAAGCACCTTCGATATCGGAGTAAACAGCGACTTCATGCGGGACACGGAAGGATCGCCCACCGGCATGGTCGTCATCGTCCGTGACATTAGCGGCCGCAAGCATGAAGAAGGGGAGCGTGAAGAACTCAAGCGCTGCCTCGGCGAACATACAGCCGAACTCGAACGGCTGAATGAGCTTTTGCAGGAACAGGCATTCGAGGACTCTTTGACCGGACTCGCGAATCGCCGGCATTTCGTTGTGACGCTGGATCACGAGATTCGTCGGTCCCGCCGCCACAATGGCGAGATATCCCTGTTGATTGCAGACGTGGACTTCTTCAAAGGGTACAACGACGCGTTGGGACACCAGCAAGGGGACGAGTGTTTGCAGCGAGTAGCGGGTGTGTTGAAGACAACGTTCCGGCGCCCAGGCGAACTTCCCGCGCGATACGGCGGCGAGGAATTCGCCGTGATTCTTCCGGATTGCGGACCAGAGTTTGGAGAGGCTCAGGCCGAACGGTTGCGGAGCGCGATGGAGGAGGCCGGGGTCGTCCACCCCTCGTCTTCCGTGGCGTCATGCGTCACTTTGAGCGTTGGGATTGCCAGCGGGCGTGTGCTTGCCGACATCACCCCGGATGTCCTGATAAAGGCTGCGGACAAGGCCCTTTATCGGTCGAAGGCCGAGGGTAGGAATCGTGTGACTGCCGTTACGGTGTAGGTCCGGTCGCATGACCGGCGATCTGGACACGGCGCTGCAACACGGTGGCGTATCGCTTTTGCGCATGGTGTGCGGGGCTGGCGCTCGCATCGTTAAGGTACGGTCGATATCAACATCCAAATTTCGAACTGGGCTGGTGGACTCATGCTTGCGAAGCGGCAAGGAACGTTGTAGATTTGCCGGAACAGCCAACGCGCAGGAGTTCCTCCCTTGTCCAAGTCTCGCTTTCTGGCCGCGGTGACAATTCTCCTTTTGGCGCTGACTGCGGCGTTCTCGCAGGCGCCTTTCTCCATGCCGTCTTGGCTGGAGAATTATCCGGGCGCTAATGCAACCGTGCAGGCGGGTGACTCTTCCGCCGAAGCCAGCTATACCGTGGATGCGCAGCCGGCGGAGGTTGTGGCCCACTATCGCAAGCTGTTTGAGGCGCAGGGGCTGGCCTTTCAGCCCAATCCGGACGGGATGGGGACGTCGATTCGTGTCGCGGCAAAGGAGTGCGATCTGCTGATTTTGATTCGCAGCCGGGCTGAGGGGACTTATGCAAAGGTGAGCTGCACAGCAAAGGTGGATGCTGTGGCTGCGCCGCCCGCGGGAAAGGTCGAGATACTGAAGGGCGACTCGAAGGCACAGGCTCAAGCGGCGTGGCAGGAACGGATTCGTCAGCATCAGGAGGAGTATCCGCCGGAGAAGTTCAATCTGAGGAAAGATAAGCACGATATGCCGGCTCCTCCTCTGGTGTGGCCGGATTGGCTGACGCATGTGCGGGGCGCGGCGCTCAAGCCGACGAGCGGCGTTGATCCCGCGCACTTTGCCTACATGAAGGAGAAGTACACAACCACAGTGCCGATGACCGAGATCTTCGATTTTTATCGGAATTTGCTGAAAGATCATGGGTATCGGCCCAGGGCCGAATTGGCAACCGGGCACACATTCACCGGGGTGCAGCAGAACGCGATGGCACAGGTTGAGGGCTATAACTATCCGGATGGGTTTCCGGGAGCTTATACGCGGATTGAGATCTCGTGTGACCGGACGGTGCTGAATGGACCGATCACCGTATCGATGCGGTTTTCGACGCATGATTATAGTGTCAAGCGGGGCTACTGATGCGGATGAGGCGTTTGCTGATTTGCGTACTTCTGGTGGAGTGTGCCGGCGCGATGTGCGGGGCACAAGGTGCGCTGGAGATGCCCGCGTGGCTGGTTCCTTATCCTGGCATGACGGCAGAGAGCCGGCAGACAGCGAGCGGCGCGGAGACTGCCTACACGGTGGATGCGCCGGTTTCGGAGGTGCTGGGGCATTACCGAAGACTGGTTATGCAAAGGGGATTGGCGTTCAAGCCCAACGATACGGGGGATGGATTTTTTGTCCGCGTGGCCGCTGCGGAGTGTGACCTGGCGATCTCGATTCGTGCTCGCAATGCGGAAACTGAAGTGAAGGTGACCTGCTCGCCGAAGACGGCATTGGACGAACGGCTGGTTCAGCTTCCGGCGCATGAGACGGGGCCGTCGAAGGAGACCACCGGGATGAAGAAGTTCGACAAGCCGGTTTATCCGGATGCGGTGCTGGCGGGGATTGTCTGGCCGTCGTGGCTGGTGCGGGTGGATGGCGCCAAGCTTGCGACGCGGGGGGAGTACGGGCATCTTAAGAGCACGTTTGAGGCTGCGCCACCGCGGGGAGATATCGAGACGTTTTATGAGAAGCTGCTCGACCTGCACGGGTATCGGGTGACCAAGGGATCGGCGGCGGCTGCGGATAAATTTGGGAATTGGGTGCAGGGCACAGCGGACCCGGACGCGCAACTGGGGCATAAGGTTGTGATCTGGGTGAAGGTGAAGCCGGCGGGGGCGGACTTCGACGTGGAGATTACGGTGCAGTGAGACGGGTGAAACAGTGAACAAGTGAAGAAGTGAATTAGTGAAGAAGTGAGATAGTGAAAAAGTGAATTAGTGAAGAAGTGAACGAGTGAAGGGTCCCCCGGGTTGTTGGCCCGGGGGATTTGTTATTTTGCGGGAACGGCGGCGTTTTTGCCGGCTTTGGCGTAGAGGAAATCGGCGCCTGCGCCGATGTCGTTGGGGTCCTTCATGATGTAGTAGAGCATGGTGACGGGGGCGAAGCACTGGCGGTAGATGGTGGTGTCGGCGGTTCCGCGATGGGGTTGCACGACGTTCAAGGCCAGGTTGAATGCCTGGGGCGGATTGTCGATGCGGAGCATGTCGTTGTGGATCTGGCTGGTGATTTCGTGAATGTGGCCGCCGGAAAAAGTGGAGGTTCCGTCATCGCCCACTCCAAAAGTGTAGGCGGGCGGGTTGGCCTCGTCGAAGGTGGTGTCGATGGCGGCCTGCCAGCGGCGCGTGACGGGGGCCATGGTTTTGGCGGCGACTACACGAATGATGATGGAACAGGAGTTTTTGGAGCCGGGGCCATAGTCGTTGACGTAGTTAGCGGCGTCGTCGCCGGTTTCGGCGGCGATGAGTTCGGCTGGGGTGGGAGGCGGTTTTACGCCTACGCAGGCCGGGGGCAGGGCGAAGACGGATGCCGGCGGCGGGGCGAGCGAGACGCTGCGGATGTCGACCATATAAGTGAGTGGCGCGCCGGGAGCTCCGAAGCCGGCTTTGATGAGCAGGTTGTCCTTTTTATCGAGCCAGGCCTTGATGTTCATTCCCTGATCGGAGCCGGTATAGACACTGGTTTGGATACCGTTGACGCTCTCAGCGCCGGCGGGCTTGAATTTGCCCTGGGCGATGCCGTCGTTGATTTCCTTGGTTGCATCGAAGGGATCGCCCCAGTCTCCGGAGAAGTGTCCGGCGCTGCAGTTGATGGGCTTGGCGTTGGGATCCCAGCTAAGCGAGACGCCCGTTTTCAGGTCGTAAAAGCCGATTGAGCGGTGGGCTGGGGTGCCGTCCGGCTGGGCCGGTTGTTTTGTATCGATGAGGGCCTGCGTGCCGTTGCGATAGATGGTCTGGGTTCCGGGAGTGGGGCCCTGGAGCGCTTGCGTGATGGTGTAGGCGGTGGGGGGCGTTTGCGCGGGGAGAAGCGCGGCGAGAGCGAGAAAGGCGAGGGAGGCGAGGTTTCGTGGAGCCGGCATCTTCAGAACTCCTTCAATGGTTTTTGCTGGATGCTATTGGAACCGGAAGATTTAGTTCAGGGAAAAACTACCTGGTAAGGTAGCGATGATAGCGGCAGGGTGTGCGGTCGTCAACAGGGGATTGCGATCCGCAGACTTTTCTGGAAATTGTTCGAGATGGCGATTACGAATCGGGCCACGGCGTGTATGAACGATTCGCCGAATTCTCCGCTTGAGGCTGCCGCATGGGCCGCGATCACTTTGACTTGTGATGTGTCTCACATACAGGCATGAGAGACGCTCCTGTACGGTCAGACCTACGGAGTGTTCCAAATCACATTGGTGGAATCTGTGGAACCTCCTTGAATTGGCGTCAGGGAAATGGGGCTTGATGAGCGCTTTTAAAGATGCAGGACATCTCTTCCGGTTTGCGGGTCTCTTTGTCCTCGCGTTTCTGGTTTTTCTGGTGGTGCGGCACTTTGTTGTCCCCAGAAGCTTTGGCCAGTACGGGCATTATCGCGGGGCATCGATAGGAGAGATTGCCGCTCATCCAATCAAATATGCCGGCCACGACACATGTGAGACTTGTCACTCGGATGTGGCGGATGCGAAGGCGAAGGGTAAGCATGCTCACGTGAACTGCGAAGCATGCCACGGGGCGCAGGAGAAGCATGCAACCGCCGACGATCCGTCAACGGTGAAGCCGGTACTGCCGGATACAACGGTGCTTTGCGCGCAATGCCATACGGCGAGCGCGGCCAAGCCCAAGGGGTTTCCGCAAGTGGAGCCGGCAAGCCACTCTCAGGGGCTGGCGTGCGACACCTGCCACAAGCCACATAACCCAGGCATGGACGCGGGAGGCGCGAAATGAATTTATCGCGGCGCAGGATACTGATTCTTTTGCCGGCAGCGGCGGTGGCCTGGAAATCCATCCTTGCCGGAACGCCGGAGGCTTCACCGAATTACACCATGAGCGATCACTGGTGGAGCATGCTGATCGATATCCCCAAGTGCATTGGCTGCGGTAACTGCGTAAGAGCGTGCCAGGCTGAGAACGATGTGCCGGATGGTAACTTCCGCACCTGGGTGGAACGGTACAACGTGTCGGACGAGGATATGACCAACCCTCATGTTATCTCTCCGGACGGGGGTAAGGAAGGGTTCCCGGTTGCCGCTGAAGACGGAGAGAAGTATTTCTTTGTGCCCAAGATGTGCAATCACTGCGCGGATTCGCCATGCACGCAGGTTTGCCCGGTGGGAGCAACGTTTGTGACCCCGGATGGCGTTGTGCTGGTGGATCAGAAGTACTGCCTGGGCTGCGCTTACTGCGTGCAGGCGTGCCCCTATGGCTGCCGTTACATTCATCCGGTAAAGCAGGTGGCGGATAAGTGCACGCTTTGCTACCACCGGATAACCAAGGGACTAACGACGGCGTGCTGCGAAGCGTGCCCAACGGGAGCGCGGCAACTGGCCGATTTGAAGAATCCCAAGGATCCAATTCACGAGTTTCTGAAGACGCACAACGTGCAGATTTTGAAGCCACAGATGGCGACGGGCGCGAAGGTGTACTACAACGGGCTGGATGGATCGGTGCGGTAAGAACAGATGTCAGATGACAGATGACAGTTAAGAGCTGAGCGGGTGAGGGATTATGAACGGTGTTGAGGGCTTTATTTATCCGAACGAGGCCGGGCTCCAATGGAGCGTGCTGATCGTCTTGTACCCGTTCATTACCGGGCTGGTGGCGGGAGCATTCATTCTGGCGTCGCTGGAGCGTGTATTCAAGGTGGAGGCGGTTAAGCCGACTTACCGGCTGGCGCTGCTTACGGCGCTTTCGTTTCTGCTGGTGGCGCCGCTGCCATTGCAGTTGCACCTGGGACACCCGGAGCGCTCGCCGGAGATGTATTTCACACCGCATAGCACGTCGGCCATGGCGATGTTCGGGTATGTGTACCTCTGGTACCTGATGGCAGTGCTGGTGTTGGAGATATGGCTGGACTACCGGCGCGACATCGTGCTGTTTTCGCAATCGGCCGGCAAAAACACGCGGTGGATTTACAAGATCATGACACTGGGGTCGGATAACATCAGCGAGCGGTCGCTCAAGATCGACGACCGGGTGGGATACATTGTTACGCTGATCGGCATTCCATCCGCATTTCTGCTGCATGGATATGTTGGATTCATCTTTGGATCGATCAAGGCAAACCCATGGTGGTCGTCGCCGCTGATGCCGGTGGTGTTCATTTTTTCAGCGATGGTGTCGGGGATTGCCGGGGTGATGGTGCTTTACATGGCGATCACCAAGCTGCGCAGGCAATTGATCGACATACATTGCGTGGACACGATTGCGATGTACCTGTTTTACATTTTCATCATCGACTTCAGCCTGGAGATGCTGGATCTGATTCATCGAGTGTATGAGGCCGACGAATCGTTCCGCAGTCTGAATTTTCTGGTCCACACGCAACTCTTTTTCTCGCATATCGTGTTGCAGATATTCATGGGCACGCTTACTCCGATTGTGCTTCTGGGCTTGACGCAGGTGGTGAAGCTGCCGGAGATTGTTCGCAAGCGAATCTACGTTGTAGCCGGATGCCTGACGCTGATCGGCATTTTTGCGATGCGCTGGAACGTTGTGATTGGCGGCCAGTTGTTTTCAAAGAGTTTTCTTGGATACACAACCTACAAGATGAGCCTGGTTACGCGCGAAGGTTTGTTAGTGGCAATTTTTCTGACCATCCTTCCATTGGTCTTTTTGTGGGCGCTGGTAAAGCTGCTTCCTCCGTGGCCCGGCAAGAGCGAGCCTGAGGGCGTGGCTGCGGATTGAGTCGACAGCTTTTCCCGATAGAGCTCTCGCCCGGGTGGAATGGATGGACGATCTTCCCGATGCTTTAGACCGCTTCGCGGCGCGACTGGAAATGCTTGAGCGGCGCGTCTTTGTGCTGGAGCATCCTGGAGAGGTCTTCGCCAAAGGACTTGCGCTGGAGGCCAAACCAGTGATGGCAGCGCAGCCGGTTGACGCGCCTGGCAGCGGGCAGGCCGGTGGAGCGTTTGCCACAGTGGGCAAGGCCATGCTGGGCATCGCCGGGGCCTCTCTGCTGCGAGCCATAGCGGAGTCGACGTCGCTTCCGAAGATGGGGTTGGCGGCCATCGCGATTGCGTATGCGATGCTGTGGCTGGTTTGGGCTGCGCGGACGCCCGCCGGGACATGGTTTGCCAGCACCACCTATGCATGCACGTCGGCGCTGATTCTGGCTCCCATGCTTTGGGAGCTTACGTTGAGCTTCAAAGTGCTGCCGGCCACGGTGAGCGCGGGCGTGCTTTGTGTATTTGTGTATGCGGGCACCGCGCTGGCATGGAGACGCAATCAGCCATCGGTAAATTGGGTGGCCACGGTGAGCGCACTTGTGGTTGCGCTTGCGCTGTCGCTTGCGACGCACGAGATGGCGGCCTTCCTGGCGGCGCTGCTGGCGATGGCGATTCTGCAAGAGTTTGCCGCGCTGCGCAACCACGGGTCGAGCTTGAGGGTACTGGTGGTCGCCGCCGTTGACCTGGAGATAGCGGCGTTTCTCTATATCTATGCCGGTCCGCCAAGCGATCGCGCGGAATACCCGCCGCTCGGGATAGCGGCGCTGCTTGCGCCCGCCCTGGCATTGTTCTTGATTTGCGGAATGAGCGTGGCAATCAAGACCCTCTTGCTGAAGCAGCAGATTACGGCGTTCGATACGATGCAGACGATGATCGCATTTCTGCTGGGGGCTTGCGGTTTGCTGGTCTTCATG
Organism: uncultured Occallatibacter sp.; assembly: GCA_964458965.1. Lineage (GTDB taxonomy): Bacteria > Acidobacteriota > Terriglobia > Terriglobales > Acidobacteriaceae > Telmatobacter. The sequence continues at coordinate 1,553 of CAYWMR010000095.1, read as the reverse complement.
CCGGGGAGCGGCACAATGATCCTGGGGATTCTTTGCCTGGTATTGTCCGCGGCAGGGTATGCGGCCGTATTTGTTTTCTTCGCGAGCGCGCCGGAGCGGCGTAACGAGCGGGTGTTCTCAACATGGAGCGCAGCCTTGCTGGTGGCCGGCAGCCTATTGTGTCTTGCGCCGGCGAACGCGGCGTTGTGGCTGGGCGCGGCGGCGATTGGTGCTGTGGGTCTTGGAGTTCGCTGGCACCGGCTGACGCTGGAGTTCCACGGGCTGGCATTTCTGGTTGCTGCGGCGATTGCATCCGGACTATTGGATTATGACTTCCGCGCGCTGGCGGGAACGCTGCCGGGCGCGCCCGCATGGATCATTTTCACAATCACAGTGTGTGCGGGCATCTGCTACGCAGTGGAGAAGCCCTGCGTGGGAGAAGAGTGGGAGCAGCAGGCGCTTCATCTTGTCACGGCGTTGGTGGCGATTGGCGGTGTTGCGGCGCTGCTGGTGGAAGGCCTGATGTGGGTAGCGGCTTTGAGCGTGAATCCCGGCGCGCATCATCTCGCGTTTCTGCGCACGTTGACGATCTGCCTGACAATTCTTGCGCTGGCGTTCAGCGGATCGCATTGGCGTCGGATCGAGTTGACTCGCATTGGCTACATCGCGCTGGCATTGGTTGCGGTGAAGCTGGTGTTTGAGGATCTGCGCCTGGGACACCTGGAGTTTATTGCCGCTTCGATCTTCCTGTTTGCAATCACATTGATGGCGGTGCCCCGCATTGTGCGCAGGTCGCAGTAGAGAAGGAAGGCGCGACGAGGACGCTGAACGCTAACCGAAGATGGCCATGGTTAGGTGGTTAACCACGAAGGCGGCGCCATAGGCCAGCACCAGCATGTATAGGAACTGCACGGCCGGCCACATCCAACTGTTGGTTTCGCGGCGGACCACGGCCATGGTTGAGGTGCACTGCATGGCGAAGGCGAAGAAGATCATCAGCGCCAGCGCGCCGCCCAGGGTCATGTCGTGGTGCAGGGCGGTTTGCAGGCTGAGGGCCTGGGTGCCGGGGTCTGCGCCGTACAAGGTTCCCATGGTGGAGACCATGACTTCGCGGGCAAGAACGCTGGAGAGCAGGCCGATGCCGATCTTCCAGTTGAAGCCGAGCGGTGCAATGGCGGGCTCGATGAAGTGGCCAAGGCGACCGATGAGGCTGTCGGCAAGCTGGGGCGCGGAGATTTGGCCGCCGGGAGCCTGAATGACCGGCAGGTGCGCCAATACCCAGAGCGCCAGGGTTACGCAGAGGATGATGGTGCCGGCCTGGCGCAGGAAGATGCGCGCGCGATCGATGAGGCGCAGAGCCAGCGACTGGAGCGTGGGCATGCGGTACTGCGGCAACTCAAGGATAAAGGGCGTTTCGCTGGACTTGAGGATGGAGCTTTTGAGCAGCCATGCGGTGGTCATTGCGCCGACAAAACCGGCCAGGTAGAGCGAGAGCATGACGATGGTGCGCAGGCCGAGAAAGCCGTGCAGGAAAGCGATGATGGGAATAAAGGCGGCGATGAGCAGCATGTAAA